>JBDHHA010000144.1:0-19818 GCA_039589615.1 Gemmatimonadota bacterium
TCCCGGGCCAATCGCCCTATCACATGGGATTCGAGGGCACGGTCACCCTGCCCTCGACCCTCATACAGGAGGTCTACGTAGAAGCGGCGAAGAGCCTCATGCGCCACGGGTTCAAGCGCTTCCTGATCTTGAACTCGCACGGTGGAAACGCCGCGATCACGAGGTTCATCGTCGACCGCATCAATCAGGAAACCGAGGGGATCGCCGTGGATCTGGGCTCGGTGTTGGGTCCGTTCAGGCCACGCGTCACTGCCGGCGCGGAGCCGGACGCGGGCCCGCCCGTGTTCGACCGGCACGGCGGAACGCCCGAGACGTCCAACTCGATGTACCTGATCCCGGAGCTCGTCGAGCTGGAGGCTGCGGTCCCAGCCGAGCTCACGCTGCCGCCGCACTTGGAGGCCATGCTGCCCCAAGTTTTGGCCGGCGATCCCACGGCGCTGGCGGTGTTTCTCGCTGAGGGCCTGAAGGACGAGGCGACCGGCAAAGGGACGTCGGCAGCCGAGATGTCGAGCACCGGCGTATGGGGGGTGCGCGACCCGAGGGAATCGACGGCGGAGCGAGGCCGGGCCGCGACCGAGTCGCTGGTCACTGCGGCCGTCGGATTCATCCGGCGCTGGAGCGAGTTGCGTCCGCCGGGGACCGGAGGCCGCTAGGTGGGTACCGTCCCCTAGTTCTCGTACGTTGCCAGCAGGCCCCGGAAGCGCGGGTGGTTGCGCAGCGAACCGGGGTACTGCGCGGCCCGAAGGTAGACACCCGAGATGCTGGACGGCACGGAAAGCAGGTGTTCGATCTGGTTCATAGCCGCCTCGTCCTCGCCGACCATCGCGTAGATCCAGATCAGATTCGGCTGTATGTAAGCCTTGCGCAGAGCGTTGTTGGACTGGGAGAGCATTGACTCCGTCCGCTCCGCGTGCTGGATAGCCTCCACCCTGCGTCCAAGCCCCGCGTACGCATAGGCGAGGTACCAGCTCAGGTCCGGGTCGGCGGCGCGTTCCTCGCGCGACTGTTCCAAGGCCGCGAGCAGCGAATCGGAGTATGCCCGGGATCGTTCTGGTTCACCTCGCAGACGATAGAACTCGGCCTTGACGTAGAAATAGTTGAAGGGGAAGGGTCCCCGGTAAGAGGCCGGCGACAGCTGCTCGAAGATCGTGTCGTAATCTCCGCTGGCTAGCAGCGCCCTCGCGCTCTGCACCATGGCGGTTGCGGCGGCCGCCGAGGAGACCCTCGTTATCATCTCCTCGACGACCTCGCGAGCTTTCACGTGATCACCCCTCCACGCACGGTAGAGGTTGATCTTGTTGGAGTACGGATCCGCTCGATCCGGGGCCAAAGATGTGGCGCGGTCGAGGTAGGGCTCGGCTTCCGCGTATCGACGTGCCAACAGGTGCAGCCAGCCGGCGAAACCGGCACGGTCGGCAGACCGGGGATCCAAATGCGTCGCCGAGGCCGCGTTTTCCAGAGCCTCGTCCCATTCGCCACGGGCGGCCTGCAATGTGGCAATCAATTCTCGGGCGAGCGCATTGTTGGGTTGACGCTGCGCCACGAGCTCGAACTCCTCCAGTGCCCGCTCGTGATCCTGGTTGGGTCCGGAATAGTGGTAGAGGCCCAATGCTAAGTGGGCTTCCGGCAGGTCCGGCTGAAGCTCCAATGCTCTGTCGACCGCCGTTCTGTACCGCACTCTTCGCTCTTCAGTAGGATCGATGAAGCTCCGGTAGAACGACCAATGGGCAATCGCCAACTCGGCGTACGCGAGAGCGAATGTGCTGTCGAGTTGCACGGCTTGCTCGACCATATCGACCGCAATCTGTAGCGCGTTTGCATCTTCGGCGGTCCAACCTCTATCCCACAGATAGTCGTGGCCGCGGAGGTAATACTCGTACGCGTCCATGTTCTCGGTCGGCTTTGCCTGCAGCAACCTTCGCTCGGGCTCGAGCACGGCAATATCCAAGCCCTGCGCGACGCGCTCGGCAATATCGGACTGCACGCGGAAGACCTCGGTCATGTCTTCGTCGTACGTCGCGGCCCACACATTGGTGTCGTCGGAAACCCTGGTCAGCTGTGGGATGATTCGTACTCGGCTCGTCGGATCGGACGGTTGTTCCCGGAGGATGGTGCCTTCCAGGATATAGTCGACGCCCAATTCCTGTCCGATCTGTTGCGTCGTCTTGTCGGTGCCTTTGTACTGCATCGCGCTGCTGCGCGAGATGACCCCCAATCCGGCCAGCCCCGCTACGCGGGCGGTTACCGCGTGGGTGATTCCGTCCGAAAAGTACTCGTCGTCCGAGTCGCCGAGGTTCTCGAACGGCACCACCACCAACATGGTCCGCTCGAGATCTCCCGCCGAATCTCTCCAGTCACGCAACAAGCCAAGTCCCACGGCGATAGCCAATACGACGACCCCGAGCGCCGCCACGAACCGGTTGCGAGCTGTCTTCCATCCGGGAACGGTTGCGGATCGCGTTGCGGCGTCCACCGCGGCGAGCGCGTCCTCGAACTCGGCTGCGGTGGCAAACCGATCCGATGGCTCCTCTCTCAAAGCCTTGTCCACGACAAGCTCCAGCGCATCCGAGGCCGCCTTCGGCATGGGACTGAAGCTGGGCAGTGAATCGCTGGTGCGTTCCCCGGTGCCGGATTGGAGTCTCGGGTCGGTAGCGGGCGGATTGCCCACCAGCATTTCGAAGAACACGCACCCGAGGCTGTACACGTCGGTGCGCCGGTCCAGAGTCACCTCGGCATCCGCTTGCTCGGGGCTCATGTAGAGCGGGGTGCCGATAGGGAACCCCGCTCTGGTGATATTGGGGTCCCCGGTGGCCGCACCGATCGCACGGGCAATACCGAAATCCGCCACCAGCGCGTCGTCGTTGGCGAGGAGCAAGATGTTGGCGGGTTTGATGTCTCGATGGATGACACCCATCTCGTGGGCGTAGTGCAGAGCGCTGGCGACCTCGCGGGCGATCTTCAGGGCGACGGGTAACTCCAGAGCCTTGTCGCGCGCGAGGCGATGTCGTAGTGACTCGCCCTCCACATAGGGCATGACGTAATAGAGCAGCCCCTCATCCTCCCCGGCCGCGAACACGGGAATTATATGGGGGTGGATCAGCTTGGAAACGAGATCGACCTCTCGGACGAACCGCTCCCGCATGAGCTGGTTGGCGAACTCCGGATCGAGCACTTTGATGGCCACGGGGCGTCGCGGATGGTTTTCCTCCGCCAGGTAGACGGTGGCCATGCCGCCCCTGCCAAGGACCCGCTCGATGCTGTACCGGTCCGCCACGGCGGTTTTCAGACGGTCGAGAGTATCGGACATCGATCGTAAGATGGGCGTTTCATCGATGTTTGGCGAGGTGGCCCAGGATGTGTTTTGGCCGGCAGTCGTAAGAATTCGCTGGGTTGCCCTGGCAGTTGCACTGTCGCTCTATTTGGTGCGGTTGTTGATCTTCGAGCTGCAGGGAGAACTCGCCTGGCTCACCGCTCTTGAATCCATGAGTTGGATGCTGGCCATCCTCGGCTTTGGATCATTGTATCTCAACAAGCCGTCTCGCAGCCTGAGCTACCTCGGCAAGGCAGTCTACCCGGTGTACATCGTTCACCTGCCGGTGCAGTTCACCACTGCCTACTTTCTCCTGCCCCTCCCGTTGTCGGCATACTTGAAACTGACCGTGTTGCTGGCAGGAACCTTCGGTTTCAGCATCCTGCTCTATGAGTACGTCCTCAGACGATTGAAATGGATCCGACCCCTGTTCGGTGTGAAGCTGAATCAAGCCTGAAGTCACCGATCTCTCTTTGGTCGGCTCATCCGATGGCATTCCCCCCCAGGCGCCGTAAACAGTTCATTCGCCTGCTCCGTATACTCTGTGGACACCGGAGCGTTGGCTCCATGGTAGCTACCGGCAGCGCCATCCGACCCCAACCTGCGGGAGCCAGAGGGTGGACGAGAGCGAATTGACGGCGTTGGCGGCAGGATGCCGGCGAGGCGATCGGCAGAGCTTCGAGTCGCTGGTCGGCTCCAAGAGCAGGGCTCTCATCGCCATGGCATACCGCTACACCGGCGACTGGGAGACGGCCCGGGATCTCACGCAGGACACGTGGGTCAGGGTCCACGAGCAGATCCACCGTTGGGATCCGAAGAAGCCGTTCCGAGCCTGGCTCCTGACAGTCCATCGGAACTGCTGCTTGGACCACCTGCGAAGAGCCTGGGTCCGCCACGAGACCGCCCCAGGCGACCAAGCGATCGCCAACCTCCGCCTGGTGTCCGGGCTCGGCAACCCCGAGGAGGACCTCGAACGACGCGACTTCCACCAGCGTCTGCTGATCGCACTGGGTGAGCTCAGCGAGAGCCAGCGGCAGGTCTTCGTCAGGGTGGATCTGGAGCAGAACGACCAGAAGGAAATGGCGCAGGCGTTGGGCATCAAGTACGCGACACTGAGAACGACTTTGCATTTCGCACGCAGACGTTTGGCCACACTGCTGCGAAGCACGGAGGAAGCACCGTGAAGAAGGCAATCGACTGCGATGTGTTCCAGGATCAGCTGGATGCGCTCGATGAGGGGACGCTGCCGGATGAGGGTTGGGAGCAGCTTCGGCTCCACGCCGCATCCTGCCCCGAGTGCGCCATGCTCCTGAAGATGCATGAGCACACCGCCGCTCCGTCTCGGGCGGATCTAGAGGCGGTCGTTCCGGACGACCTGCTTGCCTCGATGTTGCCGCGGGTTGAAGCGGCGATCGGCGAGCGACAGGCAGTGAGCATCCGCGACTGGAGACGCGGGAGGGGCCCGGGCTGGCTGGTTCCGGCCATGGCGGCAGCGATCGTCCTCCTGGCCCTCGGAGTCGGTTTCCTGTTCACGCAGCTGCAGCAACTGCAGGGCAGTGAGCAGGTCCTGGCCCGGCAGGTGGTGGAGCAGCAGAGGTGGCTGGCGGAGCTGGATGTTCGCATGTCCGCGAACGCGGTCGTGCGGACTGCAGCACTCGCAGGCAGGACGGCGTGGGAGCGGGCGTTGGCGCGCAGGCAGAACGTGAGCGTTGCCGAACTCGGCGACATGCTGCGGCGGGTGCCGGCGAGCGCCACGGTCTTGAGTGCCTCTCAACTCCAAGCGCTTATCGGGGGCGTTCCGTCCTGGGCACGCGCCGGCTGGAGTGAGGCCCTGTCCGATGTCGACCGGGGCGACGGCATTCAGGCCGGGGAACTGCGTCAGCTGCTGCAGGCGCTGCCTGTTGATCCGGAGAGGACCATGCCGACGGCGCGCATATTCGGACTACTGAAAGGCGGGGCCGCGGGACGTTCGTGATCTCGCGGACCGGCGTGATTGGAAAGAGGTGAGAATCATGAAGCGTACAAAGACGAACAGATGGCTTCATCTCGTGGCACTCGCTCTCCCCGTGCTCTGGCTAGGCGGCTGCATCGAGTACACGATCGACACGACAATGAACGCCGACGGCAGCGGGACCCGCAATGAGGAGATGGTCGTCGGGGAGAGCGAAGAGGCCGGCATCAACGTCACGTACTCCGAATTCGGCGAGCTCATGTCCGTCACGGAGGACCATGGCTGGACGCACCGAGAGGAAGTGCGCGACGGCGACACTGTACACGTGTTCCGCCGCGAGACGGTGGTCAACGGTTTCGCTTCCTGGGCCGAGAAGAGCGACGGCGTTCGTATCGCGGGCGCGGTCGGCGCCGACGCGGCTTCCGACGTCGGGCACATACGGCTGGGCGACGTTCAGTTTCGCAACACGATCCAGGCGGAGACCGGGCGCGCCGGAGAATACACTACGTACTCGTACCGCGAGCGCTTCTACTGGGAGAACCTGCCCGACGTCCTGGTCGAGTACTTCGCCCAGACCTTCGCCGACGCGATGGACGCGAGATACCCCGATCTGACATCGGGGCAGCGAGGCGAGGTGCTCGGGCTCGTCAAAGGTGGCCTCTGGTCGGCCATGGACCAGGGTCTGCTCGACGCCGGTGGCGAAGAGGAGGAGGAGTTGGTGTCTGCCTTCGTGGAGCGCACCGCACCTCAAGCGGCGAGGATCGTGCGCCAGGCCTACCCGGATGCCGAGGACGGATCTCTTCAGATCCTGCTCAGAGAACACTACGACGACGAGGATGACGAGCTCGGAGATTTCATCGAGCGCAGACTGCCTGGTGTGGAGTTGGCGATCTACTCGGAGATCGTGTTCCGGTTGAGCATGCCCGGCCGGATCACCGCCTCGAACGCCCACGATCGCGACGGGGCAACGTTGATCTGGAAGTTCGGGCCCGGTGACGCGGCTACCGCACCGGTGGTGATCTTCGCCGAGTCCGTCATCGGCAGATAGGGTTATCCATGCGCTTCGGCTTTCGCTCGGTGCCGCGTCAAACCCGCTGAGCGCTCCAATTGACCGGTCGCTGAACAACGGCTGGCTGCGGGGGCCTCGGGATATACCTTGCCAGTGTCCCCAGTGGAGGCGCCGGCCATGACGGTTTGGGCAAGTTTCGTGGACGCCCTCGAGGCTTCGCTATTGGTGCTCACGCAGGCCTTTGGAGGAAACCTCGCCTGGGCGATCGTCGCCTTCTCACTTGGCGTGCGCATTGCCTTGCTTCCCCTGACATATCGAATCGCCCGCCAGACTTGGGCGAATCGCACAAAGCTGCTCGCGCTGCGGCCGAACCTCGAGAAGCTGCAGCAACGATTTCGCAAGGATCCGCGGCGTCTCATGGCCGAGACGTCGCGGCTGTACGCCAAACACGACTACAGACCGACGCCAGGCATACTAGGTAGTCTGATCCAGCTTCCGTTCTTCCTGGGCGCGTTCCAAGCTCTGCGGCGCGTGTTGGCAAGCGGAGCATCGGGCCGCTTCTTTTGGATCTCGAGCATCGCGCGGCCGGACGTCGGCCTGGCACTCGCAGTGACCGCACTGACGTACGTCGTTACGCTGATGAGCCCCCAAACCGGATCGGAAGCTCGGTGGCTGGTCATCGGCCTGCCCACCGTATTGACACTCGTCTTCCTCATGCGGATGGGTGCGGGGTACGGCTTGTATTGGGGCGTATCGACATTGATGAGCGGTGTGCAATCACTCATGCTGAGACGACATGTGCACTCGATGGACCTCGCGCGATCGTAGCGGAAGTGGCATCTTGTCGAGCGATGGTTATCGTAGCCTTAGACAACGAGCAATATCTCATTATCGAGGAATCAGAGGTGCTCACTATCGTGAGTGAATGACCATGGACGTTATCAACTCTGTAGGTGTGCTGACCATTATTGTTGTTGGCTTCGTCGTCCTCGTTCTTGCGTGGCTGCTGCTCAGCTACATTCCGCTTCGGCTGTGGATTGCGGCATGGGCGGCCGGCGTCCGGATCGGCTTGTGGGCGCTTGTGGGGATGCGGCTCCGAAAGGTGCCGCCGCGTGTCATCGTGGAGCCCCAGATCAACGCGACGAAGGCCGGCCTTCATCTCGATGTCGATGAGCTCGAGGCCCACTACCTGGCCGGCGGGAAGGTGAATCGCGTGGTCCAGGCACTGATCTCGGCCGACAAGGCCGGAATCGAGTTGCCGTTTCAACAGGCGGCGGCCATAGATCTCGCCGGCCGGGACGTGCAAGAGGCCGTGCAGGTATCGGTCAACCCCAAGGTGATCGAGACGCCCAAGGTCGCGGCGATGGCCAAGGACGGGATCCAGCTCATTGCGACGGCGCGGGTGACGGTGCGGGCGAACATCCAGCGACTCGTGGGGGGAGCTGGGGAGGAGACGATTCTCGCCCGCGTGGGCGAGGGCATCGTTTCGACCATCGGCTCGGCCGAGGGCCACAAAGCCGTGCTGGAGAATCCCGAGAACATTTCCAAGACCGTGCTTGCGAAGGGCCTGGATGCCGGTACGGCCTACGAGATTCTGTCCATCGACATCGCGGACGTCGATGTTGGCAAGAACATCGGGGCTGAACTGCAAACTGACCAGGCCGAAGCCGACAAGCGGATTGCGCAGGCGAGGGCCGAAGAGCGCCGCGCCATGGCCGTCGCTCGAGAGCAGGAGATGAGGGCCCGAGTGCAGGAAATGAAGGCGAAGGTTGTCAAGGCCGAGGCGGAAGTTCCGCTGGCCACGGCCGATGCGTTGCGCGTTGGCAACCTCGGCACGTTGCTGTCAACTTTTGGAGTGGGCGGTGCCTAGGTAAAAAGGCCGCCCCTTGACGGGGGCGGCCTTCTTGTGGCCCGGCTGTTTGGAGCTACCGCAACTCAGGACTGGTGCGGTCGCAGTACCACCCGGAGAACCCCGGTCTCGATATCCACGTCCCAGAAGTCGATCAGGGGCCTCAGGAACTCGGCCACGTCGCTGGTGGTCAGCGTGTCGGCCGTGGCATCCAGGAACTCCAATACCTTGAAACGCGTCGCCACGTATGAGCTGCCGCCGTGCCTCGCGGCCCCCCGCAGCGATTTCTGATCGGTAAGCTTCCGCCGCGTGGCTCGCTGCGTCGCGTCGAGCAACCGCTGGGCGAGGTCGGCAAGACGGGCGGCGCCGTCCTTGGTCCGATCGCGCTCCAGCTTTCCGGCAGTACTCGGCTCGCACAGGGCCAGCAACTCCTTGCGCACCTTGGGGTTTGGACCCGCCTTGCGCTTGGGCTTGGCTTGCGCGCGCTCAGCGTCGGCGCAGCCCAAGAGTTCGTTGCGGCCCAGCTTGAGGAACGACGTGATCCCCTCGTAGAGGTCGGTACGCCCCGGCCGCGGCAGCTTCCGGCGGCCGGCGATCAAGTCGGCGATGTACTTCGGAGGGACCTGTACTGCCTCGGCCAATTCGGCCGGGGAATGGTTGGTCTCGTTCAGCACGCGCTGCAGCAACTCACCGACCTTCTCGGTGTTCTGCGTCGGCTGGGCCGACGGCGCCGGCGTCACTGCTGCCCCCACTCTCGACCAGGAGAGCCCTGCTCGTTATAGCGCGTCAAAAGAGTGGCTTCTGCGGGCCGGGAACGATCTCGGCTATATCGGCGTCGATCCCGGGATCGACGTCTTGAGCGGACTCCAGGGCCTTCTGTTCCTTCCGCTGGGCTCGACGCTCTGCCTTGAGCTTGCGTTTCTCTTGTTTGGCCAGCTCTCGCTGTCGCTTCTTGTACGTCTGCGGTCCCGGTCTTGCCAAGAATCACCTGCCGTATCGATACGTATCATTGAAACTTAACACAACGAGGCCCGATCTGGGGGGGCGAGTCGGGCGATCGAGTCTCCGGCGGGTTAGCCCCGGGTCACTGGGGCAGCCCACCGATCGCCAGCCTGTAAGCTTGACCCGGTGTTCGGCGCCGGTTATAGTTGGTGACCTGATACCAGGCCCAATTTGGGGCCGGCCACATTCGAACGTCGACGGGGGACCCTGCAGCGATCGGGTGTCCCGTTTTCTTTTTTGAGTTTCACGCCGCGCAGGTTGCGCGGCAGCCCTACGCGGGGGCATTGATCCGCGGAAGTGTAGTCGGTTGGTACGGCATTACCCGCACCCCCGGCCACGTCAACACAGAGGGAGTACGTAATGCGTACCAAAGGAACAGTAAAGTGGTTCAACGACAGCAAGGGCTTTGGCTTTGTCACGCCTTCAGGGAGAAGGCTTCAAGTCACTGCGCGAAGGTGAGCAGGTCGAGTTCGACATCGTCCAGGGTCAGAAAGGCCCGGCGGCTGAGAACGTGACCCCGGTCAGCGCCTAGCCGACTAGCGTGACCTGATTGATGGGCCGTCCGATCCAGCATCGGGCGGCCCATTTTGCTATGCGGCTGTTGGAAGCCTCTTGCCGGGGATGGTGTGGTCACCCTGTAAAGTGGCCCACTGCCAATACCTCCTGATTCAACCTCGCATGAAAGAGGACACGAGATCGGGCCACGCCGCCAACGTGACCACCGCGGATACGGCCATGATCACGAAATAGACACGGGCGAAGTACGCGAGCCGGTGGCGAGGGGATCCGGTGAGCACGGCGCGATCCGTAGCCATGCGCCGGGCGGCCATGAGGCAACCGGCGGCGAGCAGGGCGAGTGGTCCCGCCGCACCGAGGAGTAGGCCGAAGATCTGCTCGCCCGGGATACCCTGAGCCGGCTGAAAGTAATCCCGGATCACGAGTGGGATCGCAATGGTCATCGCGATTATTGCCGCCGTTGCCAGCAGGGAGTCGACCTGACGGCGGAGCGTGAGTGTCAGGAGCACCGCGCACGCGTACGCGAACGCTCCGAGGGCGAGGGCGGTGAGGAACGGCATGGGGTCCAGGCGGCTCCACAGCAGAAAGGCCCCCACAGAGACCGCCAGCACCGGCACGATCGCCGCGATGGTCTTGGCCCAGAACAGCTGGCTCCGCGGCACGGGGTGCTGATACAACAGGCAGTGCAGGCCCTGCTTCTCAGCCGGGACGTAGGCGGCCGTCCCCAACGCCGCGATGAGAATGAGAGCCCCCACGGTGACGAACCAGGAGTCCGTCTCCAGCGGCACGACCAGGGCCGCCGCCAGGAAGACGATGCACGCCACCTGGAGCAGTGTGTTCTCGGCGATGCTCTTCCATATGAGCCCCAGCATGCGGGTCCGACCCGACAGGGGCCACGTGGCGCGTCGAGAGAAGCGGAAGCGCCGCCCCGGCAGGGCCATGACCACCGGTACCGCCACGAGCGGTGCATAGAGGACGACATTCAGCCACACCATGTCCCACGACATGGACAGCTGATCGTCGATGGCGAGCATCAGGAGGCTGAATCCGGTGGACCAGATCGCAACCCCCACGAGGACGATGACGACGGTTTGCCGGGCCGCGAACGACACCAGGACGCCTACGAAATAGGCGGAGACGCAGGCCAGGGCCAGAAGGCCTCCGACGAACGCGCTCGAGGTCCAGAGCCCGCCCAGCGCCGGGTACAGGCGACGCGCCGTATCACTGGACCAGAGCCCGCCCAGCGGCAGCGCCAAGGCGTGACACACGGCGAAGCAGGCCCACAGTGACACTACGGCGGTCAGCCCGGCAGCGATCTTCTCGATGTTGATCCGAGCCCGGGATACCGCCAGCCGGCGCAGGAAGACCTCGGTGCCCGCCGAACGCTCTTCCCCGAGGAAGTATGCCGCCGCGACCAGCGCATACAGCTGGCCCATCATCCACTGGGTGCCCAGGGTCATCTCAGTGGCGGCCTCCATGACGCCGGGCCATCCTTTGACCGAGAAGTACACCGCAGTAACCAAACCGGAGAGCAAGCTCAGGGCGACGAACCACGGGAGGAGCCTGATCAGCACGCGCAGGTCCTTCCGGAAGACGGGGACGCTGGCGAGCGTCATCAGCGCAGGACCTCCACGAAGATGTCCTCGAGGGTCAGCTCCTCGATGAGCATCCTCGACGCTCCCACCCCCTCCAGCCGCCGGGGCGTCTCGTCGGCATCGAAGGCATCGAAGACGGCGACGGCTTCCCGCCCGTTGGCCTTGACGCTCCGGGCACCGGGAACCGAGAGGGATTCCGGGACCCCTTCCTCGAACACCAGGCGCACGCGCTTCACGCGCCCCTGCAGCTCGGCCAACGGCATGGCCAGATCGAGGTGCCCTTCACGGAGGAAGGCCACGTGGTCCAGCAGTCCCGAGAACTCGTTCAGCAGGTGGGACGAGACCAGGATCGTCTTGCCGGTTTCCTGATACCGACCCAGGATGGTCTCGATGAAGGTCCGCCGGGCCGCTGGATCGAGCCCCCCGGTTGGCTCATCCAGGACCAGCATCCCGGGGTCGAAGGAGAGTGCAAGGAGCAGCGCCAGCCTCGCCCGCATGCCCTTGGAGAGCTCGGAGATCAGGGCCGAGCCATCCAGGTCGAACTCTCGCTGGAGATCTCCTCGGATGCCTTGATCCCAGTCGGGGTGATAGGCCGACACGAGGCCGATCGTTTCGTCCACCGACATCCACTCGTAAAAGCCGTGTTGCTCGGCGACAAAGCCAACCTTGCTACGCACCGCCACATCGTCCTTGACGGGGTCGCGTCCCAGCACCTGCGCGGAGCCCTCGCTGGGAGGAAGCAACCCCATCAACATGTGGATCGTGGTGGACTTTCCCGCCCCGTTTGGGCCCAGAAGCCCCAGCACCGAGCCATGCGGAACCTTCAGGTCCAGGTCCCGGACCGCCCAGACCTCTCCGAAGCGATGTCCCAGGCCGTGTGTCTCGATGGCCCAATCAGTCATGTCCGTCCTCCGAATCCAGTGTCTCCCCACATTCCCGCACCATCCGAGCGAGCTCCTCCATGGACGTCCGCGAGAGACGTGCTTCCACGACCAACTCCCGCACCTGCGCCTGCAGGGCTTCCTGTCGAACCGAACGCTCCCGTTCCGCACCGCCGTCGGTCACGTAGAAGCCGGAGCCCTGCCGAGCCTGAACCAGTCCCTGGTGCTCCAGCTCGAGATAGGCCCGGCTGACCGTGTTGCGGTTCACCCGGGTCTGGACCGCCGTCTCCCGGATGGGGGGCAGCCGGTCTCCGGCCTGGAGGGACCCCACCGCGATTGCCTTCCGCACCGCGTCCGCGATTTGGAGGTACACCGGGCTCGGGTTGGACAGGTCCACCGTGATGATCATGGGCCGCTGGCTCCGGGGATCCTAAAATTGTGCCTATTGTCATAGCTATGCTATGACAATAATCCAAAGATGTCAAGACCGGATTGGCAGGAGGTCCTGGGTTGGCGTCGCTCGGTCTCCCTACTCCACGCGCAGTGCAGTCAGGAGATCCACCCTTGTGGCTCGCCACGCCGGGATGGCGCACGCGGCAACCGCGACGAGCGTGAGGAGCAGGCTGACCCCGGCAAACGTGAGCACATCCGTCGTGCCCACCTCGAACAGCAGGGATTGCATGAAGCGAGTCGTGGCCAACGCTCCCCCGATTCCCAGGGCAACGCCCACGCCCACGAGCAGCAGGCCACGACGGAGCACGAGCCCAAGAACCCTGCCGTGCGCGGCGCCCAAGGCGATCCGTATGCCGATCTCACGGGTTCTTTGGTTGACGAAGTACGCGAGCACCCCGTAGAGCCCGAGTGCAGCCAGAAGGAGCGCCACGGTGGCGAAGGCACCGAGGAATAGGGTCGTCGTGCGAGGTTGCGCAACGGAATCCGAGATCACGCTGCGCATGGAGGCGACCTTCGCCACTGGCACGCTGGGATCGAGATTGCGCACGGCCGTGCGCAAGGTGTTCGCCAACGCCGTCGGCCGGGTCGTGGTGCGCACGGCCACGGTCATGGTCCGCTCCGGCCACTGCTCGATGGAGAAATACATGGTGGGGTAGGGAGTGTCGTCGAGGTTCGAGGCGAGTACGTTCCCTACCACGCCGACGATCTGGACCGGAACGGGTTCGCGGAACCCCAACACCAAGGTCTTGCCCAGCGGGTTCTGGTCGGGGTAGTAGCGGCGCACCAGTGCCTCATCCACCACGACGACAGGCGGGGCGTCCCCAGTGTCGTTGTCGTCCACACCGCGCCCCGAAAGCAGGGGAACCCGCATCGCCTCGAAATAGCCCGGTGTGATGCTGCGGGCGATGGCTGAGCTCGACTCGGACGGATCGGCCGGAGGGGCTTCCTCGGAATAGACGGGGTAATCTCCTCCGCCGGATGCGATGGGCAGCCTGCTGATGGCACCGGCGGCCGTCACACCGGGACCCGCGTTCAAGTCACGCATGAGCGTGGCATAGAATTGGCTCAGCGCCTCGACCGACCCATATCCATCGCTCGACAGTGAAACCTCCGCCGTGAGAATTCGGTCCGGATCGAACCCCGGATCAACCGCCTGGAGTTGCAGGAAGCTCCGCATCAAGAGGCCCGCCCCGATCAAGAGCACGAGCGACAACGTCACTTGGCCCACCACCAGCGTCCCTCGTAGTCCGGTTGCGCTCTGTTGGTCGGAAACGCTCCGTCCCGGACTCAGATTCTTTGGCATATCGCCCCTCGCACTCTTGAGCGCGGGAATGAGGCCGACGAGTAGACCGGTCACGACCGAGAGCCCCAACGCGATCCCGAGTGCCGTCGCGTCGACGCCTAGATCTCGAATGCCGGGAACGTCAGCTGGCGCGAACTGTTTGACGCCCCGGAGCAGCCAGAACGTGAGCGTCAGACCGAACATTCCGCCGGCGGTTGCCAGGAGCACGCTCTCGGTCAAGAGCTGTCTGAGCAGTCGGCCACGGGATGCCCCAAGAGCCGATCGGACCGCCAGTTCGCCGGTGCGGGTCACCCCCCGTGCCAGCAGCAGGCCCGCCACGTTGGCGCACGCAATGAGGAGCACGAGACCGACTGCTCCGGTAAATACCAGGAACATCGGTCGCGCCCGACTCGCCAAACGCTGGTGGAAGCTGGTGAGGTGCAGGCGTCGATCGCGGTTGGTTTCGGGGTACTCCTCCTCGAGTCGCACGCCGATGACGTCCACCTGCTCTTGGGCTTGCACGATCGTGGCGCCCGCTTTCAGTCGCCCGATCACGAACCAGTTTTGGGGACCTCGTGAGCGGTTCCACGGAGAGTCCTCGCGCATGGGGCGCCAGATCTCCGTACCCCTGGGGAAGTCGAACTCGAGGGGCATGACCCCGACAATCGTGTGCGACTGCCCGTCGACACCCAGCGTGCTTCCGACGACGTCTGGCGCGCCACCGAAGCGCCGCTGCCAGAAGCCGTAGCTCAGCAATACCACCCGATCCGCATCCGCTTTTTCCTCTGCCCTCACGAATGCGCGGCCTAGAGCAGGTGTGGCTCCGAGTGTGGCAAAGAGCTCGGTCGAGACTATCTGTGCGGAGACGCGCTCGGCAGTCTCTTCACCGGTAATCGTAGCCGACAGCTCGAACCCCCTGATGGCTGCCAGGGATTGAAACGCGTCGCTGTCTCGTCGGTAGTCGAAGTAATCCTGGCCCGACACGAAACCGCCCGTGCCCTGGCTCGAACGACGTGTGCCGAACACGAGTTGGTCCGGGTCGTGATACGGGAGCGGTCGCAGGAAGACCGCGTTGGTCGCGCTGAACATGGCCACGGTGCCGCCGATCCCGACGGCGAAGGTGGCCATCACGACGGCTGTGAATCCGGGTCGCTTGAGCAGATTTCTCGCGCTGTAGCGCAGGTCGTGGAGCAGTGATTCCATGGCGTGCGTCCTCTGGGGTGCCCTCTGTGTGACGCCGTGTGATCGTCGACGTCGCCTTCCACCGGTTGGAATGCTGTATTGCGCGGAGAGCAGGATGGCGTTGAACCAGTACCAAATGTCGGCTGGCACCCCACCGCGTCTGCCCTTGACCGACCGGTATTCCTCCTGGAGATCTCCCAGGATGCTGTGACCGCAGAGGCCTGTGGGGAGGGCGCGGCGCAGCAATCTCTCGGGGGCCGGAGGAGGTCCGTCGCGGCGGCTCATGACGGCTTCTTCAACACCGCCTCGACCCCGCGGGTCAGCGCGTCGATCGCTCTCTGGGATGCCCTCAAGGCCGCGATGCCGTTCTGAGTGACGTGGAATCGTCGCCGCGCGTACCCGCCGCGTTCGGGAGTCGGCTCGTCGGTCTCCCATTCGACGTAACCCTTGGCCTCGAGCCGATCGAGGGTGCGGTAGAGCGCGCCGCGGGTGACGCGATGGTTCGCTCGTTCGGCGAGGTGCCGGCGGATGGAGATCGCGTGTGCCTCGTCCCCGAGCTGCAGCAGAGAGAGGAGGACCATCTGCTCGAACTGCCCGAGAAAAGCTGGAGTCGCCACTGTCCGCTCCGACTGTATACGATGTATGCACTACGGGGGAGCGGGGAAATGGTTTCAGGCGGGCGGAATTGCCCCGGGGCCTTGCAGAGTAGCATCCCCCCTTACATGCTGAAGTCAGGGGATTTGTGGGACGGGATGCGGTTCAAACGGGAGCCCATCTATGTCAGCCAACCTCACGCCGGCGTACAAGGAGGCCGAGGCCAAGTTCCGGAGCGCGGTGACCCGCGAGGAGAAGATCGCCGCCCTGGAGGAGATGCTCCGGGTCATCCCGAAGCACAAGGGGACGGACAAGCTCCAAGCCGGCCTGCGCTCCCGCCTGTCGAAGCTCAGGCGGGAGCCGACCAAGAAAGGCGCCCGGGGCCACAGTCACAAGATCCCGAGGGAGGGGGCGGGGCAGGTGGTGCTTGTCGGTCCGCCGAACGCCGGGAAATCCAGCCTCGTGGCGTCCCTCACACACGCCAAGCCCGAGGTCGCCGCCTATCCCATCTCCACTCGGGAAGCCACGCCGGGGATGATGCCCCACGAGAACATCGCATTCCAGCTCGTGGATCTTCCCCCCCTCTGCGAAGAGCACGTGGAGCCCTGGGTCTACGATGTGGTGCGCGGTGGCGATCTGGTGTGGCTCGTGGTCTCCATCGACCGGCCCCTCGCCGGCTTCGAACTCGTGATGGATCTTCTCGACGGCAAGGCGGTGGGACTCTATCCCGCGTCCACGGCTGCGCCGACGGACACCCGGCCGGGATGGCTCTACAAGCCCACACTTCTGGTGGTGACGGCGATGGATCACGATGGTGCGGCTGGGGATCTGGAGGCACTGCAGGAGCTCCTCGAGACCCCGTGGCCCACCGTCCCCGTTTCGACCGTGAGTGGCACCGGGTTTGGGGAGCTGGGCCAGCGAACCTTCGAGGCCCTGGATATCATTCGGATCTACACCAAGGAACCCAAGAAGGACGCGGACCTCGATCAGCCTTTCACGCTGCGCAGCGGCTCAGACGTTGGGGACCTGGCCCGGACCATCCACAAGGACATCGCCGACGGATTGAAGTTCGCCCGGGTCTGGGGGCACAGTGCGTTCGACGGGCAGACGGTGAAGGAGCACCACATCCTAAACGAAGGTGACGTGGTGGAGATCCACTGGTGAGGCGCTTCGATCCCCTTACAACCGCCGCCGCCGCGCTGCTGGTGTTCGGCTGCGCCCAATCGGAGACCGACCGGGTGAACCCCTACCGCGACTTCGGCATCACGGCCAACAACGCGTTCTTCTACTACGCCGACCTGGACGCCGCCACCGAGTTCTACACCGAGACCCTCGGGATTCGCATCGCCGCCGACTACGGCTTTGCCAAGATCCTGCAAATCGCGGGTACATCATTCCTCACGCTGGTGGACGCCGACAGCGGCATGCACTCGGCGGATGAGCCCAAGACCGTCGCCATCGCCCTCATCACCGATCAGCTCGACGAGTGGTGGGACTACCTGTCGGGGACGGACATCGCCATACGGCACGAGTTCAATCCCACGGCAGGACGCCCCCACGACGGGTTTGTGGCCGTCGATCCCGAGGGGTACCTCCTCGAGTTCGAGCGGTTCAACGCCCATTACGAGAACCAGCGGTTCATTCCCGTCCTCGACCGGGCGGAGACCCTGCCATCCCGTGGAGCCGTTCCCCAAGGCCTGGGGTTCAAGGCCACGGTGCTCTGGACGTACTACAACGACCTGGGCGATGCGCAGCGGTTCTATGAGGACAGGTTCGGGCTGAGCATGATCGTGGATCAGGGCTGGACCAAGATCTACCAGACGTCACCGACGGGCTTCCTCGGCCTGGTCGATCAATCGCGGGGAATGCACTCCTACACGGAGCAGAAGGGCGTCACCCTCTCGTTCCTGACCGATGATCTGGACGGGTGGTTCGCCCACGCCCAGGGCGACCGCGGATTCGAGTTGCGCTCCGACACCATCAGCACGGGCGACGACCGCTTCAAGGCGTTCGTCGGCTACGACGTCGAGGGATACTACCTCGAGTTCGACACGTTTCTGCCTCACTCCAACAACGAGGAGTTGTTGGCCGCACTCCGCCGGTAATCCCACCTCGTTCCCCCCGTTCCACAATCTCGGTTCATGAAGTTATCTTTGGTCGGTCCCGGAAAGGGTCTGAACCAGGGGAAGGAGAGCACCATGCAAGGCAAGCGAGGTTTTTTGGCGGGAGGCGCTGCGGTCGCCGTCGTGGTTCTGATAGGTGCCACGGCGATGCTCCGGCCGGCTGCCGCCACGCCCACGATGACCGTCTACAAGACACCTACGTGAGGATGCTGCACTCAGTGGGTGGGTCACCTGCAAGAGAATGGATACGAGGTCGAGACGAGGGAAGTAAGCGACGCCGAGCTTCGTCGCATCAAGACTGAGCATGGCGTCCCGGGACAGCTGGAAGGGTGCCACACAGGCGTCATAGACGGCTTTGTGGTCGAAGGCCACGTGCCGGCCGGCGCGGTGACTCGGTTGCTGCGGGAGCGGCCGGATGTCGTCGGGCTGTCCGTGCCGGGTATGCCCGTGGGATCCCCCGGCATGGAGGGGGGGACTCCGGTCCCGTACAATGTGGTCGCGTTCGACAGCATTGGAGGGACGGAGGTATACGAGCGGCACTGATCCCGACCGACAGGCACCGGCCGATCAGTAATTGGGAATCCACGCGGTAATGAGGAAGCCAGCACCCCACGTGCTGGCTTTCTTGTATCACGGTTTCTTCACAAAGCGTTGATGGGTCTCTGGGGTAAATTCAAAGGCTACGTCCTGGGCATGGCTTCCAGGGCGCCACGGTGCTGGCCGCGACCGCCACGGGGGTGGTCGGGGCGCAGCGCCCCAGGAGGCAGAGAGATTTGTGAAACTGCAAAGTGTGGAGCCGGCACTCGATATCGACGTCACGGTGCTGAGTGCAGGCGAACGAGAGGAGCTCACCGGGTTGGGGGCTCTCTCTGAAGACGGGGTGGCATTGCCGTGTGTCCCAACGCCTCAACTGCAGCTCCGCGCGCCGATCGAGAGGCACGCCATCGCGGCACCGAGCGTACTGAACGAGGCCTACGACTACGCCCGGCCGTCGTCGTTTGCGCGAGCCCTGACCTTCGACATCGGCGACACCACGGTGCTGCTCATTTCCGGCACGGCCAGCGTCGACGAGAACGGAGAGACTGTTCACGTGGGCGATTTCAGGGCGCAGTGCTGGAGAACATACCGCAACATCACCACGCTGCTCGAGTCTGCGGACATGAACTGGCACGACATCGTGCGAACCACGTGTTACCTGCGCGACATCGAGCGGGACTACAGGGACTTCAATGAGGTGAGGACGGCGTTCTTCGGGTGGGTGGGACTCGAACCGCTGCCGGCCAGCACTGGGATCCAGGCGCGACTCTGCCGGGAAGATCTCCTTGTCGAGATCGAGGCGATCGCCGTGGCCCGGCGAGGATAGCATGGAAGACTGGAGAATCGACGACGGGTTCATGCCGACGGAACAGCTGCAGCGGGCTGGCCGCGAGGCAAAACCCGGGGGCACGATCGTGAACGTTCGCGGTGTGGCCATTGGCGGTCGGGAGGTGGTGGTGATGGCGGGCCCGTGTGCGGTGGAGAGTAGGGAACAACTGCTCGCGGCTGCGAAGGGCGTGCAGGAAAGCGGAGCCAGCATTCTCCGGGGCGGCGCCTTCAAGCCACGCACCTCGCCCTACAGTTTTCAGGGCCTGGGGGATGAGGGCCTGGAGCTTCTGAAATGGGTCAGCGGCGAGACCGGACTGCCGGTCGTCACCGAGGTGATGGACACCCGGAAGATCGAGGCGGTCTGCGACCATTGTGACATGTTGCAGGTGGGTTCGCGGCACATGCAGAACTTTCCGCTGTTGGAAGAAGTGGGCCGCTCGAGCAAGCCTGTGCTCCTCAAGCGGGGGATGAGCGCCACGCTCGACGAGCTTCTTCTGGCTGCCGAGTACATCCTGAACCAGGGCAACGAACAGGTGGTGCTGTGTGAGCGTGGCATTCGCACCTTCGAACGGTCGGCCCGCAACACGCTGGACCTGAACGCGATCCCCGTACTCAAGCACCTCACGCACCTGCCGGTGATCGTCGATCCCAGCCATGGGACGGGTCACTGGTGGATGGTGCCGTGGATGAGCCGAGCGGCTGTGGC
>JBDHHA010000145.1:0-10403 GCA_039589615.1 Gemmatimonadota bacterium
AGCCGTGTCGATCCGATGGACGCGATGCGGCAGGACTAACCGCCTAGGGCTTCACCAATTCGTCCGCCCGCGTCCGCCCAAACCGAGAGGCGGGGCGTTACGCGGTGTGACCCCCGCTCAACCGGTGGGAGGGGTTATTCGGCAGTGAGGGCTCGCACAGGGTCGACGCGCGTCGCGCGCCTGGCGGGCACGAGGCACGCCGTCAGCGCCACGCCCCCCAGCAGCGCGGCGGCGGCAGCGAACGTCCACGGATCGGTGGGCGTGATGCCGAACAGGAATGCCGCCAGGACGCGGGAGAGTGCCGCCGCGGCGGCGAGACCCAGCACCGCGCCGAGCGCGGCCAGCGTCCCTCCCTGGCGCAGCACCAGCCCCACGATCCGGGCGGGAGGCGCGCCCAAGGCCATCCGAATCCCCATCTCCTGCGTGCGGCGTCCCACCATGTAGGCCATCGTGGCGTAGATCCCCACGGCGGCAAGGACCAGGGCCACCGCGGCAAACGTCATGAGGAAGGTGGCATAGAAGCGCGGTTCCGCTATGGAACTCGCCACCCGGTCGGACATGGGGATCACGGCATTCACCGGAAGCGTGGCATCCATTTCGCGTACGATGCGGCGTATCGCGGGGCCCACCGGCGCCGCCCCCGTGGGGGTGCGCGCGGCGAGATACATCTGCCTGATCGGATACGGGGAACGTGACCGGTACGGGTAGTAGATCTGGGGCTCAGGCGCCTCCGCCAGCTCGCTGAACCGTACGTCGTTCACCAAGCCGATGACGTCGAACCACGGCGCATCCGGCCCGTCGTCGTACTTGAGTCGTTTGCCCAGTGCCGGTTCACCGTCCCAATACGTTCGCGCGAACGCCTGGTTCACCACGACCACCGGCCGGCTCGCACCGTTGCCCGGTGGCAGAGGACGGCTTCCCGGGCCGAGGGCCATCCCGAACGTGGCGAAGTATCCCGGGGTGACGGGGTGATTCTGGATCCAGCCGACGATGTTGGCGGGGTCGCCTTCGAGGTAGACCGCGGCAGTGATGCCACCGCTCAGGGGCAAGTCGGCGGTGAGTGTCGCCGCCGTCACCCCGGGCAGCGCCTCCACCCGTTCCAGGAGGCCGTCAAAGAACTGGAAACGGCGCTCCTGGGTGGAATAGGCGGATCCCAGCCTCACCGGGAGCGTCTCGACCCGGGAGGGATCGAAACCGGGGTCCACGATGGAAAGCCGCACGAAGCTGTTGCACAACAACCCGCCGCCGACGCACAGCACCACGGCCGATGCCACCTCGGCGACGATCAAGGCGCCGCGGAGCCGGAGTCTTCGCCGGCCCGCCGATGCCCGCGCGCTGCTGTCGTTCAAGACGGCGCTGGCATCGCGCCGGGCGGCGGCGAGCGCCGGCGCAAGACCGAACAGCACCCCGGTGAACACGGCGAGGGCGACGGCGAAGGCGAGCACGCGGAGGTCCACCGCCACCTCCGCCAGCCGGGGAATGTCTCCCGGGCTCATGCGGCGAAACAGCCGGAGGCCGAGGAATGCCAGGGCCGTACCGCCGGCGCTCCCGGCCAGTGCCACCGCCAAGCTCTCGGCCAGGACCAGACGGGCCACCCTGTGACCGCCGGCCCCCAGCGCCGCGCGAATCGTCAGCTCGCGGACCCGATCCGTGCCCCGGGCCAGAAAGAGATTGGCCACGTTGGTGCACGCGATGAGCAGCAGGAACGCCACCGCGCCGAACAGCATGAAGAGCCTGCCGGTGACCTTGCCCACGGTCTGCTCGTGCAAGGGGCGCACGTCCGGAACCAGATACTCTGCATAGCTGGCGGGGAACGTCTCCGCCACGGCCGCGCCGACCCCCTGGAGTTCCTGCCGGACGGATTCGGGCGTGGCGCCGTCATCGAGCTTGGCTGCGATCTGCAGGAAGAAATCCGTCCTGCTCCTGAGGGAGGATCTCAATAACGCCAGCGGCGTCCAGAGATCCACGTCGCCGTGCCGCAGGACGTCGGGCGGGCGGAATCCGGCGCCGATGACTCCGGTGACGGTGAACGCGGTGTCGTCCAACACGATCGACCGCCCAACGATATCCGGGTCGGACGCCCACCGGGTGCGCCAGAGGCGATGGCTGATGATCACCGCGCGGGGCGCGCCGGGCTCGTCGTACTCCGGGGGGAACCCGGCGCCGACGGCAAACGGTACGCCCAAGAGCTGGAAATAGTCGGTGGAGACCGATGCACCCCGGAGTCGCGTGGGTTCTCCCGGCGCGGCCAGTACCTTCCGCGTCGTGACGCTCCCCGTGATCCCGGACAGTTGGGTGCTCCCGGCGCGCCACGCATCCAGGAATTCACCCGTCGTTGGGCCCAGCCGACCACCGTCACGGTGGAATCCCACCAACACCAGGGCATCCGCATCGGGGTAGGGAAGGGTTCGCAGGAGGACGCCGTCCACGACGCTGAACACCATCACGGTGGCGCCGATTCCCAGTGCCATCGTGCCGGCGGCCACCAGCGTGAACCCCGGCGCGCGCCGCAAGGCGCGGAGGGCGAAGCGGATATCCTGGAGGAGTGAAGCGCGGCCCGGGGAAAACCGGTGGTGGGGGGAGGGCCCAGGCGCGGGTGCGCCGCCCTGCGGACGGTGGACACCGAGCCCCCGGCGTGCCCATGCGAATCGGCGTCGCAGGCCGTAAGCCGCCAACCGCAGTGCTTCGCGCCGGTACCAGCGGGTTGCCTGGTCGAGTCCGTCGGTGCGCATCTGGCGGCGGAAGTCCTCGGCGAGAACTCCGCACACGCTCTCGCGGAGGATCCCCGGCGGCAGGCTCAGCCGGAGGAAGATCTTGGGGAAGAGGGGCGGGTGTTGGACGTGATGCCCCATGTCACCCTGCCGATCCGGCCAGCTTGCCGCCAAGCCCCTTGGCCAACTCGCGGATCGCCATGTGCGACGCGCGAAGAGCGGCCAGCCCGCCGGGCGTCACCGTGAACCGCCGCCGCCGGTTACCGCCCCGCTCCGACGTGGCCCCTTCGATGGTCCACCGCACAAATCCCTTCTTCTCCAGTCGGTCCAGCGTGGAATAGAGCGCGCTCCGGGAAACGCGCCGCCGGGCCCGCTCTCCCAGTGTGCGACCGATGTCCGGCGCGTAGGCGTTATCGCCCAGGCGGACAATCGAGAGGAGGAGCATGTGCTCCAGTTCGCCGAGCCAACCCTGTCGCATTAGCGTCCTACTTGCAGAGTGTGTCTACAAGTATGACTCACTGAGGCGCCGGGTGCAAGCGAAGCCTCGTCGGAGCAGGTTTGTGGTCGTGTTCATGGGATACATGTAGCCGACGCGCCAACTGCAATTGACACAAGTGTTTATCAGTGTTACGTATAGGGAACATTTGGCGTGTTTTTGAGCTATTGTTCCCTTTGTGTAACATATCATAGGCGGCGGCCGGATGGTCATTCACAACCTCGCCGATCTGGGCAAGCTCATCCGCGCCCGGCGCAAGGAAGTCGGCCTGACCACGACTCGAGCGGCGGAGATGGCGGGTGTCAGCCGGCGTCTCCTCACCGAGTTGGAGCGCGGGAAACGGCGCAACGTAGGAGCCGGCGCGGTCTTCAAGATCTTGGAGCTGCTCGGGCTCCGGATCGACGTGGACCGCCGCGGACTGCCCGGGACGGGCCGGAGTGCGGGTGTTTGACATCTATCTCCACGACCAGCGCGTCGGAACGCTGGGGCCGCGCGGCCGCGGGATCCGGTTCACGTACACGCGCGAGGCGTTGGAGAATGAAGCGTTGCCGGCGCTTTCCCTGTCGCTCCCCAAGGAACCGGAGCCTTTTGCGGATTCCAAAGCCGGACCGTTCTTCCGGAATCTTCTACCGGAGCAGGCGTACCGGCGTCTGATCGCCGCGGCAGCCGGCACGACTCCCGAAAACAGCCTGGCGTTGCTCGGTGCGATCGGCGGTGAATGTCCTGGTGCCGTCTCCATATGGCCCGCGGATACCAGGCCGCCTGAAACACCGGAGTACCGCACGATGTCGGCGGAGGAGCTCGTGGGGCTGTTTACGCTTGGGGACCCTTCCGCCCTCGCGAACGCGGTGGCTCGGGGGCGTCTCTCGCTCCCGGGCGTTCAGGAGAAGATCGCCTTGTTCCGCAAGGACGACGGAAGCTGGCACCTCCCGCGCAACGGCGCCGTTACGAGCCACATCTTGAAGCAAGCAGCGCCGGTGTTTGCCAACCTGCTGGAGAACGAATTGTTCTGCATGGCGCTGGCCGCACATTCCGGCCTTCAGGTGCCAACGACCGGTCTGCCAGGCCACGAGGTGCGTGTCCTCTGCGTGGAACGGTTTGATCGCTTGCCGTCCCTGGAACCCGCGGGCTCACCGCGTCTCAAACTCCACCAGGAAGACTTTTGCCAGATCTTGCGTACCGAACCCGATCGCAAGTACGAGTTCGACGGAGGCCCTGGGCTGAAGAAGTGTGCCGACGTGATCAGGCGGCACTCCGGCCTGCCGGCCGCGGACCTCGAGCGTCTGGTACGCTGGGTGGGGTTCAACTACCTGATTGGGAACGAAGATGCCCATGCGAAAAACCTGGCTCTGCTGTATTTGGACGACGGCCTGCGGCTCACCCCCCACTATGACCTGGTGAGCACCGAGGTCTATCCGGAGCTGCAGCGGAACCTGGCGATGAAGATCGGCGGGGCGAACGACATCCGAAACGTGCAGTGGAACGACTGGAAGCGGTTCGCACGGGCGCTGCGGCTGCCGGCCAGTGGGGTCAAGGCGCGGCTCTCGGAGCAGATGGAGGCCGTCCTCGGTTCACTGCACTCGACCGCGGTATTCTGCGCCGACGCTTTTGGCGACTGCCCGATCTATCAGAGCATCATCGGAATCTGTGAGCGCCGGGCCGACCAGCTCGGACGCGAATTGGTGAGGTAATATGAAGGCGTGGCGCGGCCTACGACTTCACCAGCTCGTACACCCGCACCCGCTGCACGTCCATCTCGTCCCGCCACACGCCGGCCACGTGGCTCTCGCCGATCTCGTGCACGACGAACCGGGCAGGGAAGGTCATGCTACCGAGCCAGGCGCCGGAGGGACCGAACACGTCCCAGGTGGTGGGCGCGTCGACCGTAGTGGGATATCCGGGCGGGCCCGCCATGACCCAAACGTGTCCCGATGCGCCGGGATGGATACTCAGGTATGCCGGATGGTGGTCTGGAAACACCATCCCGTTCGCCATGTCCCGCCGCTGCTGCGCCACTCGCGGCGGCACCGGCCCGCCGTCCTCCGTTCCCAGGCCGAGCATGGATTCGCGATACCGCTGCCGGTCGGCGTCGGTGACGGGCACCGGTTCCCACGCCCGCCGCACGATGCGGCGGACGCTCCCTTCCTTGTCGAGGACGCGAAACTCGTAGGTCTCGGGCCAGCCGTAATACCACTCGTCGTCGCCCACGGCCAATCCCCGCCTGGCACCATACTCCTGTGGCATCACGACCCGCCGGCCGCCCAGCTCCATGGTCACGATGTTCCACCACGGAAACGTGCCGAGGCTGTCGGTTGCGGCGAAATCGGGCGTGGAGATGTACAGCGGAGATTCGTGGACGAAGAAATCCTCGCTTGGCGGTGGTGACGACGCGAACAGGCTGAACAGGTGGGCGCCGTCGGCGAACACGCCCTGGATACTGACCATCTGCTTGGGAGTCTGCAGGGTATGGATGTGGTTTCCCTGGCGGTCGAACACTTTGCTGGGATTCAAAGTGAATTGCCACACCAGCACACTGTCTCCCAGACGGCGGAAGCCCATGATATCGGCGAACTCTTCGGGTCCACCTCCCGAACCGCCGGCGCTGTGGAGGAACACCCCCGACGCGTCGTAGAACCGCAGCGTGTTGTCCCCTGAGTTTCCGACGACGATGCCGCCGTCGTCGAACCGCGCCACGGCCCGCACCTGATCCAACATGTAGGGTTCTTCGCCGTCGCTGACCCCGATCTCCAGGATGGGCTCAGGGGAAAGGGTCCATCCCTCGCCCTCCTGCCACTGAGGGCGTTGCGACTCCACGATTCCAATGCCGGCACTGTCCCGGACCGTGACATAGGATTGATCACCGGGCGAGCCGCAGGCGGCGCGAATGAAACCCAACGCGATTGGAAATATCGTTTTCATTTGTCAGTGAGGAGATTTGAGTGGTTCCGTTCGAGCCATTCCATGACTCGGGTGCGTAGCGCGCGCGCCAGTTGATACATCTCTTCGGCCTCACGAGCTGACGCCGTGCCGGCCCGCTCATAGCTGGCGATGTTCCGCTTTCGTCTCACTCCGTCAAGAACTGCGATAAGGTCTTTCTCCAACTCCACGGTGAAGCGGAGCGACTGGATGGCCCGTTCGTGCGCCCGTTGTCGGTCGGGCCGATAGCCCTCTGCGGCCAAGGCGAGTGTGGCCAGTTGAAGGGCGGCATTGTAGGAGATGCCCAACCGCCAATCCGGGCTGAGCCGGTCGATGGCCGCATCCTCTAGGTCCCGGTCCACGACAGCCAGGAGGTCCGCGATCTCCTCCCGGCTCACACGATGCTCCACCAGCCAGCGATTAGCCAGCCAGTCGCTCAAGCTCACTGTCGGCACCGATGATGAAGATCTTGGGTTCCTCGAGAACGCGGCTCACGAAGTGTTGCCGGTCGGCAAGTTGGGACCGGAACTCCGCCAGCGTGTAGATCGTGGGATTGATCTCCCGGGCAAGCCGCTCCTGAGCCGTCCCCAGCAGCGGAAGCAATTCGTGCAGGGTGACGTCACCGACCACCATCATGTCGATGTCGCTATAGGTGGTCTGCGAGCCCCTGGCCACGGATCCGTAGATGAAGGCGATGTCGATCTTCTCTAACGGGAGCAGGGCCGAGCGCAGGATATCGGCGATGCCGGCCGTCTTGGCCATGAGCCCCTGCAACTCGGCGAACACCGGCGAGTCAGGGTTCGCTCTGAAGTAGACCTGCCTCCCATCCGGTGCTCTGGTGATGACCCCGGCCCCGGTGAGGCGGTCGAGCTCCCGTTGGACGGCCCCGACTCCGGCGCCTGTCTCCCGGGCAATCTGGCGCAGGTAGAACGCCTTGTGTGGATGGCTGAAGAGCAGGGCAAGAACCTGGCGGCGGGTCTTCCCGAACAGAGCCTCGGCAACGGAGTCTTTGGTAGTACCCATTATGGTAACAAATGTACTCAATTTGGGTGCGATTGTCACCACAATGGGTACGTAGGCTCCATGCAAGTCGCGGGCAAGGGGCGCGGGTTGTCAGGATTACCTCATGTTGCGCTCGCATTCGTCAGCCAGTGGATCACGTTGAGCAAGAACTGGGCATTTTGTCTGGCCCCGCGGTGGTTCATGCCCATTGGAGTGCGCAAGCGTCCATACACTTGTGCCGAGAACATCGCCGCCTCGGCGAGCGCCGCCACTTTCCCTTGGCCGAACGGCAGCACCGCCCCTTGTAAATGTCCCTCCAGCGGCCCGCGGTCGATGTCGGCGCCAGCCGGCGGCCGGGAGAAGATCTCGGGTCCGAACACCAAGAGCGGCTCGCCGGGCGGGTCCAGCTCGAAGGACGAGCCGCCAAAGATCATCACGTGGTCGATGCCCTGGGTGAGGGGATGGTCCCGCAGCGTGCCATCCGCACGGCGGAAGGTGATGGGGCCCGGGTTGGCCTCCCACACCGCGCTGGCGTTGAGGTATCGGATGCCGAACGTGGCGCCCAACTGTCGGGCGGCTTCCACGAAAGGGGGGTGGTCGGCGATGAGCAACAGCGATCCGCCCGTAGCCACCCAATCCCGCACCGCCGCCACCTCGTCGTCGGTGAAGGCGGGCTCCTCCGCAGGCCTCCGCGCGTTGGCGATGACCAGGAGTCTCGCGGTGCGCAACATCTCCTCAGTGAACCGCACCTCCGACGCCCGCACGACGTACCCATCGCGGCGCAACAACTCCGCGAAGGGCAGGTACCGCCCGGTGGCCGTGTGGAAGTTGTTGTGGGCCTCGTCGATGAGCACCACGGGCCCTTCACCCGCGGCGTACGCCTGCTGGGCGATGCGTGGGCGGAACAACCTGTCGGACTGTTGCAAAGAGACCCCAAAGCGGGCCGACCAGACGCCTGCCGTGCCCCCCACAGTGACCACGAGCAGGGCGATGCCGGGCCAGAGGCGTTTCTGCGCGAGCGCCACGACGCTCACCACCAGCGCCGCGGCAAGCGGCACCCAAAACAGGTAGAAGGTCCACCCCAACACCAGGACGGACCACGGCAGGAACGCCATCAGCAGGAGGCCCACGGCAGAGCTGCCGTAGCCGCCGATCACGACGCGCCGCCGTGCTTGGGTCATCCTAGAAACTCGTGATCACCGACATGGCCACCGTGTCGTACCCTCCCATGGACGCGAGGACGTCGCTGGCTCCCTCCAACGCCACCGTGTCGCCCACCATGCGACCCGGAGTCAACTTCTCGGACGCTATCATCTGCAACATCTCCGGGAAGCGGGCGGCTTGCATGCCGAATGAGCCGATGAAGCTCAGCTCTTGAAACAGGATCATGTCCACCGGAATGCTGATCTGGCCGAAGTCCTTCTTGTTGGACGCCCCAAGGCGGAGGTGACGGCCGCGGGGTCGGAGACTCATGATCCCCGGGAGCGCCGTCTCCGCGGCGCCCAGTGCGTCCACCGACACGTGCACACCCCCACCGGTGAGTTCCTTGATCTCCTCGGCAGTGCCTTCTCCCGCGGTGACGGTGTGCGCCGCACCGAGCACCTTGGCCAGGGCGAGCTTCTCGCTGCTCCGCGACACCGCGATGACCTGGGCGCCCAGCGCCGCGGCGATGTTCACCGCCGCCAGGCCCACGCCGCCGCAGGCGAACACGGCAACCCACTCCCCGGGCTGCACCGCCGCCTGATCGACCACGCCGTGGTAGGACGTCACGAAGCGGCAACCCAAGCTGGCCGCATCGGCGAACGAGATTGCGTCGGGTAGTGTCACGAGGTTCACGTCGGCGTTCGCCACCTTGGTGTAGCCGGCGTACCCGCCTGTGTAATGCACGCTCGGGAGTTGCAGGTTGGCGCAGACGTTCTGATGGCCGGAGTCGCAGAACTCGCAGGAGCCGCACGCGTGGTTGAACGGACTGACGACGCGGTCACCCTTCTTGAACCTGGTGACGTCGCTCCCGACTTCCTCCACGACGCCACAGTACTCGTGGCCGAGGACTGCTGGGAGCGCGGGCACGATGCCCATCCACTCGATTCCGCCGTTCCAGATGGTGTAATCGGACCGGCAGACCCCACACGCCTCCACCTTGATGACGGCGTCGCTGGGGCCGCACTCCGGATCGGCCCAGTCGCCGTGGATCTTCAGCGGTTCTCCGAACTGTTCGATGACGGCTGCTTTCATCGTTGTTCTCCTCGCGTTGGTTAATTGAGCCTAAATCCAGCGCCGCACGCGGGCGCGGTATTGCTCCCATTCAGATCCGAACGTCTCTGCCAGCATTCGCTCCTCCACGCGAACGAACCGGAGGTTCATCAGAATTGCGAACACAACCACCGGCACCCAGGGCGTCACCGTCCCCAGCAGCAACGCCACGCCCGCCAACATCAGCGTGATCCCGACGTACATCGGATTGCGGCTCACCGAAAACGGGAAGCCCGTGACCAGCGCCGACGACTGCTGGAAGGGCTTCACCGTGGTCTGGTGGTGCTTGAATTGCCGGTCCGCCGCGATGTTGAGCGCCACGCCGGCACCGAGGGGTACGAGGCCGATGAGAATACCGGGAAACGAGAGGTACTGCGCCACCGGCCAGAGATAGTGGAGTCCCGCCATGACCACAAGGGCCAGGAGGAAGTACACGGGGGGAAGAATCTTGCCGTTCATCGTATTACCTCCAGGTCTGCCTTGGCCCAGGGCTCCCCTCCGTGCACCTCCACCCCGGCTACTCGGCTAGAACACGGCCACCGCGAGCCCCGCCACGCCCGTCATTTGCACGCCGTGGCCCAGATGAAACATCACGTCGGCTCGGGGCACGAGGTCGAGGCTTCCAACCGACCATCGTCCCCCCACGCCGAAGGTCGTGGCCAACGTGAGATACGACAAGAGAGGCGAGTAATCCTGCGCCGAATTGTCAATGTCGGTCAGGGCACCCAAACCCAACCCCGCCTTCACGAAGGTCCCCGACGCACTGTTGTAGCGTCCCACTGCGCTCAGCGCCAGGCGGCTCGTCGTGCGCGTGTGGCCGGGGTCAAACCAGAATGCTCCGCCGCTGGCGTAATGCTCCCGGTGAAAGAGGCCCACGAACTCCGCCCCCATGACAAACCCTTCCGAGGGGGCACCGATGTAGAACATGGCGGCCACGCCGGGTCCGCCAAACTTGCCGGTGCCCGCGCCGGCTCCCAACCCGATCTCGACAGAGGTGCCGACAGCTTCGGTTGTCGCCTGTGCGG
>JBDHHA010000146.1:0-10422 GCA_039589615.1 Gemmatimonadota bacterium
GAGATCCTGCCGATGATGTGCCAGCAGTGCGGCCACGCGCCGTGCGAGCCGGTCTGTCCGGTGTTTGCCGCCTACCACACGTCGGACGGACTCAACGGGCAGATCTACAACCGGTGCGTCGGCACGCGGTATTGCAGCAACAACTGTCCGTACAAGGTGCGGTACTTCAACTGGTGGGACCACTCCGACGAGAACAGTGCGGCCCACTCGTTCCCCGAACCGTTGCACCTTCAGCTCAATCCCGACGTCACGGTCCGTGACAAGGGCGTGATGGAGAAGTGCACGTTCTGCGTCCAGCGGATCCGGGGCAAGCAGAATCAAGCAGTGCTGGAGGACCGGGAAATCGCGGATGGTGAGATCATGACGGCGTGTCAGCAGGGCTGTCCGGCTGATGCCATAACGTTCGGTGACCTGAACGATCCCAACTCGGCGGTCTCGCGCCTGTCGCAGAGCGACTTGGGCTATCGGGTGTTGGACGGGCTGAACACGGATCCAGGAGTGACGTACCTGATGCGTGTACGCCACACGGTGGAGGAGTAGGCATGGCCACGACCGCGCCGCCTGAAGGCCTCCCCGTGAGCCGCCCAACCTACGCCGACGTCACACGAGACATCGTCGCCACGCTGGGGAACCCCGGCAGGATCTACTACGGGCTACTGGCCTTCGTCATCACCATCCTGCTGATCGGTTTCGGGGCGCTGCTGTACCAAATCAAGGTCGGCCTCGGCGTCGCCGGGTACACACCACCGGTGATGTGGGGCGTGTACATCACGACGTTCGTGTTCTGGGTGGGTATCGCCCACTCGGGCACGCTGATCTCGGCGATCCTGTTCTTGTTCCGCTCGGCGTGGCGCACCGCCGTGTATCGCACGGCCGAGGCGATGACGGTGTTCGCCGTGATGACGGCAGGGCTCTTTCCGCTGATTCACGTGGGGCGTCTGTGGTACGCGTACTGGCTGATACCGTATCCCAACCAGCGGATGCTGTGGGTGAACTTCAAATCCCCTCTGGTGTGGGATCTGTTCGCCATCGGCACCTACTTCACCGTCAGTACCTGCTTCCTGATCGTGGGGCTCATTCCGGATGTCGCGGCGGTCCGTGACAAGGCTACGGGATGGCGTAAGAAGCTCTACACCATCACGTCGTTGAACTGGCGCGGCACCGACCAGCAGTGGCGTCACTACACCCGGGCCTACCTGTACCTCGCAGCCTTGGCGACCCCGCTGGTGCTCTCGGTCCACAGCGTCGTGTCGTGGGACTTCGCGATGGGCATCGTGCCCGGATGGCACGCCACGATCTTCGCGCCCTACTTCGTTGCCGGAGCGATCTACTCCGGCGTGGCGATGGTCGTGACCTTGCTCGTTCCGCTGCGTCGCGTCTTCAAGCTGGAGCGGTACATCACCACGGATCATTTCGAGAATCTGTCGAAGCTGCTGCTGCTGACCGGCATGATCGTGGCGTATGCCTATGCCACCGAGTACTTCATTGCGTGGTACAGTGGCAACACCTTCGAGCAGGCCTCGTTCTGGAATCGGGCGTTCGGTGACTACTGGTGGGCGACGTGGACGATGATCATCTGCAACGGGTTCCTGCCGTTCTTCTTGTGGTTCAAGAAGATCAGGCGGTGCATTCCGGCGCTGTTCGTCCTCTCCCTGTTCGTGAATCTCGGAATGTGGTTCGAGCGCTTCGTCATCATCGTGGTGTCCCTGTCGTTCGAGTATGAGCCCTATGCCATGGGTCACTACACGCCGTCGTGGGTGGAGTGGGCCATCATGGCCGGGAGCTTCGCCTGGTTCTTCATGTGGTTCCTGTTGTTCGCCAAGAACTTTCCAACGGTATCCATCGCCGAGGTGAAGGAGATCATTCCGATGCCCAGGAAGAAGGCATAATGCGAGCCACTCCTGGAGGGATTCTGGCAGCATACCGGCACGTCGATGCCGCCTCGGAGGCCATCGTGGCGTTGAAGCATAGCGGCTACGAGAACTTCACCGTCTACTCTCCGGCCCCGAACGAGGAGCTTTTCGAGGCGGTCGACCATCCGGTGAGTCCGGTGCGGCTGTGGACGCTGTTCGGGGGATTGACCGGCCTGGTGACGGGCTACGCCATGACCATGTGGATGTCGTACGACTATCCCACGGTGGTGGGAGGCAAGCCGGTTGGGTCGGTGATTCCGTACATCGTGATCATGTTCGAGCTCACGATTTTGTTCGGTGCGTTGGCCACGTTGGCGGGATTGGCCTTCCACGCCTGGCGCAGCAATCGGCGCGCGCCGTTCGACGGGCGGTTCAGCGACGACCACATTGGCATTTTCGTGCCGTGTCCCGTCGAGCGACGTCCGGCGGTGGAGCAGATTCTCACGGCCGCGGGAGCGACGGAGGTGATGGTTGAAACGGGTTAACGCAACGTTGCTCGCGTCGTGCGTCGTCCTGGCCGGTTGCTCGACGGAGGACTGGCGCCGGGCGCCCGGGCCGGACGACATCGTGGCGTCGGTGCCATGGTTCACCGGGATGTACGACCACGTGGCGCCGCCGCCGCTGAAGTCGTGGTGTCCGGAAGACCGACCCACGTGCCGGCAACCGGTGGAGGGCACGGTGCCGGTGACCGGTGCGGATCCCCTGGTGCCAGCGATGCAACTCGCCCCCACAGCGCCAAACGTGCGGAACATGGGCCGCCTGTTTCCCAATCCGGTTCCGCAAACGGCAGAGTCGCTGGAGAGAGGACGTGACCGATACGACATCTTCTGTGGGTTGTGCCACGGGATGCAGGGTTTGGGTGACGGACCCATCGACAGTGTCATGGGTGGGTTCATTCCCTCTCTGGTGACGGACCAGGTGCAAGGGTACACCGACGGGTATCTCTACGCCGTCATCGTGAATGGAAGAGGACTGATGAGCCGATATCGCCAGCGAGTGTTCGGCGACGACCGCTGGCACATCGTGAATTACATCCGCGTACTCCAAGGGACGGCCCAATGAGCGGCGAGAGCTACCAGGAGCTGTTCCGCCGGGGTACGGACGCGCCGGCGCGCACGATGCTCATCGTGGGCGTCATCCTGGCGGTCGGCGGGCTGAGCCTCTTCGTGGTGCAGGTCACGGGGGACGACCCGGCTCGGGGTTGGCGCATCTTCCTGGTGAATTTCTTGTTCTTCACCGGCATAGCGGTGGGCGCCAACATCTTCGCGGCCATTCAGAAGGTGGTGAAGAGTCGCTGGAGCGGCGCCATCATCCGTTTTGCAGAGGCAACGGTCTTCTTCCTGCCGATTTCCTTGATCTGCTTCCTCGTGTTGTTCTTGGGACGGAACGAGCTGTTTCCGTGGATCGAACACCCCACGCCGGCCCGGGGCCAGTGGCTCACGGTGCCATGGGTGTTCATTAGAGACTTGATCTCCTTGCTTGCGGTGTTCGGCCTGGCCATTGCGTTGGTGTATCACGATCTCAAGCCCGACGTAGCGGAGCTCGCCGATCACGTGTCGGGGTGGCGTCGCCGCTTGTACTTGTCCATCGCCGGTGGGTACACGGGCACACCGGACGAGGTCACGAAAAACGACAAACGCATCGGCTGGCTCGCTCCCCTGCTGATCGTGGCGTACGCGTACCTCTTTTCCATTCTGGCGTTCGACTTGATCATGTCGCTGGCGCCGTACTGGATCAGCAACCTGTTCGGGGCGTTCTTCTTCATGGGTGCGTTCCTGACCGGGCTCACAATGATCGGTCTGATGACGGTGTACTGGCGGAGAAAGATGGGACTCCACGCCATCATTCACCGGCATCAATTCCACGATCTGGGCAAGTTGGTGTTTGGCTTCTCGGTGTTCTGGGCGTACCTGATGTACAGCCAGCTCTTGGTGATCTGGTACGGCAACCTGCGAGAAGAGACTTCGTGGATGTTTTGGCGGCTGTCGGGCGACTGGCGACCTCTCGCCATCGTGGTCGGCCTGCTAGTGTTCGTGATTCCGTTCTGGGGATTGATCTGGGTCAAGTCGAAGACAACGGTGCTGACGTTTACGACGTTCCTGTTGATCAGCATCGTCGGCTTTTGGTTCGAGCGCTACCTGTTGGTCCAGCCCTCGCTGATCGACAGCCCGCAGTTCGGCATGCCGGAGATCGGGGTGTCCCTGGGGTTCTTGGGGTTGTTCCTCGCGGCCTACGCTCTATTCGCCCAGTCGTTGCCGATGGTCAGCCCGCGGCTCACGTACCGCGCCGAGGCGATGGAGTTCCATCACTAACAGTTGCTGTTTTCGAGTAATCGGGGTGGGAGGCTCGCGAGGCTTCCCACCCTTTCTCGTTCCACTGTAGATTGAGGCCAACGAGGACAGGCCATGTCAGAATCAACGCAATCACTGGAAAAATTCCGGCACTTCCACCGGCGAGCCATGGACCGAATACAAGAAATGCCATCGGCATGAGCGAGACCGCAGACCTCTGGACCGAGGCGGCTCGTCTCGCGGCGGATGGCACGCCCGCCGCACTGGCCACAGTGGCGCGGCAGCGAGGTTCGCTGCCCATGGCGTCGGATGCGAAGATGCTCGTCACCAGCGACGGCCGGTGGCGCGGCACGGTGGGCGGTGGATGTGTGGAGGCGGATGTCGTGATGCAAGCGCTCGAGGTGGTGGAGCGTGGCACGCCGACCTTCGTGAGTCACACCCTCACTGCTGACACGGCGGGGGACATTGGGCTCTCGTGCGGCGGAACGGTTGAGCTCTTTCTCGAGCCGATCGTTCCCTCCGACGAGATGGCACAGTTGTGTCGTGTGGTGGCGGACGGCATTGCCAGACGATCGGCGGTCACAGTGGTGACGGGGCTGGACTGGGATAAGGGCCCGGAGAAGGTGGCGCTCGTCGATCGGCGCCGTGTCGTAGTGGGGACCGGGGGGCTTGCGGTGGAGGAGGTGCAGGGGCAGCGACGCGGTGGTGTGATGGTGGATCGGGACCGGTCGATGTTCGTGGAGTGGATACGGCGCGTACCGCGGGTCGTCATCTTCGGGGCCGGCCACGTGGGTGCGGCGATCGCCCGGGTTGCGGTGGACGCGGGGTTTCACGTGGTCATCTCGGACGACCGTGAAGAGTTTGCCAACGAGGACGCCGTCCCGGAGGCCCATGAGATCCTCGTGGGAGACTTCAACTCGGTACTGGACGGGCTCGATTTGGATGCAGACGACTACGTGTTGGCGACCACTCGGGGCCACAGCTACGACGCCAACATCATCGAGCGCACCGCGGGATCCCAGGCGGGTTACGTGGGGATGTTGGGGAGCAAGCGGAAGCGGGCGGTGATCTGGAAGGCCCTCGCGACGGCCGGCGTGGCGCCCCAAGATCTCGAGCGCGTGCACTCTCCCATCGGGCTGGACATTGGGGCCGACACCCCCGGCGAGATCGCCGTGTCGGTCGTGGCCGAGCTAATTCGAACGCGCCGCCTCGCGGAGTCGCGAGAGTAGCACACCCAACGAATCACTGGACACCTTCCCCCGCATCTCGATCAGCAGATTGCCTCTCGTGGTGACCAGGGAGGACACACCCACCGCGCTCCTCACCGCCTTCCTCTCCAACGGCTCGTCCCGCCGCTCGGCCGTCACCACCTCCGCCAGTTGGTCGAGGGCGGCGTTGGGGCGCTGGACGATCTCCAGGGAATCACCCGACGGGAGACGCTGGACGACCCGCACCACCGCGTCGGGCAATGCGGATGACACGGCGACCTGGAGGACGTCGAGCCCCTCGACGAAGAACCACTGACGTTCCAACCGCCGTTCGGCGTCTTCACCGGACATTTCGATCCACTCGGCAGCATCCGCCAGCGCCGCGACCTCGGCGAACACACCACCTTGCACCTCCGGCTCCCGGACGTTCCGGGTCCGCTGCTGGGCTATCACCACCCGTTGCGCGCTGTCGACGGTGCGCTGCCCGGCCACACCGGAAACCCGATCGGCCGCCACCAGCATGCGTGCACTGTCGGCAGCTCGTTGCTCGACGGCCGCCGCGGCCACCGAGTCGTTCCGCGCCTGTTGGAGAGCCAGGGGTGCCGGCGCCGCGCCACGGCCCTGCCCGAGGCGGCGATCAACAGCCGCCTCGTCGGCTTCCGTTCTCTCACCGGCGGATTGTCCGGCCCGGCCTCTCGTCGACGCAGACGCCAGGGCGTCCCGATCGGCGGCGGTACTGAGCTGGGGGCTGGCCGGTGGCTCCTCCTCCACCGCTTCGCGCTGGGCGGGCTGGTTTTCGGCAAGCGCCGCACTGGGTTCGTTGGCCTCGAATTCCTCTCCGGGACCTCGCGTCGACGAAGTCGTCGAGACCTTGGCATACCACCCCACGGCGACCGCAACCACGATGCTGGCAGCCCATGCCAAGGACCGCGTCCGACGAAGGCTCCGCAAGGAGGCCGGTCGTGTCTGTTGTTGCGATGCCCGGTGCAAGACGTCGTCAAACGACGGCACGCTCACCGGCGCCGGCTCGCTGTCGCCCATGACGCCGGCGGCCCGAGCATGAATGGCCCGCGCCTCCTCGAGGAGGGCGGCACAGTCGCCACACTCAGCGACGTGCGTTTCGAGACGCTCCCGAGCGGACCGGTCGGCGTACTCGAGCTGGCCATCGAGGTAGGCGTGTAGCTGTCCTTCGTCAACGTGCGACATGGCGATCCTCCAATGCATCATACGCTTCCACCAAACGACGGCGGGCGCGCGCCAAGGTCGTGCCGACGGCTCCGGGGGCCAATCCGGTGGCGGCGGCGATGTCCTGATAGTTGAGACCGGCATTCCACAGGAGGAGGGCTTCACGGTCTCGCTCACCCAAACGCTCCAGCGCCCTTCGCACGGCGTCGACACGCTCCTGTTGCTCGAGGTCCTCGTGCGGGCCGGACGCCGCCTCCTGTTGTGCCTCGGCCTCTCCTTTGATCAGAACGAGATGTTTGCGTCTCCGTATCGCCGAGCGGGCTTCGTCGTTGGCCAGATTCGACGCCACGCGGAAGAGCCACGCCCGGGGGTTGTCCGGCGTCTGTCCCAACGCCCTGGCAAAGGTTTCCTGCGCCAGGTCGTGGGCCCGGTCCGCATCCCACACCATGCGGTGCAGGAAGCGGACCAGGTCCTGATACGTTCGACGGTACACGTCTGCCCAATCGACAGCCACGTGGCTAGTCTAGCGACCCCTGAACTCGTGCACCAGTCGCTCCAGCGCCCGTCCGCTAATTGCGGGTGTGCTGGTCGACACCGTCTTGATGCTGGTCTCGGTCCCGGCGACGAGCACGCTGTCGAACGCCTTGAACCACTGCTCCAACTCGGGCAGGGCGCGCAACAGTTCGAAGTAGGTCGTGCTGTACACCTCGATCTCCACCACGGGCAGCGAGTCGTGGTGACGGACGTCCGTCCACACGCTGTCACGGAGCGCGAACATCCGCCCCCCGGCAATCCGCGCGTCGGCGGGAAGGTTCTCGGCCGCGTCTTCCTCGAACTCCTCGAGTGCGGCTTCATCGGCCATCACACGACGCTCTTGGGCCTTCTTGGCTTCCTGGACGGCGGTGCGGCCCACTGCGCCCCTCCCGGCTCTCACCCCGCCCGCAACACCGGCGAACCCCGAGTCGACCCGCTGCGCCGCCGGCTGGGCCCGCCCCCGCACGTTCTGCGCCACCACGTTGGGCTCCTGGACCAGATACGAGGTGTACTCGCTCAGCAGACCATATCGCAGGGCTGTCTCGCGGATCTCCCGTTCCAGGTCGGTGCTGTGGCCCTCGATGCGAATCTGGCGCGTCAGGTGCCCCAGCTTGCGCGACGCCCAGAGACGTGGAATGAAATCGTTCCCCAGCTCGTGGGCGGCGAACTCGACGTTGGTGGAGAAACGCTCGGTGCGTCCCGCCCGCCGGCCCTGCACGGCCAGTGAGCCGCTGCGGTCCCGGTTCTGGGACTCGTAGCGCCCGAAGACGATCAGCTCCTCGCCGGCAAACAGGTCCGGCAGCTCCAGCGGATACATCTCGGTGAGGCGGACGGGAGTGTCACCCAGCTCCAAGTCCGTCAACACCGGGTGCTGAATCTTCGCCGCAAGGGATCCCAGCGCCTGCTCGACGTCCTCCGCCGGCTCGACGTACTCGGTGGCGCCGCGTCCCGCCGACGTGAGGCGGTCCAAGAGGTAGGTGTTCACGTCGTAGCCCACGCCGAAGGCGAAGACGCGGGCGCGCCCCCGGGCCGATTCGGCCTGCTGCGCGATGCGCTCGGGGTTCTGCTCGCCCACCGACGGAATCCCGTCCGTCAGGAACATCACGATGGGGAGACGGCTTGTGGGACTCTCCAACCGGAACGCTTCGTCGAGGGCGCCGGCGATGTTGGTGCCGCCGTCGGCGTGGAGGTCGTCCACCCAGCGTCGCGCCTCGCGCACGTTGGCGCGGGTCGCCCGGGTCCACCCTGCGCTCTCCGTCGTGATGGCGTTGCTGAACGCAATGAGACGGAACCGGTCGCGGTCGTCGAGGGAGCCGAGAAGCTGCCGCAGCGCGGCCTTCCCTTGATCCAGTTTCTCACCGGACATCGATCCCGACACGTCGAGCGCCACCGTCACGTCCCTGGGCTCCACCGCGCCGTCGTGGTTCCCGGGAGACAGGGTGAGCATGAAATAGCCGTCTTCACCGGCCGGCCTGTGGGTCGCCACGGTCATGCCGACGAGCCCCCGGGCCATGGGAAGGAACAGCGCGAAGTTGCCGGCGAGACTGTTCTCCGGCCTCACCCGCAGGGTCCCGTCCTCCCGCTCCACCCGAACCCGGTGCGTCGGGGAAAACGGATCGCGGAACGCGTCGCCGTCCTCTGCGGTCAGGACGAACGAGAGGGGCACCGCATCCCCATGCGGTCGCCGCACCGGGGATCCGTCTCGCACGGGCAACGGCCTGCCACCGTGTTGCGATCCGGCGGCGTAGCGAAACTGCAGGGCGTCGCCCGCGCGGCTCATCACCTGGGTGTACCGGAGCGTGATCTTCCGCGTGTCCCCAGGGTTGATGGGGAATACCCGGGCCCGGATCATCCCGTGACCAACCAGCTCGATCAGGGCGGGGTCCCGTTTCTTCCGCACGATCTCTTCGTAGATGGCTCGCGCCTGGTTCGCGTCCATCGTCTCGCCCCGAAGCTCCTGGTCACCCTGGAAAAGAGAGAAGTTGCTGAACACGGCCTCGCCGGGCAGCGGGTAGAGATAGTCGCCCTCTCCCAGAATGGCGCCGTCGTTGCGGAACCACTCCTCGACCTCCACCAGGGCGATGCGTCCGTTCACGGTGACGTGCACCGCGGTGCGCACCTTCGTCACGCCGCCGCCCAGGACATGGGGAGCGGGTTCGATCCACCCCTGGGCTGCCAGGGGGCCAGCCAGGAGGGTCATGGCAAGTGTCGCCAGAATCGTCCTCATCGGATCCTCACAGTTGGGTCTCATCTGGGGTGACGTCCAAGGGGCCCTGATTTGCACACTTCGTTGGAGGGGGCACACACAGAAAGGCCCCGGCGCGGATGCGCCGAGGCCTTAAGCGTATGCGTTACAATATGTTAACCGTCCTATCGTTCCCAGCTCCGGACCAGGGCGCCGATGGAGTCCCGGATGGCGAGTCCGTCGTCGTCCGCCAGGTTCAGCACCCGGTAGAGCTCCCCATAGGCGTCCCGGGCGCCGGCGGTGTCGGCTCGCGCCAGGGCGGCCTCCGCCAGGACCGACAGGGCCTGGACCCATGCCACCTGGTCCACGAACCCGCCCACCAGGCGGAAGGATTCGGCGGCTGCCACGGCCTCGTCCCGCCGCCCGGCGGCGAGAGCCGTCCGGGCACGTTCCAGCCGGAGGGGCCACAGGGAGGCGGCAAACCCGAACATCACTTCGGTGACGGACGCCCGTTGGAGCCCGGTCTCCCAGATCTCCAGTGCCTGCGCCGTGTCCCCGGCGGCGAGAGCATCCAGGGCTCTCAGGTCACTCCACAGGCTCTCCTCCATGTGAGACTGGTCATCGTCCGATTCCAGGTCGCGGACCCGGGCGTCGAACGGCGCCCGATCCGCGCCGGTCAGCCGGGCCCACCGGGCCGCGAGCCACGCCGAGACGACGGGCTCGTCGTCGGCTCTCATGAGGCGGCGAGCCGCGGCGGCGGCGTCTCCGAGGCTGAGATCGGTTCCCAGCTCGACGGCCTCGGGCAACACGACCCACCGGTCGATTCTCCGAGGCTGAGATCGGTTCCCAGCTCGACGGCCTCGGGCAACACGACCCACCGGTCGATTTCCGGCTGTGGGATGCCTCGGAGTCGCCCCTCCGCCACGGCGTCTCGCGCCCTCCGGATCTGTCGTGCTCCGATGTGAACGGCGAGTCGCATCCGAAACGTGGTGACGAGCTCGTCGCGTGTTGCCGCGCGGCGGGCCAATTCCCCGATGGCGTCGATGGCGAAGGGGCGGGTGCCACCCGGTTGTGTGAGGGCCGCAGCACCGAGGGACAGATATTCC
>JBDHHA010000147.1:0-10375 GCA_039589615.1 Gemmatimonadota bacterium
CTGCTTCGTGCCGTTCAGCACGTAGTAGTCGCCGTCCTTGGTGGCGGTGGTGTGAATCCCGCCGGCGTCCGATCCCGCTTCCGATTCGGTGATGGCAAACGCCGCAAGCTTCTCACCCCGGGCAAGGGGCGGCAGGTACTTCTGCTTTTGGTCCTCGTTGCCGAACAGGACGATGGGCGTCGCGCCGAGGCCGGTTCCGCCGTACGCCAGTGCGATCCCCCCGCAGCCCCAGGAAAGCTGTTCCGTGACCAGGGCCATCTCCAACACACCGCCCCCCATCCCACCATACTCCTCTGGAAGGGCCACGCCGAAAACGTCGGCGTCGGCCAGCACCCGCCGGTCTCGTCGTGCTTCGCCGCAATGGGCTTTATCTTCTCCTCCGCGATTTGACGGCAGAGGTCTCTAATCATCTGCTGCTCTTCGGTGAGCAGGTAGTCGATACTCATGTGATGGCGTCTCTCTTAATTGGCGATTACCACGTCGGTGTAGCCGACGCGTCCATTGGTGTTTAAGCTTTCATTATGAATTGCGGCTTAAGTGGTCATGAACGGAACTTCAGATGGAGAGGCCCCGGCACTTCCCACCGCCCCACGGGTACCTAGCAGCGCATGAGAACTTATATCCGTTTCCCGGGCTTCGCCCGCTGGGGAGGAATCGCCGTGGCGGTGAGCTGCGGCCTCGCTGGGACACAGTGTACTTCGCAAGAAGAAGACGGCGGCACGACGTTCGGCCTGACGCCCCCGGGGCTCGAGCCGGTGCGGTTCGCGCCTGAGGTCTTGAGCGCCGAAAGACATCCCCACGGCAGCCTGACTTTTTCGCCGAATGGCCGGGAAATCTACTGGTCGGCGTTTCTCGAGGAAGGGCCCGAGCAGACCGTGTTCTTCTCTGTCTTCGACGGCGACTCCCTCTCCACCCCACGGATCGCGCCATTCGCCCCGGAGTACGCCGGCGGACCGTCCTTCTCGTATGACGGGCAGCGAATCCTCTTCAATTCGCGCATTGCCCAACCCAACCGGGAGCACGCCCTGTACGGCATCTGGTTCGTGGAGCGCTTCGCCACGGGATGGACCGTTCCGGAACAAATTCCCGCGACGTTCGACACCTCGCAGACGGCGGGCCAAACGACGCTCGCGCAGAACGGCAATCTCTACTTCTCCTCCAGGATATGGAGCGAGCGCCTACCAAAGCTCTACCGGTCGGTCTTCGCAGACGGTGTCTACGCAGAACCCGAACAACTCCAGGGGCCGATCAACGTGCCCAGCGCCATCGATCCGTTCGTCGATCCCGACGAGCGGTTCCTGTTGTTCGCCGCCGGCATCGGTCGGTCGGACACCCCCGGCAGGTCGGATATCCACATCAGCCACCGCCTCGAGGACGGTGGATGGGGCGAGCCGGTGAACTTGGGGTTGGCCTACAACGTGGAATCGGATTACTTCGACCGATTCCCGTCGATGTCACGGGACGGCAAGTATTTGTTCTTCGTTCGAGCCATCGGCGACACGTTCCCCTCGTACGACACCCACTTCTACTGGGTGAGCGCCGAGGTCTTGGAAGGCCTGTAGACCCCGGCGCGTCGCCTACTCGCTCCGCAGCGCCGTCAACGGGCTCACTCGCGTGGCTCGGTGGGCGGGTATCAGCGAGCCCAACAGTCCCACCACGACGATGAACAGCGCGCCGGCGCCCACGGTCAGGACGTCGGCGGGACCGACGCCGAACACCATGGCGGAGATGACCCTGATCGAGGCGAAGACCGCAACGATGCCCACTCCCGCGCCCAGCAGCGCCAGCTTGAGACCTCTCCGCAACACCAGCGTCATCACTCCGGACCGCCCGCCACCCAGGGCGATGCGGATGCCGATCTCGTGGGTGCCGTGGGCCACGAAGTAGGACATCACCCCGTAGATCCCCGCCGCAACCAGCAGCAGCGCGATGCCGGCAAAGAGGCCGGTGAGAATCGTGTTGAACCGCTGCCCCGCGAGGGCGCCTTCCACGAGGCCCTCCATGGTCTGGACCTCCGTGAGTGGCTGGTCCGGATCCAGCGCAAACACCTCACGCCGCACGGCACCCGCCAGCGACAGGGGATCGCCCGTAGTCCTTACCGTGAGGAAGAACCAGCGGCTGGGGTCCGTCGGATAGGGGAGATACATCTCGGAGATGGCTGGACGATAGAGACTCCATTGCCGGACGTTTCGAACCACGCCCACCACCGTCATCCACGTGGGTGGTTCGTTCCTGCGCGAAAACCGCTTCCCGAGGGGATCCTCTTCAGGCCAGAGCCGGCGAGCCATCTCCTCGTTGATGATCGCACCAGGGCTGGCCGAGACGGTATCCTGATCGGTGAGGTAGCGACCGGCCAACAACTCGATGCCCATCGCCGGGAAGTAGTCGGACGCGATCCGGGAGAGCTCGATGAGCGGTCCACCGCCCCGCATCGGCCGCTCGGGATCGTCTTCCGCCCATACTCGAGTGTTGGTGCCACCTCCCAAGGGCAGCTTGCTCGTGGCTCCCACAGCGGTTACGCCGGGGAGTGCGCCAATCCGCTCGATTGCAGCCCGGTAAAAGGCGTAGCGGCGCCCCGCGTCCTCGTACTGCGATCCCTCGAGCGTCAGACGAGCCGTCAGCACGTTCTCCGCGACAAAGCCTCGCTCGCTGTCCCGGAACCTCCAATAGCTCTTCACCATGAGCGCGGCGCCGGTAGCCAGTAACACGGCCAGGCCGAATTGGCCTATCACGAGGGCGCTGCGCAGCGGATTCCTCGCCGACCTGCCCGACCAGCCCCCTCTCCCCTCCTTGAGGGACTCGGTGAGGTTGACCCTGGATGCCGTCAGCGCCGGGGCGAGACCGAAGAGAATCCCAGTCACGATCGAGAGACCAAGGGCAAAGAAGAGTACGAGACGATCCACGGCGATCGCGTCGATCCTCGGAACACTGCTCGGAATGGCGGCGCTCAACACCCCAACCCCCCACACGGCCAGCAGCACACCAGCAGTCCCACCGACCAGCGATACGAGCAAGCCTTCGGTGATGAGTTGTCGCACAACGCGCCCGCGACTGGCACCAACCGCGGCCCGGATGGCCATCTCCGTCTGTCTCGTGGTCGCCCGGGCGAGAAGCAGACTGGCCACGTTGCCGCACACGATGAGGAGCATGAAGCCGGCGGCGCCGAGGAGGACCAACAACTGTCCCCCGACCCGCCCGAAGAGCCACTCGTGCAGGGCAATCAACCTGACGCCTTTCCCCTCGTTGGTGTCGGGGTATCGCTCGGCGAGGGCGCCCGTGATGGCCGCCATCTCCGCGTCGGCAGCTTCCAGCGTGACGCCCTCTTTGAGCCGTCCGTACCCGAGCAACCAATTCCAGCCACGACCGTCTTGGAGTTGCTCCTTCGACAACGGCCAATACACCTGGTGCGTTCGCCCCACCAAGTACGGCGACGGCATGTCGAATCTAGGGGGCATGACCCCGACGACGGTGTGAGGCTCGCGATTGAGCATGATCGTCGTTCCGACGACATCGGGATCGGCGTCGAAGCGCCTGTTCCAGAGGTCGTCGCTCAGAATCGCCACCGGCGCCCCCGATTCCTCTTCGCGAGGCAGGAAGGTGCGTCCCAGGGCCGGGCGCACACCAAGCATTTCAAACATGCCCACCGTCACCAAGCCACCCAAGACCTGCTCCGGCGCATCATCGCCGCCGGTCAGGTTGGCGCCCGCGCTGGTATAGAGTGAAATGCCACTGAAAGCCTCGCTGCTCTCTCTGAAATCCAGATAATCCGGTCCACTCAGCGGGCCGCAACACGATGCCCCGTTCCGCTCCGTATGTCGCAACGCCACCAACTGCGACGGCGTGTCGTAGGCGAGGGGTTCGAGAAAGACGCTCCTGAATACACTGAACACCGCGGTGTTGGCGCCCACACCCACAGCGAGGATGACCACCACCGTGACGGTAAACGTGGGGTTCTTGACGAGCTGTCGCACCGCACAGCGGAGGTCTTGGCGCAACGTGTCGATGGCAGACGCCGGGGTCGCCAGTCGCGGCCGACGCGGTGGTTCCGGGAGGCCCTGGGGCATTTGGCTCCCCTTCACCCGCAGTCGCAGTCCCGTGCGAACCACGGCGAGCAACTCCTTGATGCGGAACCGAGTCCGCCGAAGCAGACCATACTGCTGCTGATAGTCCGCCTCGCGGATGCGCAATGTCTCGACCATCTCGGCGCCACACTCGAGGCGGAATTCTCTGGGATACGCCATCAGAAGCGCGTGGTAGAGCTTGACGAACAAGCTTGAAAAGATCGGCATCGTGCCCCCTACGCCGGAGAGATGGGAAGGACGCGCTTCTCTGCCGCCACGCCCACCAGTCTGGCCAGCCGCTGCGACTCGGCGCTCAGAACCTTCTTGCCAAATGCGGTGAGCCGGTAGTTACGGCGCCGACTGTCTTCGTCCGCCGGGCGCTCGGAGCGAGGAACAACCTCCAGGAGCCCCTCGTCCCGGAGTCGCTTGATGGCGGCGTAGAGGGTTCCGGTTTCCAGCTCCATCTCGCCGTCGGTCCGCTCGAGGACTTCCTTGATGATCCCATACCCGTGCCGGGCGTCGTCGGCGAGGGCCAGGAGGATGTGGTAGGCCAGGTGGGTCAGGGGCAGCAGGGCCAGTGGATCTCTGCCGTTCATCGAGCCTCCCTCACGGTGAGCCAAATATGGGGGTAAAACCTATAGGGGTTATCCCTATATATACGTACCTTTACACTGAAAGTTTCGGCCGGGAGTCCCTCTCTTGGGGGGCTTTCGAGCCCGGAACGTCCAGGTCCCTTGACGTGTATAGACGGCGCCGGTGGCGCGGCGAGCGATCGGGTCTTGCCCTCCCAAGCCCCCCTGTAGGCAAGAACCATTTCACCGGAACGGCACATGACAAACCGCATGCCGCGCGGCCTCACGCCCATCACCCTGTTGGTGGTGGCCCTCTGCGGCCAGACGACCCAGATTCACGCCCAGCTCAACGCGGTCGACTTCGGCTCCGACCGCTGGCAAATGGTGGACGCCACGATCGGCACGCGACTCGACCGGACGTGTCTGTCCGGGGCCGCAGTGCTACCCGACGTAGTATTCGAGAACGGAGTCATAGAGGTCGACCTCCTCACCACCGGAGCCCGCTCCTACCCCGGGATCATCTTCCGCATGCAGTCGGGCACCGACTACGAGCGGTTCTACGTCCGACCCCATCGATCGGGCCTCTATCCGGATGCCATGCAGTACACGCCCGTCATCAACGGCGTCGCCGGATGGCAGTTGTACAACGGCGAGGGGTACACGGCCGGTGCGGAGATCCGCGAGAACGAGTGGACACACGTCAAGCTGGAGGTCCACGGAAGCCAGGCTCGGGTCTTTCTGGGCGACGTCTCTGAGCCTGCGTTGACGGTAGACCACCTGGAGCACGGAGAAAGCAGTGGGGCGATCGGCTTGTACGGTCCGAACGACGAGTCGGCCTGCTTTGCCAACTTCACCTTTCGGGCGGACGACGGTCTCGTGTTCGAGGATCCGCCCACCGCGACCACACCACCCGGCACCCTCACCGATTGGGAGGTCTCACGCCCGTACAAGGCCCAGCAGGTCAATCGGGACCAATACCCGGGCTTCTACGCAATCTTCTTTGCCGAATGGCAAAAGGTGAACCCGAAACCGTCAGGGCTCGTCGACGTCGCGAAATACGCCGCGCGCAGCGAAGGCGGCCCCGACCTGGTGCTGGCCCGTACGACCATCAGATCCGATCGCAAGCAGAACGTCACGTTCTCGTTCGGCTATAGCGACGAGGTGGACGTCTTCCTCAACGGCCAAAAGGTGTTTTCCGGCAATAGCTCGTATCAGTACCGTGACCCGTCGTTCCTCGGGATCGTCGGTCTGCACGACGCCATCACGTTGCCACTCAACAAGGGGCTGAACGAGATCGCCCTCATGGTCACAGAGACGTTCGGCGGATGGGGCTTCATGGGTGCAATAGACGGACAGATCGGGCAACCCGTCACCGCGCATCACCGCATGACAAAGGCGTGGGAGACGCCGGCCGAGTTCCTCACTCCCGAATCCGTGCTGTACGATCCCGAGCGCGACGTGCTTTACGTGACCAGCTTCGACGCGCAATTCGCGGCCACGCCCGATTTCACCGGATACATCTCCAGGATCGGGCTCGACGGTGAGATCCAAGAGCTCCAGTGGATCACCGACCTCAACGGACCCACCGGGATGGCTATCCACGACGACAGGTTGTACGTGCTGGAACGGGGTTACTTGACGGAGATCGACATCGACCGGGGCGAGCTGCGCGAACGCTATGCCATCCCCGGCGCCGATTTCGTCAACGACCTCATCATCGACCGCGAAGGCAACATTTACATCACCGACACTTCGCCCTCCTCAGACGCCGAAAGCCGCATCTATCGGTTCAGGGACGGCGAGTTCGATGTCTGGTACGGCGGGGACGAGATCAACCGGGCCAACGGCATCTTTCTCCACAATAACATGCTGCTCGTGGGCAACACCGGTGACGGCGTCCTGAAGGGCATCGACCTCGACACGAAGGTCGTTGAGAACATCGTCGGATTGGGCGCGGGTGTGCTCGATGGGATTCGTGTAGACGACGAGGGGAATTACCTGGTGTCGCACTGGGAGGGACAGACCTACTTGGTTTCACCGTCGGGAGAGGTCGTGGAAGTGTTGGATACCATGGGACAACGACTGAACGCAGCAGACTTCGAGTTTGTCTCCGAGCGCAACCTCTTGATCATTCCAACTTTCCTCGGCAATCGCGTTGTGGCGTATCGCCTGGAGGCCCAATGACCCTGATCCTCATGCTGGCGGCCGCATTGGCGGTCGCCGTACCGCAACAAAACCCCAGACCGTCGCCGCGCATCACGATCCCGGAAGGCACGCCCGTCGTCGTGGACGGCATCATCGCACCCGATGAGTGGAGCGACGCCGGCACCGTGACGATTGACGCGCGCGCCGACTCCACCATCACGGTCCACTTCAAACACGACGGCGCCAACCTCCTCTTTGCCTTCACGGGGTTTGCCCAACCCATACGGCACGTACCCGAGGTCATGCTCGACGTGACCAATGGGAAGGAGATCGTGTGGGGACCGAATCACTGGTGGTTTCACGCGTCCGCCACTGACTGTTGGACGGTGGGGCGTTACAACGATTTCGACACGTGCGTTCCCGAAGCGCCCACTTGGGAAGCGAGCAACGCCAGCCACTCCAGAGAGCGGTTCGAGATGAGTATTCCGTTCTCCACGGTCGGGATGACGCTGGACACAACACGCGTCATCGGCATCGCCTTCGACGTCATGGGCCAAGGGCATTGGGATCTGTGGCCGCACCTGGCGCAACTCGGCATTCCCCGGTCGTGGGGGGAGGCGGTTCTCGCGACGGGTGGGTCCTCGTGACGTGAACACCGTCAGGCACGTTCTCGCCGTCCTCGTGCTGGTCACCTTACCCCCAGCTTTGCTGGTCTGGTTCGTTGCCCATCCCTTGGCCCGATTCTGGCGGAAGCTCGGGGTGGTCCGGACGTACGGCGTACTCTGGCCCCTCACACTGGCGGCAACAGTGGGATTGTTCCTGGTCCGGGAGCCGTTCCTGAGGATCGAGTTCGGAACGAGCATCCCACTCATCGGTCTTGCGTTGGTGACGCTGGGCGCAGCCGCAGCAATTTACCGGAAACGAAGAAGGTACCTCACCCTCAAGGTGATGTCCGGCTTCCCCGAACTCTCGCGGAGCCATTACCCCGGCGTGCTCCTCACCCAGGGCATTTACGGGAAGATCCGACATCCCCGCTACGTGGAGTTGGTGTTGTGGATCTCTGCGTACGCTCTGATCGCGAACTACCTCGCGATCTACGTCCTCGTTGCCCTCAGCGTGCCCACGCTTTACCTGATCGTCCTCCTCGAAGAGAGGGAGCTCCGTGAGCGATTCGGTTCCGCATACGAGGAGTATTGTCGGCGAACTCCGAGATTCATCCCGTCGAGGCGGTAAGAGATGGCGCTCCTACTGCTCGACCAACCTACGGAGTAGCCCATCGAGCACGGTCGCGCTCACTCTCGCGCCGGCGGTCACCGCATACTGTCCAAGCCGCGCCGTACCCGTTGCGCTATCCGGCAACACGCTGGTCACGATCACGTCACTGACTCCAAATGCTGCAGGCGCGTCACTCGCCGGGAGCACTGTCAGCGTGAGGCGCTCCCCGGTGTCGAGGAGCTGAACGATAGTGAACCCGGTCAGTCCCCCTGACGAGTAGGGATCCACACTCACTACCCGCAGTCCGTCGACCACGATGATCGGCGGTTGTGTGACCGGGACCGCTGCGGCCTGCGCCGTGTCCGCGGCAACAGTTGGCGATTCGGGAGGCGCAGCAACCGGGGTCGTGTCCCGTGCGGCTGCTTCCGTTGCCGCCGTATCCGGCGGAGGTGCGGTAGTCCGAGCAGCCGCCGTGGTGGTGGTGGTCTGCCGTGGCGGCTCGGGAGTCGGCTGCGTTTCCGTCGGAGTATCGGCCGGGGCCTGCGTCGACGAGTCGGCCGCGGGGATTGCCGGCCCAGGCGACGTGGAGACGTCTGCCGGGGCAAAGACTCCACCCAAACCCAGCATGTCCGGCGGGATCACCTCGAAGTAGACCAGACCGGCCCCACCGCCCACCACCACGATGAGGATCAACGCCAACCATGCCAGCTTGGAGCGGGATTTGCCCTTGGTCGCCGGTTTCGCCCCCTCTTCCTGACGAGGCCACGAATCAGGGGCGTATTCCTTATAAGCCGGGTCCTCGGCATCCGCCGGAGCGGCGGCGGTGGAAGCCGACTCGTCAGCTGCGGATAAGTCGGGCTCGGCCTCCTCCTCTGACTCGGGCTCTTCGGGTGGAACCGGCTCGTACCCATGGACCACGGCGGGCTCGGGTTCGTCGACGAAGATGTTGTCTGACCCATGGATGACCAACGGCTCCGACTCTTTGGCCGCAGCGGCGTCGGGCTCCTCCAGCTCTTCCGATTCCAGTTCCCCTCGGAGGAAAGTGAGTTCCTCGGAATCGGCCTCGTCGGCATGTGGCTCTTCCAGCTCGGGGGTGGCCGGCGCGGGCTCGTGATGCGCCGCCGCCGGTTCGGGCGGCGCGGCGGCTCGGGCTTCCTCCGCGACGCGCAACTGCTCCGCTTGGGCGGCCAACTCCCGCTTCAGCTGCTCGTTTTGCTCGAGGACCTCGATCAGGATCTCCACAGCGTGCTTCACGTCGTCATCGGTTCGATCGGTGAACGGCTCCAGCGCCTCGACCACCTTCGGCAGACCCGCTACCTCTGCGTAGCTCTTGAGAACGTTGACCGCGTCCGACACGTGTCCCGTCCTCACCATGAGACCCGCGTACCGCGGGTAAACGGATGTCGCCCGGGGGGAGACCGTGAGGATCCTGTCGCACAGGGCGAGGACGCTCTTAGAGGAGCCATGCTGTGCGTACAGCCGGGCCGCACGGTCGTACATCGCAACTGCGTCTTTGGCGTGGCGTTGCTTCAGCAGCAGATCGCCAACTTTGACGTACAAGGGGAGTTCGCTGAGTATGGCGCGGGTGCCCTCGATCTCGTCGAGGATTTTACGGTAGGTCGCCAACGCGCCCGCCGCGTCCCCCTGCTGCTCGAGGGCGTGCGCCTGTTTTTTGAGGTCTGCGATGTCCACGGCTCAAATTCGGCTTGCTTGGGGTTCTGACTGTACTGGACACTTACGCTCAAGCTAGGTGATACTGGTTCAAGGGCAAGCATACAGAGGAGGGACCATGGCCCAGAATCGTCCTACCCTTGGGTTGATTGCCGGCGTTCTCTTGCTCACCGCCTGCAGTGGTGACGATTCGGGGCGCTCACTGGCCACGGTGACAGACAGTGCCGGCGTACGGCTGATTCACAACGTCGGTGTCCCTGCCGGAGAGCTGGTTGTCACCGAGGATGTCCGCATCGGCCTCGTCGAGGGCGACGAGCCCTACCAGTTCTTTCAGGTGTACGGTCTCGCCGTCGACGAAGCCACAGAGGAGGTCTACGTGGGCAACAGCCAGACCGGCACGGTCCGGGTATTCTCCGGGGACGGACTCTTCCTCAGGGAGTTCGGCGGCATCGGACGGGGCCCCGGAGAAGTGCAGTCGATCAGGGATGTCTGGTTTGCCGGCGACGACGTGGTCGTGTCTGACGCCATGAGGGAACCCAGCCAAACGGTGCTCTACACCAAGGCGGGGGAGTTCATCGACTCGTGGCGCCACCTGCAGCCGGACCGGACTCGGATCGTCCCGTCCATGTGGGGACCGCGAGGCTGGCTGGGGCATTATTACGACGGCAAGCCGTGGCCTCAGGTTGCACCCGGGGAACCGAGCCCCCAACG
>JBDHHA010000148.1:0-9884 GCA_039589615.1 Gemmatimonadota bacterium
CTCGCCCATCTGGGGGGGGGGGGAGATTGGTCCCACACCCTCCGCGCGGTCCGCCATGCCGGCAACATCTGGGTGGATCTCTCGGGAAGCGGGGTGGATGCCGGCATGCTGGAGGCGGCCCTCGAGTGTGTGGGGGCGGAACGCATGGTCTGGGCGTGCGACGTCACGATGGACACCGGGCTGGGCAAGTTGCGCTATCTGGAATCGATGGACATTTCGGCGGCGGATCTCGGCCGCATCAGGAGCGGCAATGCCCGGGAGCTGTTTCCGGAGGGGGCCTTCGTGCGATGATCACAGACGTTGCGGCATTCATCGGTTCCTATCCCTACCGGCACATTGACCGGTATTCCCCGGAAGATCTCCTGGCCGAGCTGGACCGCCTGGGGATCGACGAGGCCTGGGTGGGACACCTTCCCTCTTTCCTTTATAAGGACCCCGCTCCGGGGACGATCCAGCTCCTGGAGGGCGTGGAGGCCGGCGGGGGGAGGCTGCGGCCCGTTCCCACCATTCATCCCGGGCTGCCGGGGTGGCGCAGGGACCTCGACGACGCGAAGGGGGCACAGTGCCCCGCGGTGCGGATCTACCCGATGCACCAGGGGGTGCGTCCCGATGGGGAGACGGTGACGGACGCCGTGGTGGCTGCCGGTGCCCTCGGACTTGCCGTGGTCCTCACCGTGCGGTTCGAGGACGTGCGCCAGCGTCACCCGCTGGATACGACACCCGACCTCCCGCCGTCCGCGGTGCGCGCATTGGCCCGGGCGGACCAGCGCGTGCGGCTCCTCGTGACCCACGGCGGTGGGGCGTTCGTCGAGGAGGTGCATTTCGGCTTGACGGTCGAGGAAGCCTCACGCGTGTTGTGGGACATCAGCTGGCTCTGGGGACCACCGGAAAACGAGCTGCGCAAGCTGGTGTCCACCGTCGGGGCGGACCGGTTTGCATTCGGGACGGGAATGCCACTGCGCATTCCGGACGCCGTGCCGGCCAAGCTCGATCTGGCCGCCCTCTCCTCCGAGGACCGCGCCGCCATCGAGTCGGGAAACGTGGGACGTTGGCTGAGGTGGTGACCCATATGGCGTCGCTCGTCGAGCAGCTGCGCCACCGCGTGGTCCCGGCGGTTCCGGTCCCTTTCGGGGAAGACGGTGACATCGACGATGACCTCCAGGCCACCTACGTGCGGTGGATGGCGCAACAATCGGTCGGAGGTGTCGCCGTGTGGGCCCACACGGGACGAGGGTTGAAGCTCACCGACGAGCAGCGCGAACGGGTGGCCCTCGCGTGGCGGACGGGTCTCGGCGACTTGTCGCTCATCTGCGGGGTCGGCGTTCCCGAAGCAATCACCCTTCCATCGCCGCCCTCGGCCGCCACGGATGCCGTCGTGCGATCGGCGAAGAGCATGGCGGACCTCGCGGTGCGGAGCGGCGCCGACGCCGCACTGGCGTACCCTCCCACGGCGCTGGCGGAACTCGTGGATGCCGAGGACCGCATCGTCGAGTACCACCAGGCGATCGGTTCCAGCGGCCTGCCGGTGATCGCGTTCTTCCTGTACGAAGCAGCCGGCGGGGTGTCCTACTCACCCGGTCTCATCGAGCGCATACTCGGACTCGACGAGGTCGTGGGGATCAAGGTCGCCACGCTGGACAGCGTCATGACGTATCAGGACATCCTCGCCGTGGTGCGGCGCGTGCCCGGTGCGCTGCCCGTCACGGGCGAGGACCGTTTCTTGGGATACTCCCTCATGGCGGGGGCCCAGTCCGCGTTGATCGGGATAGGCGCCGCGGTGACGGACTGCTCGGCGACGCTGTTGCAGGCGCACGCCGACGCCGACTGGCGCCGGTTTCACGAGAACGCGGCGGCGCTGGACGAATTCTCGCGTGCCACCTTCGTCACGCCGCTGGAAGGCTACGTGCAGCGAATGCTCTGGGCGTTGGAGGCCGACGGCGTACTGCCCCGGCCCGCCATCGACCCGTGGTGTCCCCAGCTCCAGCCCCACGAGCGGGATCGGGTCTTCGACGCCGTTCGTGCCCTGCGGTCACGGTGACGCTTCCCGAGAACCCGACCGTACCCTCCCGGAGGCGCGCCCGGCTGGACGCCGTGCTCGAGGGCACACGCCTCAACCCGCCAGACGATTTGGCCTCGATCGTTCGGGAGGAACTGGGCATCGACCTGTCTTCCCGCTACGGGAATGTCCCAATCGCCCATCCCTTCGGAAAGGCGTCGGGGCAACTGTCGTGCACCATCGCGCAGGTGGAAGACGATCTTCGAGCGGGATTGGCGTTCGTCGTCCTCAAGACGGTCATCGCCGAAGATGTGTCGGGCAACCGGTCGATGGACGCGTGGGCCGTGCGGGACACAAAGATGCGCGTGGAGCCACGCGTCAGTCAGAGCGGCCGGGAGGGGTGGACGGTGACGTGGACCGGCCGGGGGTGGCACGGGACCCTCGCCGACTATCTGGAGTTCTTTGGGAACGCGCTGGCCGCGGCGCGCGACGTGGACATACCCATCGTGCCCTCGGTGAAATACCATCTGCCCGGCCCGGGCGAGCCGTTTCGCACGGAGGAGTACGAGTACACCACGGCACGACTCCAGGAGGTGTGGCGTCACGCAGGGCGCGACGACGATCTGCTCCTCGAGAAGGACTTCAGCCCCACACTGGCAGGCGACCGGCGGTCGGACAAGCCGTCCGGCGTGTTGCAGTGGTTGGAGCAGGTCCCCGGCTTGATACTCGGTGCAGGCGGGGGACGTGTGCACCTCGGCGTGAAAGTCATGAACGCCGTGGCCGACGACGGGTTCCAACTGGAGATGCTGGAAGCGCTGACCACGGCGAAGCCCGCGGCGGCCTTTCTCGTGGTGTTCAATCGTCTGTTCGATACTGCCAAAGGAGTGGCCTTCGGCGGCTGGGACCTGAGCGATCGGAATCTCCGGGTGTTGGATCTGGCGCGACGACGGGGGCTGGATCTTCCGCCGTTATCGGGAACGGGAAACATCTGCTCAGGGCGCATGATGGTGGAGTACGCCCTCCGGGGATGTGAGAACGGTCAGATCCACACATTCTTTCAAGTGCCGAGGAGCGAGTACACGACCCCAAGCGGAGGACGCGCGGCCGCCGCCCTCCACACCCTCTTGCTGCATCCGGCGGAGGGACTCGTCCCGTGGCTCTGGCACCTGCACGAAACCGGTCGCATCGAAGAGGTGGATGGGTCGCTGCGGTTCCGCGACGTCGTCGGTATGGGCCATGTCTGACGCGGTGATTCGCTGCGCCCGGGTGTACGAGGTGGCTCTGCCGCTCCGGGTTCCCTTTGCGATCTCCGGCGGGATCATGACGGTGCGCCGGTCACTCATCGTGGAGCTGGAGGACCGCTCCGGGACGCGCGGGTACGGCGAGTCGGCTCCCTTCGAGTTGCCGTTCTACTCGGCGGAAACGATCTCGTCGGCCAAGGCGTGCCTGCGAGACGTGCTCCTGCCCCGGGTGGTGGGCCGGGCGGTGGAAAGACCGGAGGACTTGCCGGAGTTGCTGGCGGACGGTGTGCGAGGGAATCGCATGGCTCGGGCCGGCGTGGAAACGGCGTGGTGGGATCTGGTGTCGCGCCGTGAGGGTGTGGCCCTCGTGGATCTGGTCACGCGCCGGTTGTCGGAATTGGGTGTCGCGGGGGAAGGGATCCGCCGGGTGCAGGAGATTCCCTGCGGTGTGGCCATCGGCATACCGGCGGGGGAGAACCTGGGGGAGCTGGAGCGGGAGGTGCGGGAGGCGGTGCGGTGTGGCTACCGGCGGGTGAAGCTCAAGGTCCGTCCAGGGTGGGACCACGAGCCGGTGGCCGCTGCGCAGGGGGTGCTCCTGAGTGAAGGCGCCTCCCTTCCCCTATGGATCGATGCCAATGGCGCCTACGACCGCGAAGCGCACGGCGAGGACCTCACCGTCCTCGACGATCTGGGACTCGCCTTCATCGAGCAACCATTCTCAGAGGAAGCCCTGTGGGACGCGATGGTGCAGGATCGAGAGAGCCGCACGCCGGTTTGTCTCGATGAATCCCTCGTGTCGGAGGGGGTGGCTCGGCAAGTGGTCGAGATGGGGGGGCCGCTGATCTGGAACCTCAAGGTGCAGCGCCTGGGAGGCCTGGAGGAGACCTGCCGGGTGTATGCGTTGGGGCTAGCGGCCGGCGCCCGCCTATGGGTGGGGACCATGCCCGAGACAGGAGTCGGGGCGCAGGCCGGGCTGGCGCTGGCCGCCCACGCCGGGTGTGTGTTTCCCACGGATCTGGAACCGTCGGACCGGTGGTACGAGCCGGGAACCGACGTGATCGATCTCACGATGAGCAAATCGGGAACGATGCGCGCGCCGAATGTCCCGGGGGACATTCCGACGACGACGGGATGGACCCTCGTGTGTGACATCGCCTAGTCCCTCTCCTGTGCTTGCTTTCCGCCGGAGAACAGGCTAATCACGATTCGAGCGATCGCGGACGGCCGTCGTCCCGATTGGCGAGCGGTCCCTTCTCCGATACCCTCAACGAAGCCGAGGAATGCCCGGAAGAATCTGCCAGGCGTGTGGCAAGAATGCTCCCGAAGGAGCGTTGCGCTGTCCCGAGTGCGGCACCATGCTCGCCAGCGACGGGACCGATCGGATCACGGCCATCGCGGAGCAGGTGGGCATGGCGCTGGGGGATCATTACCGCGTCGAGGAGTTCATCGGGAAGGGCGGTGCGGCGATCGTCTTTCGGGTGCGCGACGAGCGCCTCCACCGGAGTCTCGCCGTGAAGGTGCTCAATCCGGACTTGATGGCGAGTACTGAGCTGGCCAGCCGGTTCCGGCGCGAGGCCAAAACGGCGGCGGCTCTCAACCATCCCAACATCGTTCCCATCTACTTCGTCGGCGGCGACAACCAGATCCCTTGCTACGTCATGCCCCTGGTGGAGGGAGAGCCCCTCGGTGCTCGGATACGGCGAGAGGGACAGCTCCCGGTGGATGTGGCACTGGGAATCGCCAAGGACATCGCCGCGGCCCTGGATTTTGCCCACAGCGCCAGCGTGATTCATCGCGACGTCAAACCCGACAACATCCTGCTGGAGTTCACGACAGGGCGCAGTCTCCTCATGGACTTTGGCATTGCGAAGGCGCTGCAGGAAAGCGATGCCGATTTGACCCAATCCGGTGTCGTGATCGGCACGCCACACTACCTGTCGCCGGAGCAGGCGTCGGGCGAGCGGGAGATCGACGGGCGCGCGGATGTGTACAGCCTCGGTGTCGTCGTCTACGAGATGCTGGCGGGGCGCCCACCGTTCACTGGTGCCACGCCGCAGGCCATCTTTGCCAAGCACGTGTCGGCGGAACTGCCAGCGTTGGACCAATGGCGTCCCGGTTTGCCCCGGGCCATCGAAGATGTTCTCGGGCGTGCCACCGCAAAGGCTGCGGGCGACCGCCACGCCCGGGCGGGAGAATTCGTGCGAGCCCTCGAGCGGGCCTACGGTCGGCGGAGTCTTCGCACGTCAGGCGACACCATCGTCGGGACGCACAGTCCGTCCGACATGAACCTCTTCCGTTCCCTCGAGGTGAAGGGCGATGAGCCGTCGGTGCACGCATTGCTCGAGGCGGAGAGCTTTACGGACGTGGCGGAGGCGGCCGAGAACGTCGAGCGCTATCTCGGCGAGGTGGCCGTGGAGGGAGACTGGCGTAGCGTGGCGGAGGGCATCCGCGCGTTGCGACAGAGGTCCCGGGATCTTCGACCGGCATTTCGCGATCCGGCGGTTCGCGCCTTGGAGCGTATCAGTGACAACGCGAGTGTGGTGGAGGCTCTCGCGACGGGGTGGAAGACCGGCGACGACCAGATGCAGGCCCAGCTGGAAGGGGCTCTGACGGCCTCCCCGGGACTCGGTGGACATCTCCTGGACCTGGCGATACGCGAGCGGAGCGCCGTGCTGATGCTCCTGGCCGACCGCGTCGGTGCCCTGACGGAGGGGAGGGTGGACGCGCTGGCCAGGGACAACCGCGCAGGTGTGGTGCAGGCATTCGTCGCCGCGATGCAGGAGAGCCTTCGGCCCGCCCATCTCGTCGAGCGGTGGTTAGCGCTAGTGCTGCAGCATCCGAAGCCGGAGGTGCGGCGACTCGCCGTGGAGTCGGCGGGCGTGCGAGGCGGGGTGCAAGCCGAGCGGATCGGTCGCCTGGCACTGGGCGATGCCGCGGTGGAGGTTCGGCTTGCCGCACTGCAGGCGTTGGGGAAGTCCCGTCGCAGGGAGGCGCTGCCGGACCTGGCACAGTTTCTCGAGCACGGCGGCAAAACGGAGCAGGTCGCGGCGGCAGAAGCTCTGGCGGATCTGGGGAGCGACGCGGCGGTCCCGGTGCTCACCCGTGTGTTCGAGCGCAAGCGCCTGTTTCGGAAGGAGCGGGGTCTGTTGCAGGAGGCCGCTGCGGCGGCACTGGCCCGGCTACCCCAGGAGGCGTCTCGGGGCGCCCTCCAAATGCTCGTCGCCGACCGGAATCGGAAGATCGCTCGCATCGCAACAGCGGCGATCAGCGAAGCGAATGAGGCACCGCTGCAAAGCGATTGAGGCGCTTGTGTTAGGGAAGGATTAGAGTAATTTTTGTCAGGCGGCTGCATGTGAACTTTTTCACTAAGTCCTCGCAACCGCTATCCGTTGCTGAAATCTCGGTCTGGAATCGGCTGTCGTGAGCAGACGCGGCGGCGAAGTACATGTGCCGCCCCACAAGGGGAGCGATGACAGGAAAAGTGTTGCCGGTGGCCAAGGGGATCGTAGCGCTCGCCCTGGTTGGTGTGGTGTTATACGCGACCTTCCACGCAGTGCAGGCACAGCAGACCCAAACCCCTCCTGAGCGGTTTATCGCGCCGGTCGATGTGGACACGGCGGGCTTGCCGGGTCCGGTCCAGCCGATCTTCTACCGCCACGACGTCCATGCGGGTCAGTACGAGATGGATTGCCTGTATTGCCACTACGCGGCGGAGGTGAGTTCGAGTCCGGGACTCCCGAGCCTGGACGCGTGTATGGGATGCCACCTCCTCGTGGGAGGCGGGAATCCCGAGGTCGCCAAGTTGCGCGAGGCGGTCAACGAGGGCCGGCCGGTGGAGTGGGTCGAGGTCCACAAGCTTCCTCCGTTCGTGCACTTCCCCCACATGCGGCACGTCCTGTCCGACGCCGAGATCGAGTGCCAGGATTGCCACGGCGAGATCGAGCGCATGCCGCAGGTCTATCAGTTCGCGTCGCTGAAGATGGGGTGGTGTCTCGAATGTCACGAGACGGAAGAAGCCACCACCGATTGCACCGCCTGTCACTACTAGGGGATCGCGCATGGGCAAGGAGATGGACCGCAGACGATTCCTGAAAGTCCTCGGCGTCACGAGTGGAGGGGCGGCCGCCGTGGGGTGTTCCACGGGCACCCCCGAAAAGCTCGTTCCCTATCTGGTACCTCCGGAGAATCAAATCCCCGGCGTCGCCACGTATTACGCGAGCACCTGCCGTGAGTGTCCGGCCGGTTGTGGTGTCCACGTGCGGGTGCGGGAAGGCCGGGCCGTCAAGGTCGAAGGCAATCCCGGCAGTCCCTTCAACGGTGGGAAGCTCTGTGCTCGGGGACAGGCCTCCCTGCAGGGACTGTACAATCCCGATCGCCTCCGCGGGCCGATGGCCCGGGGGGCTGACGGCGGGCTCGCGCCCATATCGTGGGATGACGCGTACGCGCGGATCGTTGAACGGCTGGGATCGACGGCGGGTGACCGCGTCGCATTCGTGACGGGCAACGAATCGGGGACATTCGACCGGCTGGTGAACGCGTGGTTGACGGCCCTGGGTTCCCAAGGCCGCCTGGTGTTCGAGCCCTTTGGCTACGAGGCCTTGCGCTACGCCAACCAACAGGTGTTCGGCGTGGATGCCCTGCCGTCCTACCGGTTCGCCGAGGCCCGGTACGTCCTGTCGTTCGGCTCGGACTTCCTCGAGACGTGGATCAATCCGGTTCAGAACACCCGGGAGTTCGCGGAGGCACACAGCGTGACCGAGGAGGGCATGGGGCGCTATGTCCACATCGAGCCGCGCATGAGCATGAGCGGCATCAATGCGGACGAGTGGATCGCGCCCAACACCGGGACGGAAGCGGTGCTCGCGTTGGCGATCGCCAATGTGGTACTCGCGGATCACGGCGGCAACGCCCCGTCGGATGTGTTCCGGGTGCGCCAGCTCCTCGAGCAATACGATCCCGAGTCCGCCGCAGGAGTGTGTGGTGTGCCGGCGGAGACGATCCGGCGATTGGCGGCGGAGTTCTCCGAGAACTCGAGCCTCGCCGTCGCCGGGGGTATGGGTAACCAGCACGACCAGGCTCATGCCGCAGCGGCTGCCGTCGGCATTCTCAATTACGTGGCCGGCAACGTGGGGCGCACGGTGGTGTTCGGATCGGACCCCGATCCCGGGGCCGGATCGACCTACCGAGGGCTTGCGGACCTGACGCAGCGGATGCGGGACGGTGGGGTCGACGTCCTGTTCGTCCACGGCGCCAATCCTGCATACAACGCGCCGTCGGGGTTGGGATTCGGCGAGGCGCTGGGCCAGGTCGATCTGACGGTGAGTTTTGCCCGGGTCCTCGACGAGACGGCGGCGCACGCCGACTTGATTCTTCCCGACCACGATCCCCTGGAGCAGTGGAACGATTTCGAGCCCCGGGCCGGAACGTATCTCCTGCAGCAGCCGGTCATGCAACCGGTGTTCGATACGCGCCAAACCGGGGATGTCCTGCTGGCCCTGGCCGGACAACTGGGCGCGAGCGTTGCTGGGAGATTTTCGGCTCAGACCTACAAGGAATACCTGCAGGCTGCGTGGCGCACACGGCAGAACCAACTCGGCGGGCGGGGAGTCGCGTTCGACGACTTCTGGGCGGCGTCGCAGCAGGCCGGCGGTGTATATCAGCCGGAACCCACGCGGGCGCAGCGCCTGGATCGCAATGTGGGAGGGCTGACGTTCTCGTCATGGTCGGGCATTGCCGGATCCGGCGACTTGACCCTCATGGCCTATCCGTCGTCGGTGTTCTACGACGGCCGAGGTGCGAGTCGGCCCTGGCTCCAGGAACTGCCCGATCCGGTGTCCAAGATTACGTGGGGCTCGTGGGTGGAGATTCACCCGGAGACCGCCGCCGAGCACGGCATCGTCGACGGCGACTTCGTGGAGGTGACGTCGGCTCACGGAACCGCGGTGGCACCGGCCTTCCTCTATCCGGGGATTCGCCGGGACGTGATCGCCATGCCGTTGGGGCAGGGCCACTCTGAGCTGGGCCGCTACGCCCAGGATCGCGGTGCCAACGTCTACAACCTGTTGAGCAGCGAGCCCACCGAGTTCGGCGGGCTGTCCCATTACCAAGCGGTGTCCATCCGCGCCACCGGCGAGCACGAGGTGCTGGCCTCCCCCGCAGGGCGGAGCCGGCAGATGGGGCGGGGGATCGCCCAGAGCACGACGTACGAGCACGTCGAGGCCGGCGACGCCCATCCATTCCACGTCGAGCACGCCGCCGAGGTTCCGGAAGCGATCGAGCAGGTGCTGGACGAGTGGCAGGCGGCCCAAGACCGGGAACGCGCCATCGGCAACTACGCCGGTGACCATCCCCGCTGGGGCCTGGCCATCGACCTCAGCCGGTGCACCGGATGCAGTGCCTGCGTCACGGCGTGTTACTCGGAGAACAACATCCCGGTGGTGGGCAAGCTCGGCGTGCAGCGGGGCCGGGAAATGTCGTGGCTGCGTATCGAGCGCTACTTCGAGGGCGGTGAGGGTGACGAGCCTCTCACCGTTGAGATCCTGCCGATGATGTGCCAGCAGTGCGGCCACGCGCCGTGCGAGCCGGTCTGTCCGGTGTTTGCCGCCTACCACACGTCGGACGGACTCAACGGGCAGATCTACAACCGG
>JBDHHA010000149.1:0-10312 GCA_039589615.1 Gemmatimonadota bacterium
GGGGCCCAATCGGACGGTGGGTCTCACCATGTCGTTCAGCCCCACGCGCAACTGGGGCCTCCAGTGGACCACCGACTACAACCTCACGACCAAGGAATTCGGCTCCAACGCGCTACGGTTCGAGCGGGACATGAACCGCTGGAGGGCGACGTTCGCCTTCGTTCAGGCTCCCAACGGGAACTTCGCCTTCAACTTCTTCGTCCAACTGCTGGATCTCTCGGAGCTGAAGTTCAACTACGACCAGCGCAGTGTGAATCGATAGCTTGCACGCCCCAGATCTGCCTGTATCGGTGCGCCTGGGGACGGAGGGTACCAGTCGTCCTTACGCGCGTTGCGGTTTTCGGCAGCGGTTTCTTGGCGGGAGAGGGTGTGCGGTCGAAACCCGACACGCGCTGCCGGACGACCGGCACGCCTCCGTCCCCACGGTCACCCGGCAATGCTCTTCGCGAGTCGGAGCGCAGCAGGCCGGTGGTTCCCTCGGCGTGCGAGCGACCGCAGCGGACGTCGCCATCGGGACCTGCCTGCTACCGCACCTGCCTATTGTCCGCCAGAGGAGACACTCAGGGCTCTGCTAGAATTACCTAAGCTATTGTATTGCAAAGACTTAGCCTCATGGCACATTAACTGCCGTGATTCACGTAACAGCGAAGAACTGGGTGTGTCAGCCAGAATGTGTCCTGCGACCCAACGTGGAGTGATTGAGTGCGATTGCGTGTGACGACCCGACGGCTCCGATAAGCCGCCCCATCAACCTGTGGTATCAGCTCGAGCCCAGCGGCGACCCCGAATTTCCCCAGGGGGTCATCTTGCACTGGGACCCGGTGCTGGACGCCAACCTGGAGGTGTACAACGTATACGGGCGCCTGGACGGCTCCAGCGTGTACGACCTCAGGGGCACCACCACGTCCCCCAGCTTCCACGACGAGGGTCAGCCCGATCTCGAGTACCGGGTGACGGCCGTGAGCGTGGAGGGTGTGGAGAGCGACTTCAGCGAGGAGGTGATCATCGATGAGCGCCTCCGGCTGGAATCGCCGGCGGCGATCTGGACCGTGAGCCTCGACGGCGCCATTCTCGTCGCGTGGGAAGACAACGCCTTTGTCAACGAGCCCGACGGCTTCAAAAACTACCGGGTGTACAGCACCGGGTACGATCTCGATGCCGATCTGTGCGACGAGGTGTGGACCCTCGAGGGGACCACGGTGTCGCCGGAGTTCCTCGTCTCCGTCCTGACCAACGGCGTGCCCCTCTGCTTCGGCGTGTCGGCGGAGAGCATCGAGGGGTGGGAGAGCATGTGGTCCGCGCTCATTGCGGACACGCCTCGGCCCGAAGCCCGGAACGTCCTTCTGACGCCACAGCAGGTGGATCTGGCGTTCAGCGGATTCCGATTCTTCGAAGACACCAACGTTGACGGGTTCGCCGACGACAACGAGTTGGGGCTCATCAGAGCGGGCAACCGGCCGGACATCGATTTCGTCATCGATCTGTCGGCTCCGGATGTGTTCATCCAGCCCGTTCGAACCGGGGTGGAGGTCGCCCTGTACCCCGGCGGGCTCGTGGACGATCTCACGTCCATCACCGTCGCACCGGTGGGAGGCTACTCCCCGGTGGCCATCACGGCGGAGCCAGGATTCGGCTACGTGTTCGAGATCGACGAGGGAGACGGGTTCTTCCGCTACGGCGCCATCCGGGTGACCCACGTGGGGCAGCAGTTCATCATCTTCGATTGGTCGTACCAGACCGATCCGGGGAACCCCGAACTGTCCATCCGCGGCGGCCTGCCTGCGTCCGACAAGGGCGGACTCATCGTCAAGGGACACAAGTAGAAGGGCAGACGGGCCGGGCCAGCGTTTAGCTGGTCCGGCCTTAGACGGCCACGTTCCCTTCAGGAAGAAGGCCCCGCCATCGCCAAAGTCGGCGGCCATTCGGACACATGCGGCGCCCCGTGTGAATGGCCACGGAACCCACGGAAACCACGGACCCCCGCCCCACCCATCTCCTGTGTTGCCCCCCTCCACCCCTAAGTGGTTTGTTCGGCGTTGCGCAGTGCACTGACAAAGCAGTGCAGTTCAGTTAGGGGGGCTGGGGGATTCCGTGGTTTCCGTGGTTTCCGTGGCCAATTGGGTTGGGGGGGAGCGCTCGCCACGTGACCTCCCCCTTCTCGTGATTCTCTCTCTATATTCCCGCCATGCCAACCGAAATCCTCCTCGACGGCGCCTCTCTCACCGTAGAGCGCGTCGTCGCGGTCGCACGGCAGTCCACGCCAGTCACCCTCGATCCGGAAGCCCTGCAGCGGTTGGGTGAATCCCGGAAGGTCGTGGAAGCGGCGGCGGCTTCCGACAAGGCGGTCTACGGGATCAACACCGGGTTCGGCAAGCTCCAGTCGGTGAAGATCGATTCCGATCAGCTCAACGCCCTGCAACGCAATCTGATTCTGAGCCACGTGTCGGGCCTGGGAGATCCGCTACCCATGGACGCGGTGCGGGCGCTGATGCTCCTCCGGGCCAACACCCTGGTGAAGCCCACCAGCGGGGTGCGTCCCCTGGTCCCGGAGCGCTTGGTGGCCATGCTCAATCACGGGATCCATCCTGTGGTGCCGGAGCAGGGGAGTGTGGGAGCCAGCGGTGATCTGGCCCCCCTCTCCCACCTGGCGTTGGCGCTGATGGGGGAAGGCGAAGTGACGGTGGCGGGCCGGGTCATGCCCGCCGCGGACGCCATGCGCGAAGCCGGGATCGAGCCGGTGGCTTACCAGGCGAAAGAGGGCCTGGCGATGATCAACGGCACCCAGGCCCAGACGGCGATGCTGTGCCTGCTGGTCCACGACGCGGGACGGCTGTGGCGCGCCACCCATGGTGCGGCGGCCATGACCCTGGAGGCCCTCAAGGGAACGCCGGACGCGTTCGACGAGCGGCTCCACGCCGCGCGCCCCCATCCGGGACAGGTGGAGTCGGCGTCGCTCATGCGGGAACTGCTCCACGGCAGCGAGATTCGCGAATCCCACCGGGATGACGATCCCCAAGTGCAGGATGCCTACAGTGTTCGCTGTGTACCGCAGATCATGGGTGCCGTAAAGGACACCCTCGACTTCGCGGCCGGCGTGGCGGCGGTGGAACTCAACGCGGCGACGGACAACCCGCTCGTGTTCGACGAGGACATGGTGTCGGGCGGCAACTTCCATGGGCAGCCGGTGGCCATGGCCCTCGACTATCTGACCATCGCCTTGACGAGTGTGGCGGGGATGACAGAGCGACGCATCGAGCGACTGGTCAATCCCGATCTCTCCCGGGGACTGCCGGCGTTCTTGGCGCCGCAGCCGGGGCTCGAGTCCGGGTTCATGATGGTGCAGATCGTTGCCGCGGCGTTGGTGGGGGAGAGTCGCGCGCTGTGCGTCCCGGCGAGCGTGCAGTCCGTTCCCACGGACGCTAATCAAGAAGACGTCGTACCCATGAGCATGGCCGCCGCGTTCAAGGCGCGGCGCGTCTACGAAAACGCCAACCGCCTCGTCGCGTGCGAGTTGATGTGCGCGGTGCAGGGATTGGAGCATCACCGTCCGTTGCGCTCGGCGCCTGCGGTTGAGGCACTCGTCGCCAAGGTGCGCGAGGTGGTGCAGCCGCTGACGGAAGACAGACCGCTCACCGCCGATATCGAAGGGCTGGCGGCCCGAGTGAAGGAGGAGGCACTCATATGACGGCAAGCACCACAGGCCGGGTCGTGCACGCACCCCGGGGAACCGAGATCACGTGTCGCGGTTGGATCCAGGAAGCGGCGATGCGCATGATCATGAACAACCTCGACCCCGCGGTGGCGGAGCGCCCCGAGGATCTGGTGGTATACGGTGGAACGGGACGGGCCGCGCGGAGCTGGGAAGCCTTCGACAAGATCGTGGCATCGCTGCGTTCCCTGGGGAACGATGAGACGCTGCTCGTGCAGTCCGGGAAGCCGGTGGGCGTGTTCACCACGCACGAGAACGCGCCCCGCGTGCTCATCGCCAACGCGAATCTGGTGGGCCGATGGGCCAACTGGGAACACTTCCGGGAGCTGGAGGCCAAGGGCCTCATCATGTTCGGCCAGATGACGGCGGGCAGTTGGATCTACATCGGAAGCCAGGGAATTCTCCAGGGAACGTACGAGACCTTTGGCGCCGTCGCCCGCACCCACTTCGGCGGCGATCTCCGCGGCCGCATCGTGTTGACAGGGGGGCTGGGGGGAATGGGTGGAGCCCAGCCGTTGGCCGCCACCATGAACGGCGCGGCGTGTCTGGTGGTGGAGGTGGACCCCACCCGCATCCAACGCCGGCTGGACACCCGCTACCTCGACGTGATGACCGATTCCCTGGACGACGCCTGGGCGCAACTCGAGGCGGCGAAGAACAACGGCGAGGCGCTGTCGGTGGGGCTGCTGGGCAACTGCGCCGACGTGTTGCCGGAGATCGCGCGCCGCGGGTGGCAGCCCGACATCGTGACCGATCAAACCTCGGCCCACGATCCCCTCAACGGGTACGTGCCGGCGGGGCTCACCTTGGAGGAGGCGACGGAGCTGCGGACGTCCGATCCGAATGCGTATCTCCTGCGAGCCCGTTCGTCCATTGCGTCCCACGTGGAGGCGATGCTGGCGTTACAGCGGGGAGGCGCTACCACGTTCGACTATGGCAACAACATCCGGACCGAGGCGTACGACGAGGGCGTCACGAAGGCGTTCGACATTCCGGGATTCGTTCCCGAGTACGTGCGCCCGCTGTTCTGCGAGGGACGCGGGCCGTTCCGGTGGGTCGCTCTCTCGGGTGAACCGTCGGACATCCACCGCACCGACGATTTGGTGTGCGAGTTGTTTCCGGAGAACGAACATCTCGTGCGGTGGATCCGCATGGCGGCGGAGCAGGTGGCGTTTCAGGGTCTGCCGTCGCGGATCTGTTGGCTGGGGCAGGGGGAGCGGGCCCGGTTCGGCCTGGCACTCAACGATCTCGTGGCGTCGGGAGCGCTGCAGGCCCCCATCGTGATTGGCCGGGACCATCTCGACACGGGTTCCGTGGCGTCGCCGTTCCGGGAGACGGAAGGCATGCGGGACGGATCGGACGCGATCGCCGATTGGCCCATCCTCAACGCCTTGCTCAACACGGCGTCGGGTGCGTCGTGGGTGTCGTTCCACCACGGTGGTGGTGTGGGGATCGGCAACTCACTACACGCCGGTCAGGTCATCGTGGCCGACGGCACCCCCGAGGCCGCTGCCAGGCTACAGCGGGTGCTCACCAATGATCCCGGCATCGGCGTGGTGCGGCACGCCGACGCCGGATACGAGGAGGCGATGGCCACGGCAAAGGCCCACGACCTCACCATCCCGATGCGGGACGTGCCCACTTGAGCAGCATCCTCTTGGGGGCGTCCCAGGTCGTCACGTGTCGTGGTCCGGCCCGGGCGCGACGCGGTGCGGAGATGGCGGACCTCGACGTGATCGACGGCGGCGCCGTGGTGATCGGCGACGGCGGGACGATACTCGACGTCGGTCTGGCGAAGAACATGCGGGAGGCGTTCCCGTCGGCGGTCGTCGAAGAGGTGGACGGTGTGCTCTTTCCCGGGTTCGTGGACTGTCACACGCACGCCGTCTTCGGCGCCGCCCGGGTGGAGGACCACGAGCGCCGCGCCCGAGGCATCGGCTACAAGGAGATCGCCGCCCAGGGCGGGGGCATCCTCTCGTCGGTGCGAGACGTGCGGGGGCGTTCACAGGACGAGTTGGCAGCCCTCACTCGGCAACGACTGGATCGCTTGCTGGCCGGTGGCACCACCACGGTGGAGGTCAAGTCGGGCTACGGTCTGTCCCTGGAGGCTGAGCTCAAACAGCTCGAGGTGATCCGCGCCCTCCAAGGGAGTCGTCCCCACCTGGTGTCGACCTTTCTCGGGGCCCACGAGGTGCCGGCGGAGCACCGGCACGACCCCGACGGCTACGTGGATCTGGTGGTCCGGGAGATGTTGCCCGTGGTGGAGGAGCGGGGGTTGGCTCGGTTCTGCGACGTGTTCTGCGAACCGGGTGTCTTCACCCCGGAGCAGTCCCGCACCGTCCTCACCGCCGCTTGGCGGCACGGCCTGCGCCTCAAGCTCCACGCCGACGAGCTGGACGGCTCGGGGGGCGCCGAGCTTGCCGCCGAGTTGAATGCCGTGAGCGCGGACCACCTGGCGGCGATCTCCCCGGCCGGCGTCGACGCCTTGGGCAAGGCGTCGGACACGGTGGCGGTCCTCCTGCCGGGAACGATGATGTTCCTCGGCCGGCGCGGCCACGCTCCCGCCCGGGAGCTCCTCGACGCTGGAGCGGCGGTGGCCCTGGCCACCGACTTCAACCCCGGAAGCTCCCCGGGCATGAGCCTGCCCTTGATGGCCACCATGGGGGTGTCGCAACTACGGCTGACTCCGGCGGAGGCCATCACGGCGATCACCGTGAATGGGGCGGCGGGTGTGGGCGAGGCAAGCCGCCGGGGGCAGCTCGCGCCGGGGTTTGCGGCGGACATCGTGCTGGCGTCAATCGCGGATTGGCGCGAGCTTAGCTACTGGTACGGCGTGAACCTCGTGGCAGCGATATGGGTCTCCGGATGCCTTGTCACCCCTGCCTAAATCCTCTAACTTCAGCATCTTAGCCCAATTTCGCGCCACATGAACGAGTTGAGGTCGGTCCTCTGGCACTGAACATCGACAAGCTCAAGGACAAGGCACGCAAGCTCGAGTTGAAGGATCAGCCCGGGAAGGCGATCGAGGTCTATCTCAAGATCATCGAGGCGCTCGAGGGTACCCCGGACATGGACCACGAGCTGGCGATCTACAACAAGGTCGGTGATCTGTACCTCAAGACCAACGAGGTAAACGGCGCCGTGGAGATGTACGAGCGCGCCGCGCACCGCTACATCGAGTCGGGTCTTCCCAACAACGCCATCGCTCTCTGCAACAAGATCCTCCGGAACGCTCCCGGGAGAACACCCACCTATCTGATGCTGGGTGAGCTCATGCTGCAGCGGGGATTCGGGGCGGAAGCCAAGGAGCACTTCGTCGAGTACGCCCAGCGCATGGCCAGGAGCGGGAAGGTCGTCGAGGCCTTTAAGGCGCTGAAGAAAACTGTCTCCGCGTCGCCCGAGAACCAGGAGGTCCGGAGCGTGCTGGCGGAACAGCTCGAGGCCGCCATCAAGGAGCATCCCGACGACACCGGACTGGCCAAGCTGTACCAGGATTTCACAGGGCGTGCGTCCACGGCCGCCGTCGCCGAGCCGGGGGAGGGCGACGAGCCGCCTGGTCCTGGAGCGGGGGATCTCGTGTTCATCGACCTGGACGACGACGGCGGCGACAAGGCCGAGGCTGCCGTGGAGGTCGAACCCACGAGCGTCGTCGACGAACCGGAGGCGGCACCCACCGTGGCTTTGGACGACGGCGTCGCCGAGGCGGAACTCTCCGTCGAGCGTCCTTTCGATGGGGACGCTCCCGCCAAGCCAGTGGCCGAGGAAGGGGACACCCTCAGGATCGAACCGCTGGAAACGGACCGGCCGTCCATCGACCCGGACGAGTTGGATATTCCGGTGTTGGAGGGTCTCACCGGGGAGAACCCCGTTGTGCAGGAGGAAGACCTCGGCTCATTGGTGGAGGGCACGGCCGACATCCAGCTCAAGGAGCCGGCCAAGGCCCCGGACGAATCGCTGGTTGGCGAGTTGGGAGCCGACGACGTCGTGTTCGTGACCGACGAGAAGACGGATGCTGTCGACGAGGGATCGGCGGAGCTGCCGGAGCTGGATGTGCCGGAGCTGGACCTGGCCGGGTTCGACGAGCCAGGGGACCCGCTGGCCGAAATCGAGGCTGAATCTCCACCGGCGGAGCCGGCTGATGCGCCGGCCGATGCGCCGGCGGGCGCTGGTGCGGACGACAACTTGGAGGAGTATCTGCGGGGCACCGGCGCCTACGTGTTGGACGAAGCGGCCGACGCGTCGGACCAGATCGTGGAGCGGTTCGAGGCGTTCCCTGAGATCGAGGAGGCCACCGACGTCCCGGAACTCCCCGCGGAGCCCGAGCCGAAGACGGTGCAAACGCTGGAGGCGGAGGTCGCCGCGAACCCCGACGATCCGGGAGCCCGGCGCGAGTTGGCCGAGCTGCTCCTGGAGCAGGGCGAACGCGACCGAGGCCTCGACGAGCTGGATGTGGCGCTTCAGTCCTGTGAGAACGCCGAGGATTGGGAGGGGGCCACCAGCATTGCCCACGAGATCATTCGCCTCGAACCCAACAGCGTCGTCCACCTGCAGAAGTGTGTCGAGTTCTCCTACCGGCGTGGCGATGAATCCCAGTTGGTTCCCTCCTACCTGGCGCTGGCCAACGGCTTGTTCCGCTCGGGGGCGATGGAGCAATCCCAGACGGTGTACGAGCGGGTCTTGGAGCTCGATGCCGAGAATCAAGAGGCCAAAGAGGGGCTTGCCACCGTCGCGCAGTTCGTCACCGTCGACGAGGGGCCCGTGGCTGAAGAAGCGCCCCCTGGGCCGGAGCCGGTCGAGGAACCCACTCCCGCAGCGACCCCGGCGGCGCCTCCTTCCACCAAGGACCGACAGTCGGGCTTCGTGGACCTCGGGGATCTCATTCTCGGCGAGGACGAGCAGAAGTCCACCCGGATGACGGGCAAGGACGTGCAGACCGACAATGAGCAGCGCGACTTCAACGTGATGTTGAGCCAGTTCAAGAAGGGCATCGAGGAGAACATCGACGAGGCGGATGCCCACGCTCACTACGACCTGGGCGTCGCGTTCAAGGAAATGGGGCTCCTGGAAGAGGCGATTTCCGAGTTCCAGAAGGCGCTGCGGAGTGACGAGACACGGCTGCGGGCAGCCGAGTCTCTCGGCCTGTGCTTCTACGAGAAGGGCCAGTTACAGGTGGCGGCCACGGTCATGCGCCGGGCGGTGGACGCCGACGCGGGTGGGGACGAGGCCAAGATCGGCCTGTTGTACTGGTTGGGCCGGTGCGAAGAAGAACAGGCGAAGACGGCCGATGCGCTCATGTACTACCAGCGCGCGTTCGCCGTGGATATCAACTTCCAAGACGTAGGCGAGCGGGTCAGCACGCTTTCCAAGGCGGCGAATTGAGCGGGCCGCCGGACCTGGCGTCCGCCGACCTCGCGACCATCCAGGAGCTGGTCCGCAAGGAGTTGGACGGCGTCCTCGATGAATTGCGGCGCATTATCGTCGCCGACTTTCCCATGATCACCGAGGTCAACGAGCACTTGCTCCAGATGAAGGGCAAGATGTTCCGACCCACGCTGTTGCTCTTGTCGGCGCGAGCTGCGGGTGAGTTGCGTCGTGAGGACGTGACATTGGCTGCCGTGGTGGAGCTCATTCACCTGGCCACGCTGGTGCACGACGACTCCGTGGACCACTCGGTGTTGCGCCGGGGCCAACCCACCGTCAACGCCATGTTCAGTCACCAGATCGCGGTGATCATGGGGGACTATCTGTACTCCCGGGCCATGATCGAGCTGGTCGGGCTCGGCGACCCGGTGCCGCTTCAGCTGATGAGCCGCGTCACCAACGAGATGACGGTTGGGGAGATGCGCGAGTTGCAGGCCCACGACACGTTGGATTACTCCGAGGAGGACTACGACGCGCTGATCCAATACAAGACGGCGTCGCTCATGTCGGCGGCGTGCGAGATCGGTGCCAGGAGGGCGGCGCCGGAGGTGCGCGAGGGACTGCGCCAATACGGTCGATTCTTGGGCCGGGCATTTCAGATCACCGACGACGTGCTCGATTACACGGAGACGGAGAGCGTCACCGGCAAGCCCAGCGGCCTCGATCTTCGCGAACACAAGATCACGTTACCCCTCATTGCTGCGAGATCCCGAATGACGGAGGCCGAGTTGGCGCAGGTCGAGCGGCTCATGGCCGACCCGGAGCCGTCGGACGAACTGGTGTCGGAAGTGATCGGGGTGGTACGGCGCGTGGGTGGCGTCGATATCGCGAGGGAGCGAGCCCAAGAGTTGGCTCTCCTCGCCGAGCGCGAGTTGGAAGCGGTTCCCGAGGGTCCGGCGCGGGAAGCACTCCGCGGGGGGCTCGCCCATGCTGTCGATCGCAGGAGTTGAGCAATGACCATCGGTCCCCGTCGCGCGGGGTTCTACGTTTCAGTCTTGGCCATCGGGTTCGTGGTGGGCGGGTTTCTGTCGGCGCTGATGGACCGGTTTCTTCCCCAGGGACCGGCCAAGGAATTTTTCACATGGACGGTGAGTCCCTCGATAGGGCCGTTCCATATTAACTTACTGGTAGTGAACATGACCCTGGGGCCCATCGGCATCCAGGTGTCCTTGCTGGCCTTGG
>JBDHHA010000150.1:0-9593 GCA_039589615.1 Gemmatimonadota bacterium
GTTCGTCTCAGCGTGGACAGGCGTTGGGTGGTGACGCTCATCTGGCGGTGGGCTCCTGCCGGTCGGTCAGTGGGCTGACAAATCTGGACCCTGGGCCCCGATGGAGGAAGGGGCCCGCCTATTCCGCCCAGAGAAAACTCTGCAGCAGGATCCCCACGATCACCGCGTTCACCAGGACCACAAACAGCATCGTCCCGGCGTTCCGCAGCGTGAGCAGTTTCGGACGGTCAGTCATGGGAAGCCACCGGCCTGGGTCGGCGAAGGATTCTCCGGAGCGTCACCAACACCCTTTCGAACGAGCGCATCGGACAGAAGAAGTGGCACCACGGCGACCGCAGCGCGAGGGATGCCACCAACACGAGGAACAAGAGCAGCCAGTGCAGCGTCGTTCCCCGGAGGGAGAAGAGCGCGGCAAAGGGCTCGTAACTGGCGAGTGCCGGCCGGAGGGTCAGGAGCGCCATGAAGAGTGCGATGAAGACAATCAAGTTCCGCGTGCCCTCCATCAGGAGAACGGACCACCTGGGGAGCTTGAACCCCTTGCCGCCGATGACGCCCACGCACCGCTGCGCGGCGCCGAAAGGACAGGCGTAGAGACAGTACACGTTGCGGCGGTAGAGGAGCGACGTGGCCACAAAGCCCGCGATGAGGAGATAGAGGGCCAAGCTGGTCCGGGGATTGGGGAAGAACCCCGACATCAACGCCGTCAGCTTGGCCAGCGTAATCGGGGAATCCTTCCAGAATCCGATTACCACGAGGCCGGTGATCTGGCACGCCCACCGGAGGCGACGCCGGGCGGTGCCCCGGGCGCGATGGGCGACGACTCCTAAGGTGAGGAGCACCAGGACCGTGATCTCGAGGAGACCGAACTCGAAGGGCAGGGACGGGAGGGGCATCTCCACATCGAAGGCCGCTCCCGCTACCTGGGCCACGGAGGCTCTCACGCTGGCGATCACGGCGGTGGTGGAGATGGTGGCGCCGGTGACGGCGTCCACGTTGTCGTAGTCGACGGCGTCGAATCGACGACCGGAGATACTCTCGAGGAGGTCTCGCGCCCGCACCAGTCTCCAGAACACGGGGGTTTCCCGCTGCTCCACGACGCGGGCGCCGGCGATCTCTCCTGCGGTATCGACACCGGTGACCAGCAGCATGGGGCCGCCGTACCCGCTGGCCGACCCGGTGCCCGCCCAGCCGAGCAACCGTCCGTCGGCTCCGTACACGTGGTAGATGCCGTTGTCAGGGGAGGTGGATACGGCTTCGGGAAAGATGTCCCTTATGGGGATTGTGAGGTCGGGAGCCGCCCGTGTCCTGCCGTATCGCAACGCCAGGGCGAGCGCCGCCAATACGACGAGGTAGCGGACGAGAGTGTGTCTACGACTCGGACGTCGCCTTGTCACGTGGTGTGACCCCGATCAACCAGATCCGCCACAGTCCGGCGCCGGCCAGTACCACCACCAGCCCAAAGAGGAGCCCGCCGCGAACCGCAGCGGTGGCCTCACCCTCGCCGAAGCTGGTCCCAATGAAGGCGATCGTGAATCCTGCCAACAGCACCCACACGGCGAACGCGAACCACTTCCACCACGGCAAGGCGATGGCGCGATCCTGCGCCCACGTCCGGGCGCCGAGCACCATGACGCAGCAGAGGATCCCCTCGACGAACCAGAACAGAGGGCTGTTAAAGATCTGCATCGATGAAATCCTCCGTCTTGAGCCACCACGGTGGATCGCGGTACGAAGCGTTCTCACCGCCCAGAGACGGCATGTAGTAGCTCTCGGGATCGGGGCCCTCGTAGAAACTCTTCTGCAACGCCGTCAGCGCCCGCTCCGAGAGGCCCGTGGGATCGTTGGCGGTGACCTTCAGTGCCGTTCGGTGGAGCCAGTTGGCCTTTCGCGTGTAGGGACAGACGGAGACGCAGATGCGGCAACCCGTGTTGCCCAGGTTCGAGTTCCAGAAGTTTTGGCACTTGGCCGTGTCGACCTTGTATCGTAGGTATCCCCGGACTTCCGTCTTCTCCGTGGGAATGGCTGCGCTGGGACACACGTCGCTGCAGATGCTGCAGTGGGCGCAGAAGTCCTGCACGCCGAAGTCGATGGGCCTGTCCACCTCCATGGGGATGTTGGTCGTCACGACGGCGGGACGGATGTTGCTCCCCACCTCGGGAGTGATCAGGATCCCGTGGCGTCCTTGTTCCCCGAGCCCTGCGTCGATGGCGATGGGGGGAACCATCAAGTCGTAGCTGTTCCCCGGAATGTGGGTCCGGGCCGGATAGCCCAGCGCCTTGATGAACGCCGCCAGCCGCGTGGCGATGATGCGGCTCCGGGAGTACGCGTCGTTGGACGTACCGTATGTCGGATTCGCGTACATGGGGTCCCACGACATGGGCGAGCCCACCACGATGGCGTATTCCCAATGCGCGGGAATCTCGAGGGGCTCGTCTTGGCTCTCGAAACCTCTGCCTCGAAGCGGGTGGAGGTACACCCAGTCGGGATTCAACTCCGTGATGCCCACCAGCGTCGAGCCGAATTGGTGGGCCACCTCCTTGATGAGCTGTGACGTTTTGGCAGGGTCCTTGAGTTTCGCCGGCTCCACAGGCCCGCCGCCTCGCCGCGGCCTGGGGAAGTCCGCCTCGTCTGGAGGACCGCCTGACTCCCGGGGCGACACGGCTCCCATGGCTTGTGACCACGCTTGGGCGAGGAGGTATTGGTCACCGGTCGCCCTTGCGTCGGCCATATGCTTCGGCATGATCTCTTCCTGGTTGATCCGGTCCAGCTCGAGATCCTCCGGGTGCGCCTCGTAGTAGGCCGACATGAGCTCGTCGAACTCGCCGCCCTGTTGGACGGCCCTGTATTGCATGCGAAATCGCATCCGACGCTCGAAGATGTTCTCCACCCGGGCGTCGGGGCGCGACGTGGGGCCGACCCTCGTGTACGTAGGCTCGGCCACCTCGTAGCGCTTGTGGTTGAACCGCTCGCCGGCACCTTCCTCGTTCTCCCATCCTACGTACGTCTGGGGATCCTTCCCGGCCGCGTAGCCCGAGAAGCCGAGGCCGACGCCACCTGCCACGGCACTGGTCGCTCCGGCTGCCTTGAGAAATTGCCGGCGGCTCAGTTTGTCCTTGGATTCGGAGTCGCTCATGGTTTGGTGTCTCGCGCGGTGATGCTCTGTTGGCCGTCCATCTTCCAGAACTCGGTGTCCTCCACTTGCCGTCCGTAACCGCTGGCCTGGTCGAGACCGACCATGATCCTGTCGGCCGATTTGATGCGGCCCTCGATGAGTCCTCGTATGGCGCGATGCAGCCAGGAATTGTTGGGCTTGTTGAATGGGCAGCAACGCTTGCAGTTGGAGCAGCTGAACCCGTTGAAATCGTAGCACTTCTCTTGCTCGGCGTACCACTTGAGGACGCCCGGGTTGTTCGACCGGGACTGCCCCTCCCATTTCCTGGGACCGTCGGTGATGGCGCCGCTGGGACATTCCTCGGCACACAGCATGCACACGTCGCAGAACTCCGTGACCCCGAAGTCGATTGGGTCGTTGGGCGTCAGCGGCATGTCGGTAATGACCTTGGCGAGGCGAACCCGGGGCCCGTACTTCGGCGTCACGAGCAAACCCATGCGGCCCAGCTGTCCGAGGCCCGCATCGATGGCCATGGGAATGCTCAGCCCCACCCCGTTGCCTGCGGGAAGCGCGCGGTAGCCCAGGCCGCGGATGAAGTCCGCGAGGGTGGACGACGTGACGGCCATGCGGGAATAGCCGTTCCCGGTCGCGGCGGACGCGAGGCGGCCCGGGGAGTTGGCAATCGCGAAGTAGTCTTCCTCGAATGCCAGCGCGACGACCCGGTTCATCGACTCGGGGATGTACCACGCATCATCGCCCTGTTCGAAGCGTTCGCCGTCGGAGAGCACGGGAATGGTGCGCTCGCGGTCGTCGCGAGTGGGGGCGAAGTGATCGGTGTAGAGCCACAGCCGGTTCAGTTCGGCGATTCCGGCCAGGGATGCGCCGAAGAACAATGCCGCATGACGCACGGCGAGAGAAGCCTCTTCCCACGTCATCTCGATGTCCGCCGGGTTCCACGGTCTCATTCGATCGAGGCGAGATCCCCGGACCTGGCCGCTCACACCGCTCCAGGCGTAGTCGCTGCCGCCTCCCATAGTTGCGTGGCGCCACGCGGCGGCCATGAACGCGTAGTCGAGACGCGTTTGGTTGGGAATGGTGCCCCGGCCTTCCACCAGGTTGCGCGCCGTCACGTTCGGGGCCTGTGCCAAGACCGCCAGGCGGTCAGGGTCCCACACGTTGCGGCTGAAGATGGTAAACTTCTCGCTCATCCTCTGGAGTACGGTCTCGTCGTACTCGTACGGCACGCGACCCCCGGACAACTTCTCGACGGCCATGCCGCCGTACTCGGATTCGGACTCGACGAGCACACCGGACTCCGTCGGCGCCAGGATCCGGGACGTGCCGGTCCCGAAGCCCGCGGCGGCCGTTCCTACGCCCAGCACTTCGAGAAAGTCCCGCCTGGGGATCGATCGGTCAGACATGATCTGCTCGACTTTCGTCGGTGATACGCAGGGCTTCCGTGGCCCGGGTGCGATTAGGTTGAGCCCTTGGTGGAGAAGCAGTTGGTGGTGGCCTGCCCGAGGACGCCCCTCGATGAAAGACGAAACGGGCAAGGAGCACTCCCCAGACGACGGCTACGAATCCCAGGATCGCGCCCATGACGATGCCGGCCTTCGGACTGCCCTCCCGCAAAAACCCGATGATGACCTCGGCGACAAAGACGGCATACACGATGGCGAGGCCGGTGAAATACCACTGCCACCAGGTAACAACGAGGGCGTTGTGTCGGGCGAATCGAATGAGGAGGAACAAGCTGGTCGCGGCGGCGGCGCCTACGAAGAGTTCAGCCATAGTGACACCAAAAATGGCGCTCGCGCGACGACCGTGCATGAAGTCACGGTGAATCGGCGGTGAAGGTAGCTATGCCGTGGGGAACCAGTGCTTGGTTGCCACGCACAACCGACACACCGAGAGCATGACCGGCACTTCCACCAACACACCTACGACGGTAGCCAGCGCGGCGCCGGAATCGGGTCCGTACAGCGCGATGGCCGTGGCCACGGCCAACTCGAAGAAGTTGGACGCGCCGATGAGCGCCCCCGGGGCGGCGACGGAGTAATCCACCTTGAAGAGGCGCATCAGGCCGTACGCGAGGGACGAGTTGAAGTACACCTGGATCAGAATCGGAATGGCGATCAGCACCACGTGGAACGCCCGGCCGGTGATGTTGTCCGCCTGGAAGGCGAAGATCATGACCAGTGTGGCCAGGAGCGCAATGACGGTCACGGGTTGGAAGAGCGCGACGAACCGCGCGTTGAACCACTCCACGCCACGGCGTCCGATCAAGACTTTCCGGGTGATCGAGCCTGCTACAAGGGGGATGACGACGAAGATCACGACCGAGTAGAGCAACACTTGAAACGGCACGTCGAGCCCCGACGCGCCGGAGACGAGCAGCTTCACGATCGGTGCGAAGAGCACGAGCATGATGAGGTCGTTGACGGACACCTGCACGAGCGTGTAGGCCGGGTCGCCGTGAGAGAGATACGACCAGACGAACACCATCGCGGTGCATGGCGCGGCGGCCAGGATGATCACGCCGGCGATGTACTGGCTGGCCAACTCCGGGCCGATGAGAGGGAGAAACAGGTGCCGGAAAAAGAGCCAACCGAACAGGGCCATGGAGAACGGCTTGACCAGCCAGTTGACGAACAGCGTGACGAACAAACCCTGCGGGCGCTTCCCCACGTTGGCGATGGATGCGAAGTCGATCTTCAGCATCATCGGATAGATCATGAACCAGATGAGGACGGCAATGGGGATGTTGATATGGCTGCCGTCGCCGAATTCCATGGCGCGGAGGGTGTCCACGATGCCGGGGAGGAGTTTGCCGACGGCCACCCCGAGCCCCATGCACAACGCCACCCATACCGAGAGGTATCGCTCGAAGGTATTCACGTTGCAGAGCGTAGTCTTGCGTCCATGAACCTCGCTTCAGTTGGGGGTGAACGTCCGATTAACTACTCCAACTCCGCCAGAGCCGCCAAGATGTCGTCGTTGGTCGGGCGGATCCTGTAATTGATCTCTACGAACTTCCAGCGCACCGTGCCGTCTCGGTCGATGACGAAGACGGTGGGGTGGGGCACCGGGCGGCCACGGTTCTCGTTGGCGTTGAACAGGCCGTAGCGATCGATGACCCGGTGATCGGGATCCGAGAGTAGCGGAAACTCCGGCAAGATTCCGTCCTCTTTGGAGATCCTATCGATCATCATCTGCTGCTTTTCGTGGTCGTCCACCGAGACTGCGAGGATCTCCGTGGTGCGCTGCTGTTCCTCACTCAAGAGGGCTTTCAGCTCGCCGAGCTGTTGGGCGCAGTAGGGTCACCAGTGTCCCCGGTAGAACACCAACACGATGTTCTTGTCGCGCCGGGCACGCGACAGGGTCACGATGTCGCCCGAATACGCCAGGAGGGAGAAATCGGGAGCCATGTCACCCACCATGACGCGGCCGGTGTCGGTGGGTGGCAAGTCTTCCCCGTCCCGGGGCCCGAGTTCGGGGGAACGCGTTATCGTACTGAAGATCGCAATGCCCGCCGCCACGACGGCGACGGCACCGAGTAAGGGAGACTTGACGAGACGAATCATCGATTCCTGCGCTGCGAGTGGTTACCGGGTGGAGTGGGACGTCGTCGGACGCCACGGATCGCACGAGGGGCTCCACCCTCTTGCCGGAGATATTACGCAGGAGAGAGTGAGAACGTTAGGTGGTGGCGGTCCGGCCTACCAGTCGGCCATGGCCTCGCCGGAAGCCTCGTCGGTGGGGGCTGGCGGGGCAGTGGCGTCGGGGATATCCCGGTTCGGGGCGGCCATGGGGCAGATATCGCATTCGCGGCCGAGCTCGGAGCACGGGACCCCATCCGCCTGGGCTTCCGGACAAAGGACTCCGAGGCCCTGGTCGGGGATCGGCCTGTCCGACGGTCCTTTCTGAGGCTTCGGATCGTGCATGTTCCCACCGTACACTCTGTTTATGAAGAAAAGATTAGGGTCGGCTGTAAGGATCTTCACCTGACCTTCATTATGGCTTTCTTTAGCATCGCCTTCCTTACGTAGACGCCCCGGGGGCACCAGGCCCGGGCCGAGCCTGAGGAGTTCCAGTGCGCGAGTTACGTATTCACGGACGCGGAGGGCAGGGCGCTGTCGTCGCGTCGAAATTCTTGGCGGTAGCACTCTTCCACGAAGGCAAGTGGGTCCAGTCGTTCCCGGCGTTTGGTGTGGAGCGGCGCGGTGCCCCTGTCACGGCGTTCCTCCGTGTGGCGGAGAGTCCCATCCTCCTGCGGTGCGAGATCACCGCCCCCGACGACCTGATCGTTCTCGACCCCACACTGGTCGAGGCGGTGGACGTCACCACGGGGCTCAAGCCGGGTGGAACGATTCTCATCAACTCCCCGCGGGACCCCGAGAAATACACGAACCTCGTCGATCGATTCAACGTGGCCACCGTCGATGCCAGTACGATCGCCATGCGTCACGGAATCGGCTCCAAGACCCAACCCATCGTCAACACAGCCATCGTCGGTGCCTTCGCGGCGTACAGCGGTCTCGTCGGTCTCGAGTCCGTGTGTGCGGCCATCGAAGAAGAACTCCCGCGGCACACGGCGGCGAATATCGAAGCAGCTCGAGAAGCGGCGGAGGCCATCGTCTCCGCTGATCGCAAGGAGGTGTTGTTGTGAGCCAGAAGCGACACAGCGCGTCGCCGGACGGCGAACCCCCGGTTGTTGCCATGAGCGACACGTCGACCCTGGAGAACAAGACCGGGTCGTGGAAGTACATCCGACCGATCTATCGCGATCAAGTGGCTCCATGCAACGCGACCTGTCCCGTGGGGATCGACATCGAAGGATTCATGAACTTCCTCCGGGAACGAGAGCGGGAAGAGGCGTGCAAGCTCGTATTGCGGGAGAATCCCATCCCGGCCATCACCGGGCGCGTGTGCGATCATCCGTGCGAGAAAGCCTGCCACCGGCGCCGGCTCGATCAGGGGCTGGCGGTCCACGCCGTGGAGCGCATGATGGGCGACCTGATTCTCGCCGATCTCCCCGATATCCTGCTCGTGACCCGACCGGAGAAGATCGGGGTGGTGGGATCGGGTCCGGCGGGGCTGGCCTGTGCGTACCACCTGGCCCGCCTCGGATTCGAGGTCACGATCCTCGAAGCCGCCGCCGAGGCCGGCGGCATGTTGCGCCTGGGGATCCCCGAATTCCGGCTTCCCCGGCGAGTGCTCGACCGACAGATCGAGTGGCTCAAGGCGTTGGGCATCGAGTTCCGGTTGAACGCCCGGATCGGCGACACCGTGCCGTGGGATGACCTCGGCGAGTTCGACGCCGTGTTCGTGGCCACCGGGGCCCACCGGGGCCGGGGCATGGGCATCGAGGGTGAGACGGGCCCCGGATTCCGTTCAGGGCTGGAGTTCCTCAAGGAAGTCAATGCCGGCGGCCGTCCGGACGTCGGCAAGCAGGTGGTGGTGGTCGGTGGCGGCAACACGGCCATCGACTGCGCGCGGACGGCGCTCCGGTTGGGGGCCGATGCCCTGGTGCTCTATCGTCGCACGCGGAACGAGATGCCGGCTATCGCCCAAGAGGTGGACGAGGCCGAGCGGGAGGGGGTGCGGTTCACCTTCCTCGCAGCGCCCGTGGCCGTGAATCGCGCCGAACAGGTGCTCGAGAGCATCGAGTGCGTGCGGATGGAGTTGGGGCCTCCGGATGAGAGCGGGAGGCGGCGACCGGTTCCCCTCGAGGACGATCGCTTCACGCTCCAGGCGGACACGGTGCTCACGGCGATCGGTGAGGTGGCTGAATTCGATTACCTCCCCGACGACGTGGAGGCCGACGGGGCCTCGGTGGTGGTGACCCTCCTGGGCGGAACCAGCAGCACCGTGGTGTTCGCCGGCGGGGACATGGTGGAACAACCCCGCTCGGTGGCCTACGCCCTGGGCTCGGGGAAGCGGGCCGCCATCGGCATCGATGACTATTTCTGGAACCGAGGCGAGGAGGAGCCGGAGGCGGCAGACTGGGATTCGTTTCGCTTCGCCGACGGCAACCTGTCGATGGCCCGTTGGTACGGAGACGACCCCATCCCCCGTTCCGCACCCAACAATCGCGTCGTGCGCCCGGAAGACGTCAACCTCAATCACTTCGTTCCGGTGCCCCGGCACGAAGACAGGGAACTCTCAGGCGAGGCCAGTGCCGCGGGGTTTGACGAGGTCAACGCCGGAGTCGCCGAGCAGGACGCCATGGACGAGGCCAACCGGTGCTTCAACTGTGGCGTCTGCAACGGGTGCGAGCTCTGCATGTTGTTCTGCCCGGACGTGGCCATCACCCGGGGCAAGAATGGTGAGCGGTTCCACGTGGACATGAGTTACTGCAAGGGGTGCGGCGTGTGCGCCGAGGAGTGTCCTCGAGGCGCCATTGTGATGACGAGAGAGGGACTATGAAAAAAGTGATCATGGGGAACCACGCGGTGTCGTGGGGCGCGCAGTTGTCCCG
>JBDHHA010000151.1:0-9797 GCA_039589615.1 Gemmatimonadota bacterium
GACCGGCTCCCACGAGCAGTATCACCGAGAGCGCGACCTCGACCACGACCAGCGCGCGGCGGAATCGGCCGGTGCCCCGGGGCTCTGACGATCCCGTTCCTTCCCGTAGCCCCCTGCTGGGGTCTTCGCTGCGAGCCTTGAGCGCGGGATACATGCCGAACCCCAAGCCGGCCACAACCGCCATAGTCAAGGCGAACGCGAACTCGGCCATCTGGACGCCCGCGCCAGTGATGCGGGGAATGTTGGTCGGGGCAATAGCCAGGAGCCCGTTCACTCCGCCCGACGCAAAGGCCAAGCCCACACCACCGCCGAGCACGAAGATCAACAGACTCTCAGCCCAGAGGTGGCGCGCCACCTGCCACGGACTTGCACCCATCGCCACCTGCGACCGGCCGAGCGAGTTGCCAGCAGGCTGGCCACGTTGGTGCAGGCGATCAACAGCACGAACGTCGCCGCGGCCAGCAGGACCCAGAGCGTGACGGGAAGCTGGAGACCCACGATCCATTCTCGCAGCCCGGCCACGTCGGCCTCCCAGCCTTCCCGCGTCACCGGATTATCCCGAGCGACGCGGGCCGACATCTCGCCCAGGCGCACGCTCGCCTGTTCGATCGACACATCGTCCCGGAGACGCGCCACGGCACTCCGGTTGAAGTTGTCCCGCCGCCGCATGTCGTTGGTCATGCTGGCGGGAGTGATGCGGGGAATCCAGAACTGGGGGTACGTGGGCCACGTCCTCGTCTCGTCGACGACCCCCACCACCGTCACCGATCTGCCGCTCAATCTGATCGTGGTGCCCGGGATGTCGGGGTCTGCCCCGAAACGACTCTCCCAGAAGCTCCGGGCCAGAATCACCACGGTCTGGTCGCCCACATGCTCCTCGGGAGCGAAGAGACGGCCCAGCACCGGCTCGGCGCGGTAGACCTTGAAGAAGTCTTCGGAGACGCTGGCTCCGAACGTCCGCGCCGGCGGATCTCCTTCCAGGTCCACGCCGATACGGCCGTAATGGGCAACCGCCTCGAAGATATCCGTCTGCTCGCGCCACTCGGTGAGATCGATGTACGTCACACTTGTGCGGTTGAAGCCCCTCGCGACGTTTCGGAAGTAGGGCCGCACCAACAGGTGGGAATCCGCCAGCGGCAGACTGCTCAACAGCGTGGCCCGGACCACGCTGAAGATCGCGGTGTTGACCCCGATCCCCAGCGCCAAGGTCAGCGCCGCAATCACAGTGAAACCGGGGCTCCGCACCAACCCGCGGACGGCATAGCGCACATCGGCTCTCAGAGAGCCTGCAAATCTCGCCATTCTCTTTTCCTTCGAGAATCGGTGGGATCCCCCGGGCCGGCTTGCGCTTCTGCTCTCGGCAATCAACCCAGCGGCCACGGCCGGCGCGCCGAACCGGGCCGCCAACTCGTCCACGGTCCGGCCGGCAGCCAACCCGTCCTTGAAGTGATCGGCGAGATCCCGACCAACCGCTGTCTGGTCCTCCGGATCCAGATGGGCGAGCTGGAGCGTCTCCTCAACGAGACGCCGCAGGGATTCGGGAAGACGATCCGTCACCGTTCGCCTCCCAGCTCAGTCTCAGCGGGCTCCTGCACCACCCCGATCTTGGCCATGGCCCCTACCAGACGACTCCACTGGCTCTCCCGGGCCCTGAGCCACACCCGGCCCTCAGAAGTGAGGGCGTAGTATTTCCGGGTCCGCCCTCCCTCAGACCGGCGCTCGGTGGGCCGGATTAGTTTCTTGGATTCGAGGTTGTAGAGCATGGGGTAGAGGGTGGAGTGCCCCATGGCAAGGACGCCCTCGGACTGCCGGTCCAGGGCTTCCGCCAGCTCGTAACCGTACATGTCCTTTTGTTCCAACAACTTAAGGACTGAGAGGACCCCGGCTCCCCGGAGCAGCTCCTGTTCGACGCGTACCATCTTGCTCATGACCGGCCCGCCCTGTGAGACCAAATTATGTATCACATACTATGTGACACATAACATAATCCCGACGGCCCACTCCTGTCCATTCCCACAACTGCCAACGATCAATAGAACCGGTACTGAGGCGGCGTGAGGCCGTGCTCCCGGTAGTAGGGTACGAGCTGGCCCAGGGTCCAATAGGCGTGATCCAGCGCGAAGTTGTAGATCCGCCAGCGCGGCATGTCCTGACCGGTGAAGAACCGCCGTTCCTCGAAGAAGCCGTCCGCCGGGAGTGAGCGCAGCCCCTCCAGAATCCAATCGTTCCAGCGGGTCACCGCCGCGACGAGAGCCTCTTTGTCGTTGAGAAAGGCGGATGAATCACCCGCGGCCTCGGGCGGGCCACCGAAGAGAAACCCCTTCAACCAGAGGTTATTGGCGGCGTGCACTACCTGCTCCGCAAAATCCCGCACCTCGTCATTCGGAGCCCAGCGCATGGCGCCGTCAGGAATGGCCCGGGCCATGTCGATGTGCATGAGCTTGGCTTGCTCGAAGCTGGCGATGAAGAACGCCCGAAGCGCTTCACCGTCGAGGGACGTACGGGCTTGGGCAAGGGCTGTTGATGGGACGGCGGCGAGTAATAAGAAGGAAAGGCCGCATCCGAGAATTCGAGACCGCATGATGCTTCTCCACCTAGATGAGAGTGAGGATGACCTAACTCAGTACCGCGGTACAGCACTCTTGTTTCGTCCCGGCTCGTGAAGATTCTCTTATCGGCGGTACCGATCCTCGATGGCCCCTGGGCGGCCCGACACAAAACGGGCGGCCCGAGGGCCGCCCGTATGTCTATCCCATGAACTACACCGCCGTATTCACTCGATTATGCCGCCCCCTCTGACCTGGATGTTCCCGGCCTGGAGGTCACGCATCGGGAAGTCCGGGGTCTCGTCGCAGAGCTGTTGCGCCGAAAAGCTGCTCGAAAGACTCGAAGCCCTGTCGAGTGGCGCCTTCCTGCCCTCTCCACCGTCCAGCACCCGCATGCCGCGTTCCCCACCGACGAATATGGGATTGTTGGATTCCTCGACAGTAACCCCTACCCACGCCTCATTGCCCACGATGGTGAAGCAGGTGACAACGCCCTTCATCCACGATTGCCCATGGTTGTTTAGCTGGAACCTGCCTTCCACCGAACCGTCCTTCTTGCGCGCATTGAACGACAAAGTGCGCCACGCCGTCCAACCGGCTCTAGGATGGGTCCAGGTGCGGTGAAAGCTCCCGGTAACTGATTCCACCACACCGCCCCCGCCTTTGGCGAGGTTCGGATCGTCAACATCGGACACCGGCGCCGAAACAGACTGGCAGGCGAGAAACGCGGCACCAACGATCGGCAGGATGAGCAACCTTCTAACACGCATGGTCCACCCCCTAGTGAGGAAGTAATCACTTCCCGTCGGTGGTCGGTGCGTCTCGTCGTCGGGCGGGCGTGGGCTGCAACAGGCGGTCTGGCGGCGGGGCTAGGTGTCCACCGGCAAGAATGGTCGAGTGCCCCAAGCTAACCGGGAGCCGTTACCCAAACGTGAATTTTGCGTCATGTACAACAAATCATTAAGGAATGAACACAGAATCGTCCTCGGGCACCCTGTATTCAGCCCGGAGTTCTGCCAATCGTTCCTCTAGCTCCCGACGCGTCCCTGCGTACGTCGGATCCTCGTACACGCTCTGCAGCTCATCCGGATCCCGCTCCAAATCGAACAACTCCCACTCGTCGATCAGGTAGTAATGAATGAGCTTGTAGCGCTCTGTGCGGATGCCGTAGTGACGTTGTACCGCGTGGACGCCGGGGAATTCGTAGTACTGATAGTAGATGGCATCACGCCAGTCGGCAGCCGGCTCGCCTCGGAGTAGCGGGACCAGACTCCTCCCCTGCATGTTGTCCGGTACCGGGACCCCCGCCAAATCGAGAAACGTCTCCGCGAAGTCCAGGTTCTGCACCAGGTGCGTGTTTTCCGATCCGGCGCGCACCACGCCCGGCCACCGTACGATGAGGGGCATGCGGAGGGATTCTTCGTACATCCAGCGCTTGTCGAACCAGCCATGTTCGCCGAGGTAGAATCCCTGGTCCGAGCTGTAGATCACCACCGTGTTCTCGGCGAGACCGCTTTCGTCGAGGTATTCCAGAAACCGGCCCAGATTGTCGTCCACCGATCGGATCGACCGGAGATAATCCTTCATATAGCGTTGGTATTTCCATCGAACGAGATCGGCACCCTCGGAAGGATCGCGGTTGAAGACCTCGTTCTTCGGATCGTACGCGGCATCCCACGCGGCGAGCTGGTCGGAGGTCATGCGGGCGCGCCGCCGCTCTGTCGCCCGATTCAGCCCGTCATCGGGCTCCACCGTGTTGGGCCACAGCTTGAGGTCGTACGCGAACCGCATGTGGCGATCGATTTCCATCTCCTGGTGCTGTGCCGCGGTGGTTCGGCCCGCATAGTCGTCGAACAGGGTTGCCGGCTCGGGAATCTCCACGTCGTCATACGTGGTGAGATGATCCGGCCCGGGAAGCCACTCCCGGTGCGGCGCCTTGTGCTGGTACATGAGCATGAACGGCCTGGTGGAATCTCGCCCGCTCTCGAGCCACTCCACCACCTTGTCTGTGATCAGGTCGGTCACGTACCCCGTGTCCCGCACCATGCCGTCCGGTGTCCGGAAGTCGGGGTTGTAGTAGAACCCCTGTCCCGGCAACACCTCCCAGTGATCGAACCCTACCGGTTCACTCTTGAGGTGCCACTTCCCCACGATAGCCGTCTCGTATCCCGCCTGTTGCAGCAACTGAGGAAACGTCACCTGTGACGAGTCGAACCGTTCGGCGTTGGTCAACACACCGTTCAGATGACTGTGCCTGCCCGTCAGAATCACCGCCCGGCTCGGCGCGCAGATGGAGTTCGTGACGAAGGCATCCCGAAAGAGCATCCCCTCGCGGGCGAGGCGATCGATGTTGGGCGTGGGGTTCAGGGCGGCCAGCCGGTCCCCGTATGCACCGACAGCTTGGGCGGCATGATCGTCGGTAAAGATGAAGACGATGTTGGGGGGCTCCCGGGGCTCGGATGTGCACCCGGAGAAGGCCAGAATGGCGGGCAGGATCCAACGAGGTTTGAATGCGAGCACGGATCTGTCTCCGGTCTCGAGACAAGGGTAAGAGCTAGTCGAGCGCGGCAATCACCGTCTCGACCAACTCGTTGAGAATCCCGGCCAAGGAGCGCGTGAGGGATCCCTGCGCCGTCGAATTGATCGCCAGCGCTACCGCAAATCGGTGTTCCGGGAAGTAGAACATCTCCGTGCGGTACCCGGGCATGAACCCGCTGTGGCCCCACGCGGTGCCCGCGGGTAGCTCGAGCATGATGACGCCCAGCCCGTAGCGGGCTCCCGGACCCAGCCGCGCCGGTACCCCTTCCCGGGCTTGGTCCAGAAGATCGGCGTCGAAGGCGCGTCCCTCGTGAATGGATTTCGCCCATCGGGCGAGATCCTCGGCGGTGGACGCATAACCTCCCCCGGCAAATTCAAACTGGGGATTGAGACCCATGCGTCCGTTTTCGATCGTCGCGTCGAACCCGCCAAAGGGGTTTTCCACCCCGGCGTACCCCTGAACGAGTCCGGGCACGCGTGGACGGTCAGACGGCACCGTGTTGCGTAACTCCAATGGGTCCAACACGCGGCGTTGAATCACACCGTACAAATCGTCCCCCACGATTCCCTGCATGATGGCGGCGAGGATGATGTAGTTCGTGTCGGAATACGTCCATCCCTGCCCCGCAGCAAACGGCGGCTCCAACGGGAAGACGTAGCGCACCCGGTCCAGGATCGTCCACTCCCGGTAGGGGTCGGCGGTGATGTCTTCGAGAAACGCCGGGTTCAGCTCGTACCGCACGATGCCGCTGGTGTGGTTCATGAGCATGCGCACGGTGACGTCCGGGGCGTTGGGGAGGGAGTCATACCACGGCTCGTTTCCCAGATACCGGGCGATGGGCGCGTCGAGATCGAGACGCCCCTCGCTCACGAGCTGCATGGCCAGGGCCGCGAAGAACGTCTTCCCCGTGCTCCCCGTCAGCATGCGGCCGTCCGCTGGCATGGCCTGCCCCATGGCGGTGTCGGCTCGGCCCGCAGCCACGGCAAACGATGACCCGTCCGGCAGCGCCACGCCAAAGGTCGCCCCGGGCACCCGGGTGGTGGCGAGGATGTCGGTCAACCGAGTTCGAAGGTCGGCTTTGAGTTCGGCGGCGTCTTGCGCCGCAATCTGAAACGGTACGGCGAGGGCGACGACAAGGCTCGAAGAGTGTGCGAAAGAGCGTAGCATGGCAGAGCGTCTTGGGGTGGAGGTTGGATCTCGTCGGACAATCTAATGAAATGGCCACCCGTGACACCTGTCACGGAGCCCGGGCGCAGCCCTCCCTAGCTTGGCGGGACTGGAGTCGATGACCATGACCGCATTCAACCAGCGGGGCGTTGCCCCACTAGTCGCCATCGTGGCGCTCGTGACGATTGTCCTCTTCTTCTTCATCGTCCGCGGTTTCCTGCCCGGGAGTGATGACGCGGCCGCAGAGCAAGTAGCGGATTCGGTGGTTGTCGCCGAGGTCGATGCCACGCCCGCCCAGGCATTCCAACCCGTGAGCGCGCGGATCGTCGAGAAACCAACGGTCGATCCCAGGCTTCTCTCCCGCCTGAGTTCGCTGATCCGTGAGGGGCGGCGCCTCGTTCGAGACGGTCGATCCCAGGCCATGCAGATTCGCGAAGCCGACGCGGACGCCGGCCTTCGAACCGCCGCGGCCCGGGCGGCCACCCAGCAGTGGAACCGGTTCGTGAACACCTACTCGGCGCAGGTCACTCGCTACGGACAGCAGCTGTCGCAAATGGCCGGGGGCATGGGCTTCGACAATCCGGCCTACAGGGTGTATCAAGAGCTGTCGTTCATGGTGGCAGGCCTGCAGCTCGTCGGCGTCAATCCGGCCAGCACGACGAATATCCCCATGAAGTACATGCGGAAGTCACGGTTCGACACGGCCACGTACCAGTTGGATGAGGCCCTGCGGCGGCTTCGGGATCTGCAGTAGACCGTATTCTCAGGAGAACTTCACGCTCCTCTGGCGGTAACACTCCAAATTCGCCATTACTGCTCTAGGGCGGTCCCACCGGCCCGCCGAAACCTGTCCAATGAGGAGAAGTGTCATGACCACCGGCACAGTGAAGGACGCGATCGCCATGGCCAACGAGGCATTCATGGAGGTCTTCAGCCACGGCGACGCCTCCCGGGTCGCGGACCTGTACACGGCGGAGGGCCAAGTCATCCCCCCTCACGGCGACCCGATCTCCGGGCACGACGGGATCCAGACGTTCTGGCAGGGCGCCATCGACATGGGCGTCAAGTCGGTACACCTGTCAACGGTGGAGTTGGACGAGTGCGGCGGTGAGACGGTGGTGGAAATCGGCACGTACGAGCTGGGTGACGGCGAAGGCAACATGGTCGACCATGGAAAGTTCCTGGTGGTGTGGAAGTTGGACGGTGGAACGTGGAAGCTGCACCGGGACATCTGGAACACGAGCGTGCCGGCGGCGTGACTGCGCCGCCGCGCCCGGAACCGTGAAGCCTTCGCTCTTAGCCGACAGAAGGTGTCTTACAGCGGACCGGCCAGACCCCGCAGCGCCTCGAACCAATTCACGACGACCATGAGCCGCGATTCCTCGTCTCCCACCTTGACCATCACAAAGCGATTGCCGTCGGGGTGCACGTCGTAGTTGGTGTGGGTGGAATTGGGCGCGTAGGGCCCTTGGATAGCGGGCTCGGCGAAGCCGGTAGAAAACACTGGATCGGTCCGGATCGGCAGGGCGAAGATGGTGTCGCCGGCTCGGAAGAAGAGCTCGCGCCCGTCGGGCGACCAGACCGGTTCGGTCCCGCCTTCGGTGGACACCTGCCAGCGGCTTTCTCCCCGCGGGAACGGTTGGACGAAGATCTCCGACTGGCCCGTCTCGTCCGACACGTACGCCACGTACCGCCCGTCGGGGGACACGGCTGGAGACCGCTCGTTGGCCGGTGTCTGCACCAGGGGCTCGCCTGTGGGTTCGCCGCCGTCGACGGTCCAAAGCCAGAGATCTCTGCCGGTGTCCGGGTCGTTCTCCCGCACCACCACGTGGCGTGCGTCCGGAGCCAACGACGTCTCCCACTGCTGCCGCTCGCTGGCGAACACCGCCTCCTCACCCCCCGCCCCGTCGGCGCGCTTGCGATACACGTGGGTTCCAGCCACGTCGCGTCTAGTGTAAAGGAGATACCGGCCATCCGGGGACCACGATGGATAGAAATTCCCTCCACTGAGTGTGAGTTTGGCGACGTCGCCGCGGTCGACGTCGACGGTCCAGACATTGAACCCCGCTCCGTCGTTCATGTGCACCGCGATCCGCCGACCGTCCGGTGAGAAGCGGGGTCCGAAATACCCTTGAGCCTCTCCGGAGATCACCCGTTCCCCACCGCGGCGATCGACCAGCACCAGCGCCCGGCCAAAACTCGACTCCACCGAGGTGAACACGAGCGTGCCGTTCTGCGCGAGGGCGTATTCGGCGGTATAACCGACGTTATTGATGTCCGGCTCGATTGGGACCTCGGGTCCCACGATCTCGAGGCGATCGAGATCGAACCGGGCCGCCTGGAGTACGCCATCGGCACTCACGTACACGATGTGTCCCGTTGCGGTGTAGCGCGGGTGGCGTCCCTCGGCCAGGTGGCGCACGGCCCCGGTCTCGAGATCCACCACGCTCACACGCGGCTCCCCCGCGTTGCCGAACAGCGTGGTGAACAACGCCGCCCTGCCTCCCGGCAAGATGGACGGTGACACGTGATCCGTTTCCCGAGCGACCGTGTCCGCTTCGGTGAGGATGGTGGGCGTGCCACCGTCGGCCGAGACGAGCGAGAGACCGCCGCGCGTGCTGGAACTGTAGAGAATGGTGTCGTTCGTCCCCCAACTCGCGCCGAGTTGCCCGTCGGGACTGACCGGGACCGCCGCACCGCCATCGAGGGAGATCTTGTACAGCTCATCGAGCTTGTCGAATCCGATCCACCGGCCGTCCGGCGAGTAGAACGGATTAGCCGCGTTCTCGGAGCCCGGGAGGGGTCGCGCCCGGCCCTCGCTCAACGACCGGACGTAGAGCTGCCGGCCCTCCGAGCTCTCCCCCACGTACGCAATGGTGCTGCCGTCCGGCGAGATCACCAGCCGGCTGCCCCCGGCGTTGCCCAGTTGCTCGCTGGCCGGCAGCGTGATGATGAACCGCCCTAATACCCGACGCTCAGGAGTCGGCTGGGGTCGGAACCACCCCCACAACGCCGCGATGCCCAACACGGCGAGTGCCGGCCACACCCACGTCGGTACCCGCACCGCTCCGGCGACGGCCACCCCAGCCGGAGCCGCCGCCGTACTCTGGAAACCGGGGCTCGCAAGGGCCTCCGCGAATTGCGCCGCACCGGCGAAGCGATCCGCGGGGAGCTTGGCCAGCGCCTGGTGCAACGCGGCCTCCACGTGGGGGGGGACGGTGCGGCGATGCATCGTCACTCGCACCGGATCTTCGGTGAGGATCTTCGCCACCACCGCCTGGGCGCTGGCTGCCGTATAGGGCGGCTGGCCGGCGAGCATTTCGTAGGTCACACATGCCAGCGAATAGAGATCGCTGCGGGCGTCCAGCTCGCGGTCGGCCGTGGCCTGCTCGGGACTCATGTAATGGGGCGTGCCCAGGGACAGTCCGGTTTCGGTGAGTCTGGTCCCGGCCGCCGCGCTCACCGCCAAGGCGATCCCGAAGTCCGCCACGAGAGCTTGGCCGTCGTGTAGGAGGATGTTCTCCGGCTTGATGTCCCGGTGAATG
>JBDHHA010000152.1:0-9527 GCA_039589615.1 Gemmatimonadota bacterium
GGCGGATTGGAGACGGACGGAGCGCAAGGCGGCCTCCTCGGTTAGCGGGACACGGCAGAAAAGTTGCCGCTTGGGGGGGCGGGACGCCAGCGAGGGATGCGGTAGGCAGTGAGGGTATAATAGAGTATATTTTAACGTCATTAAAATAAATTCTATTGTACTGGATATTGTCATGCCCCGCCGTAACATCAACAGCCTCGCCGCTCCAGCCGCAGTCACCTCGGCGATCCAGCAACTCGGCGCCAACATCGCCACGGCCCGCCTCCGACGTGGACTCCGCCAGGAGGATCTGGCCAAAAAGGCCGGCATCAGCAAAGTCACCATGAATCGAGTCGAGGCTGGCGCCCCGGGGACCGGCATCGGGGCGTACACCGCCGTGCTCTGGGCCATGGGACTTCACGATGCCGTGGCGAGGCTGGGCCATCCCGACGACGACGTGGAGGGTGCCACGCTGGAGGCGGCCAGGCGGCCCGCCCGGGCCGGCGTGTCGCGCGTGCTGAGCGATGACTTCTAAGGAATGCTTCGTCCACCTCCAGCTCCCGCAGTCGCTCGAGGTCGTGCCCTGCGCCCGCTTCGTCCGGGAGCCCACTCCGGGCGGCGCCTTCATCGGCCGCCTGGTCTACGGGCGCTCGTTCCTCGGGCGTGAGGACGCCGTCGCACTGGATCCGTTCCAGCTTCCGCTGCGTCCCGGGGAGTACCGCACGGCCAAGCTCCATGGGTTGTTCGGCGTGCTGCGAGACGCCGCCCCGGACGCCTGGGGTCGGAGGGTCATCGAGCACCGGCTGGGCCGGCAGGATCTGGATGAGTTCGACTACCTCACGGCGGCGGGTGACGACCGGGCGGGCGCGCTGTCGTTCGGGTCGACGCCGGTGCCAGCGCGCCGTGCGGCCGTGTATCGATCCGTGACGCAGCTTGCGGAGCTGCAAGAGGCCGCCGCCGCCGTGGAGCAAGACCGACCGGACGATCCGCTCGCCCGGCAAGTTGCCGAGCTGCTCGCTCCGGGCAGTTCGATGGGCGGCATGCGGCCCAAGGCGGTGGTGGAGGACGATGCGGGGCTGTGGATCGCCAAGTTCCCGGCGATGGGCGATCGCTGGAACAACGCTCCCGTCGAAGCCGCAATGCTGGAATTGGCTTCACGCTGCGGCGTGCGCGTGCCCGAAACCAGGATCGAACGCATCGCCGGCAAGTCCATCTTGCTCGTCCGGCGGTTCGACCGGGAACGCGTTGACGGTGGATATCACCGGCACCGGATGGTCAGCGCCCTCACGGTTTTGGACGCGGAAGAGAGCCCGGTGGACCGGAGAAACTGGTCCTACGTCGCCCTTGCCGACGAGGTGCAACGGTGGTCGGCCGAGCCCACCCGGGACAAGCACGAGCTGTTCCGGCGGGTTGTGTTCAACGGGCTGATCTCCAACACGGACGACCACCCACGCAACCACGCGTTCATCGCCCCGGGCAAGGAATGGATTCTCGCCCCCGCGTACGATCTCACGCCGAACCCGATGCACGGGATCGAACGGCGCGACTTGGCGCTCGTGTGCGGCCGCTTCGGGCGAGCAGCGAGGCGCGACAACCTCTTGTCCCAGGCGCCCCGCTTCGGCCTGTCGCCCGACGATGCGAATGCCGTGATCGACGAATTGCAGCAGCTCGTCCGTGCCGAGTGGATTGAGACCGTCAAGGCCGCAGGCGGAAGCGACGCGGACGTGACCGCCGTCGAGAGAGCGTTTGCCTACGAGGGTTTCGAGTATCCGACGGGAGTGTGAGAACCGATCGGCGCTCCGGCCAACGGTGAGCCGCACCTTGCACAAATATCGAAAGGCGATATATATTGACTTTCGATAAATTCTGGGAGGCCGTGGATGGCAACCACCAGGGGCGCGGGCGCCAAACCCGTCACCAGCTCCACGTTCTACATCCTGTTGGCGTTGGCCGATCAGGACCGGCACGGACTGGGCATCGCGGATGAGATCGCTCGGCGAACCGACATGGCCATCGACCTCGGACCCGGAACGCTGTATCACGCCATCAAGAAGACGTTGGCCGCAGGATTGATCCGGGAAACGCCCCACCCGCCCGATCCCAACGACGACGATCCCCGACGCCGCTACTACACCATCAGTGCCGCGGGGCGCCGGACGCTGGAGGCGGAAACGCGGCGCTTGGCCCGCCTCCTGGATGTGGCCGAGGAGAAGCTCGCCGTGCCCACGGCCCGCCCGGCGCGATGACACGGCTGTTTCGCCTCCTGATGTGGCTTTACCCGCCCGGCTTCCGGCGGCGGTTTCACCGGGAGATGCTCGACCTGCTGGCGACCCGGGCGCACCAGCGCCCGCCCTCGGACCTGTGGCGCTACGCGCTGTCCGACTTCTTCCGCTCCCTTCCCCTGGCGTGGCACGACGCCCTGCGACCAACGGGCGGGCGGCACCAACGCCCCACACACGGCCCAAGCGGGAAACGGCATGCGGCGTCGGCCGACGCCCTTGGAATCGTACGGGACATCGCCTTCGCCTTCCGGGGCGTAATCCGCGGGCCGGCATTCACGGCCCTCGCCGTCCTCATCCTGGCGCTGGGCATCGGCGTCAACGGCACGATCTTCACGGTCATTCACCATGTTCTTCTGGAGCCCCTGCCCATCGACGGAGCAGACCGGGCCGTCTATCTCATGCGTCACAGCGAGCGATTCGACGTTCGGACGAGCCCCAACTACGCCATGTTCTCCGCCTTCAGCGAGCGGGCCGTTTCCTACGACGCGCTGGAGGCATATCAATCCAGCGAAGGACGTCTCACCGGCGGGATCGAGCCGCTGATCGTGTCGCGTGTGGCCACGACCCCGGCATTCATGGCCACGTTCGGCATCCGGCCCACGTCCGGGCGGGCCCTCAACCCATCAGACGGCGATCCCGACAGCCCACTGGTGGCGGTGCTGGATGAAACGCTCTGGAGACGAGCGTTCGGCGCCGACCCGAACATCGTCGGCCGTACAATCACTCTCAACGATTCAGCCTTCACAGTGGTCGGCATCCGGGACGGCGACTTCCCCCTTCCCTTCTCCACATCCGGTGCCCACGTGTGGACCGTACTGCGAACCACGCCCGGCGAGGAAGACGATCTCGGCGTGGACGTGATCGCCCGCTTAAAACGCGGGACCACGTTGACGCAGGCGCAGGCGGAGGCGGCCCTGATCCACATCCCGGAATCTCAGGGGATGGATTGGGAATCACAGGTGGTCCGTCCGCAGGGGATGCTCAGCGTGGAGCTGCGGACCGGCCTCTGGGTGTTGTTCGGAGCGGTGGGATTCGTGCTCCTCATCGCCTGCGCCAACGTGGCCAACATGATCCTGGCGCGGGGGATCGGGCGCGGTCAGGAAATCGCGGTGCGCTCCGCCCTCGGCGCGAGCCGCGGCCGCATCGTGCGACTCCTCATGGCCGAGAGCCTGGTGCTGTGCGTGCTGGGCGGCGGCGTGGCGACGCTCCTGGCGCACTGGGGACTACGGGTCATCGGCACGCTGGGGCCCTCCGGCTTCGGGTACCGGGGATTGAACCACCTGGGCTCCGTGGGTCTGGACGGCGCGTCGCTCGGCTTCATCCTGGCTGCGTCCTTGCTCACCGGCCTGCTCACCGGGCTCGTGTCGGCGTTTCGCTTGAGCCGCGTCAACGTGGGCGACGCGTTGCGCGTGGGAAGTCGCTACGGGTTGGGCGGAGCCGACCAGCGACTGCTGCGCCACACGCTGGTGTCCGTCGAGGTGGCGCTGGCGCTGACGCTGCTGCTGGGAGCCGGGTTGATGGTCAAGAGCTTCAATCAGCTCCAGCGCGTAGACCCGGGATTCGACCCCGCGAACATGGGGCTGGTGCGGATCAGGTTGCCCGAGCAACACTATCCCGCCGGCGCACAACAGGCTCAGTTCTTCGAACAGCTCCTCCAGGCGGTGCGTCGGCTACCCGTAGTGGAGTCGGCGGTTCTGGCATCGGGCTTGAGCGCCGACGTGGGCGGGCCACTGGTGGAGGGGAACGAGGACGCAGGACCGGGGCCCTTGTTGACGTCCGTGATGTGGATTTCCCCGAGTTACTTCGACGTGCTCCGCACCCGCGTCGTGCGAGGCCGCGGCTTCACCGTGGAGGACCAGCGCGACGCAACGTCCCAGGTGGCCGTGGTCAACGAGGCCTTGGCACGGCGTTTCTGGGGACGGGACAATGCCGTCGGCAAGCGCTTCCGGCTCAACGAGAGACAAGATTGGCTCACCGTCGTGGGTGTGGCACAGGACGTCAAGGCATTCGGCCTCGACGACGATCCCGATCGGATGCAGGTGTACTACCTTCGGCGGCCCGAGACTTCGTCCGCCAACCTGGCCATCCGTGCGACGACTGACTTCTCGTCGATCATCCCCATGTTGAAGGAGCAGGTGGCACTCATCGACCCCAACCTTCCCGTGCGGCAGGCGGTGGCGATGGATGACGAGCTTGCCGACACGATAGTCCAGGAGAAGTTCACCACCGCGTTGTTCACGGTGTTCGCCGCGCTGGCCATCGTGCTCGCCGTGGCAGGTGTCTACGCCGTGGTGTCGGTGGCCGTGACTCTGCGGCTGCGGGAGTTGGGGATCCGCCTCGCGCTGGGGGCCGAGTCGCGCAACATCATGAGCGTCGTGCTGAAACAAGGGATGCGGCCGGTGGCGTTGGGCGTGGCCGTGGGTCTCGCCGCATCGGTGTGGCTCCACCGCACGGTGGAAGGGCTCCTCTTCAACGTCAGCGGCACCGACCCGGTGGTGTGGGTCGCGTCGGCGGCGGCACTGATTCTCGTGGGCGCCGCCGCGTGCTACGTGCCAGCGAGGCGCGCGATGCGCCTCGATCCGGTGGAGACGCTGCGGGCGGAGTGAGGTTGACGCCACCTGTCCAGGACGTAAATTAAGGAATTCTTCATGGCCCCCGTGGGGGATGAAGGATCGAGGAATAGCGGGCGGACGCCGCTTCTCACCCGTGGCCCCGAGACCACGCAGCGGCGCCGGTATCTGGACAGAGGATTCAAAGACGGTGCGGTTTCCACAATGCTTTGGGGCGACCGGGCCGCGGTGACGTCTGCGATCGCAGGCGCCGAGAAGGGCATTCGCCATGAAAATTTCGGTCATTTCCCTGACGTCCCTGAGCTTGCTGTTGTCCGTCACTCCCCTCGCGGCGCAAGACGCCGCGGCCGACCGCATTCGGCGAATCCAGGAAGGGGAGTTGGATTCCCTCCAGGGCGAGCTGGATCGCATCAGCGCCGATCGGGGCGAGAATCACGCCGACCTGCTGCCGGTGCTGTGGGCCATGCGAGACGTCTACAAGGCGCACGCGGCCTACGTGCCCGCGGTGACGCTCATGGAGCGCGCCCTCGAGATCACGGAGGCGGAGCACGGCGAGGACGGCGGCGTCACACTCACGGGAGTCCACAACCTCGCCGAGCTGTACGTCTCGGCCGGGGATTACGCGCGGGCGCACGAAACGGTGGAGCGGCTGCGCTCGACGGTCGAGCGTCTCGTTGGGATCGAGCACCCGGCCTACGCCAACGCCCTCGCCCTGGAAGGCACCGTGTTGCTCCGGAGCGGTGACGCTGCCGGCGCCCTCGAGCGCCTCGAGACGGCCCTTCCCATGATGATGGCCAACCTCGGCCCGGCCGCCCACGAGGTGACCCTTCCCATGTTGGCGGTGGCGGAGGCGCAACTCCGTCTGGGCCGGGTACGGGAGCCGCACCAGCTCTTGACCTACAGCCTCGCTATCCGATCCGAGGCTCGCGACTTCGGGCCGGACGACGAAGCCGCCCTCTACATGGCGCCGTTCAGCAGCGCCCTGGGCGGGTTCTACACGGCCATCGGATTCCTCGAAGAAGCCGAGGAGCACCTCACCGACGCCCTGGACGCATACGAGGAAAGCCTCGAAGACGGGCATCCCGATTTCGAGCAGGTGTTCGCCCACATGGCCAGCCTGGCGCAGGCCAAGGGAGACGACGGGGTCGCCGCGGTCTATCGCGCCCGCGCCCGCGGGATTCACGCCGCGAACCTCGGGTTCGCCCTCGTGGAGAGCGCGCCGCAGGCTGAACCGTTCCCCGCCATCCCACCGGCCAGCGACCCCAACGGGCTCTTTACCGAGACGACCGTTGGGGACTGGGTGGAGTACGGCAGCGAGGGGGACCCGATGGAGCGCTACGAGGTCGTGCGGGCGACGCCGGCGATCGTGGAGGTCGGGACCTTCCGCTACGTGCAGAACGAATGGGCCCCAAGCGGTCTGGAAGTGATACGACGCGATATCGGATTCGCCGAGTACATCGGCGTGGACACCCTCGAAACCGCAACGTGCCCCTTTCTCGACGGGGAAATCGAATGTCACGCCGCGACGTCTCCTGGGTCCTACTCGGCCCCCGCCTTCACGGTGTTCTTCGCGCCCCAGGCCGTGCCCTTGGGTGGCCTGTTAGCCCGGGTGATGGATCAGCAGACCGTCCGGCTCACGGCGTTCCGACGTGGCGGCGAGACGGTGACGGTGCCGATCTCCGCGCCGTTCCCCACGATGGTCCAACGCGCACGAGAGATCCGGAGTGCGAGCGAGCTGACCAGCGCGGCTCGGGAGGGGGACCTCGCCGCGGTGCGGGCCGCCGTGGAGGGCGGGATGGATCCGGGCATTGCTCCCTTCCGGTGGGCGGTCCGGGAAGATCACCTCGACGTGGCGGCGTTCCTCCTCGGGCAGGGAGTCGACCCCGAGCCGAACCAACTGGTCCACGCTGCGGGCAACGGCAACCTCGAGATGTTGCGTCTCCTGCTGGAGCACGGGATGGACATCAACGCCCACGGCACGTTCGGCCTCGGCAACGAAACGCCGCTCGGCACCGCAGCAGAGAACGGACACCACTTGGTGGTCGAATTCCTCCTGGAGCGCGGCGCCGACCCGCAGGCCACGGGCGGGGACGGCACCACCGTGTTGATGGCGGCGGCGAAGGGTGGCCAGGTGGAGCTGGCGCGGCGCTTTCTCGACTTGGGCGTGGATTTGCACGCCAGGACACGGTCGTTCGAGCCGACGGTGGCGGACAGCGCGGAGAACGCCCGCCGCGCGGCCCGGGGCCTGGAACCCACCGGTGCGGGATGGAGCGCGTTGTTGCGGGCGGCGGGTTCGGGGAACCCCGAGATGGTTCGGTTCCTGTTGGAGGTGGGAGCGGACGCCACCAACCTGACCCGCGGAGGCGGGACCGCGCTCTACGTCGCTGCGCCCACAGGGAACGTCGCGGTCGGCGAGCTGCTGGTGGCCGCCGGCACCGATCCCAACGGCAACATCGGCATCGAACGGACGGCGCTGATGGCGGCGTCCGAGGAAGGCCACGTGGGGTTCGTCCAACTGCTGATCGCGGCGGGTGCGGACGTCAACGCCACCAATGCGTACGGGTACACGGCCCTCAAGGGCGCTGAGGGACGCGGGCATTCGGAGGTGGTGGAGGTCTTGCGGGCGGCGGGGGCCCGGTAGCCGCCATGCCATCGGCCCAGTGTGGACGGAGGAACGTCACTCCTCATCACTAATCAAGGGAGAAACCATGAACACCACTTCGTCCGGCTATCGCCCGTTTGGGTTTCGCGTCCTCGCGTGCGCTGTCGTCGGTATGTGTCTCACAAACGGTTGTGCCGCCGGTCGGGTTGGCGGTGTGTCAGACGGGATGTATGCCGCCCGAACGGGTGACTTCTCCGTCCGCGTACCGCGATCAATCTTTGGCACGCGGGTAGAGGAAGATGGCAACGACGAAGGTAATTGGGTCCACTTCTCCAGCGACGACGGTTCGGTGTGGCGCATTGAGTTCTATCCCATCCCCCCGAACGAGGCAGAGAGATTCGCCGCCGACTCGGCACGTCGCGACGGGCTCACTCGCGGCTTCCTGTTCGACGTGGTCGTTCCGGACTACGAGACGCGAAATCCAGGTACTGAGGTGCTTCACAGTGAGTTTGTCAGCGATAGTCTCGGCAGGGCGTACTTTGGTGTCTTGCGGGTCCCCGGTGGGTCGGCGGCCGTGCAGATGGCGGCCGAGGGTCCGCAGCGGTTGGAAGCCATCATGCACACGTTGCTATTCGTGAAAGAGGAATGGTTCTACCTGTTGAAACTCATTCCAGGAGAACTCACCGGTGGCAACCGAGCGGAACCTGACCTGTCGCCCACGCGCGTATTGGCGTTTCGGAACGGAATGGTATTCCGCTCACCCGATTAATCGGTGTTGCGCGCTTCCGATTTCCGAGCGGAGTGGGTACCCTCGTCCGCTCGCCTCAGCGGGAGTTCGCCAACGCCCGGTCCAGGAACTCGATGAGCTGGTCCCGGTCGTAGGAGAACTCGTGACCCTCGTTCAGCTCCACCAGCCGCCTGATCGCGGCCTGGATCGTGACGGCGGCCTCTTGCTGCACGGGCACCACCAGATAGTGCCGCTTGGGATTCGCATCCGTGAGGGCGTGGAAGAACGCCTCGGCCACCTGGTCGGGCTCCGGTTCGTCCCGGGGGTTATCGGCAATGCCCAGAATCCGCTCCATTTGGGCTTGGTACCGGGATCCTTCGGGGGAGTAGCCGCGCTCGGCGAACCGCGCCGTCATGTTCTGGGAGATCCGAGAGTTGTAGTTGCCCGGTTCCACCACACTCACCTCCACGCCGAAGCCGGCCATTTCGGCCGCCAGCACCTCGGAGAAGGCCTCGACGGCGTGCTTGCTCATGGTGTAGGGGCCGCCCAGGGGCCAGGTCACGGTTCCGGAGAGTGAGCCGGTGGTGCTGATCCGCCCCCGGCTCTCGATGATGAGGGGCGCGAACGCCTTCGTCACGCGGTAGGGTCCCAGGACGTTCACGTCGAGCTGGAACTCGAGGTCCTCCTCGTCCACTTCGATCAGCGGCGCGACGACGGCGACGCCGGCATTATTGATGAGGCCGTAGAGCCCCCGGCCCGCGGCCCGCACCGTCTCCACCGCCCGGTCGATCTCTTCTTGAATGGTGACGTCCAACCGAATCGCCTGGATGTTCTCGATGGCGTTCAGCTCGACCATGTCCTGCTCCTTGCGGGCGCCGGCGTAGACAAAGAAGCCTCGCTCTGCGAGAAGCTCCGCCGTCTTGCGGCCGATGCCCGTGGTGGCTCCCGTGACCAGCACGGCCCGCTGAGCCCCCGTCTCCTGGGCCTCCAGGGAGGGGATGCCGCCTATGGTGGATATCAAACCCACCAAGGTGATGGTGATGGTGCGCGTGAGGTTGGTCATGCCGGTTGAATCCCTTCCATACGAAGTTCGCGCCGATCGCACGGAATCCTACCCAGAGGCCGCCGTCGGGGTCCATCGGCGGCCTCTCGGTCGTGCCTTGTTGGTCTTGAGGATTGGCAGGTGGGAAGGCTCGCGTCTATCCGCCCGGCAACCCCGCCACAAACCGCGCCATCCGCTGCCGCTCCCGCTCGTCCGGCATGCGACCCAAACCCGCGCCCATGTTGTCCCGCATGTGCTCCGGATTGTGGGTGGCCGGGATGGGACACGTGATGTCCGGGTGCCCGATGAGCCACTTGAGGAAGAA
>JBDHHA010000153.1:0-9476 GCA_039589615.1 Gemmatimonadota bacterium
ATGGTCTGGGCGAGGGACTCCTCAGCAACCGATTCCGGAGCATAACCCTTTCCTACACTTGGATGCCTGCCGTGCTTTTCCACCTGCTTCGCCCACCACTTTCGCTGCGCAGGCGGGAGTCCTTGTGCTGAGAAGGCATGGCCACCCGTCTCATGGACAGCGGTTCCAAATATGTCTCCCGCCTCTCGTTCAAGGTCGAGGTAGACCTGCTTCAGACCTGGGTCTTTTCCTGAGGTAGCGCCAAGTATCTCTGTCGGTTGCCCGGAACGGAGTTCGTGAGCAATCTCAGCCTTGCGTATCTGCGGAGCCTTACCTCTCATTCCTTCGATGACCTCGTCCAGGTTTTGAGGGTCGAGGACCCGCTTGGCCCACTTGCCGAGGTAGGACTCGGGAGCGGCTGCCCCTAGCCTTTTGACGGCCTCGGTGAGCTTCGCTGCGACCTGGGGTGAGCCGGTAATCATAGCCTTTCCTGCTCCTATGGGGAGGTCGGCGATGTCGGCAGCGAGTCCGGCGTACTCCATGATTTGCTCTTGTGGGTTAAGCTGCTGCCAGCGCTGAGCCTCCACCTGGCGGCGCCACTCGTCCTCGCGAATGGCGTCTTCGAGAGTGAGTTCCGGCTGCCCCGGCCCCGACGGAACTCCGATGGTCCCCTGGTGCTCAGGGAGACCGACCGGCTCTCCGAAGTAGCGACCGGCCCCTCCGGTGATGGCCTCGAGGTTTGCTTGAGCTTGCGTTTTCTGTGCCATTATTCCAGCTCCTTGAGGGGCTCCCGGGGGAGCAACGTTCCGACACCAGGGACGCGCCTTTGGGCTTCCACCATGAGCTTGTCCCAGGGGAAGCCCTCAGGCCCCTCGTCCGACATCTTGCGGAGGGTGGCAATGAGGCCCTCGGAGACGTCGGTGATATCCCCGAAGGTTGGGCCGAGAAGCCAGCCCTTGAGGTCCCGCCGGGAGGCTCGCTCGACCAGGTCCCCGGCAGCTCCGAGCCCGCCCACATACATGGAGTGCTCGAAGAGCTGCCAGAGCGGGTGGTCCTCGTCGAACTCCTCGACCTCATAGTCGAGCCCCGTCAACTTCCCTGCGGCTGCACGGGTGTGTTGCCGGATGTAGTTCACCGTCTCTGCCCCGAGAGTGAAGACCCCCGCCGCTCTTAGCAAGGGCATGATGGTGCCCTCTTTGCCACCGCTCTTGAAGTACTTGCGGGCCGGCTGCAAGACCTCCCGCCCCAGAAACCGGGTCTGCTGGTAGACGAAACTCTTGTACTGGAACATCACCCGGGCCATCGGCCCCTGCATCCACAGCGGCAAATCCTTATAGTGGGTGGCGTGCTGAGAGGCGTCCGCTCCCAGCAACCCCACCCGGTCTGCCAAGTGCTGGGGGAGCATCCCACCGTTCACGACCTGCTCAACTATCTCAGGGGTAAGCTCTTCCCGTGCGATACCCCGGCGGCCGATGTCATCGGTCCATCGACCGGACTTCTTGATGAGTTCCTCCATCGTTCGCAGCGAGGTGTTCGCACCGAGGAGACGGTTCATGCGCTCGATGGGAGTGAACCCTATCCACTCCAGGTACTTTGCGGGGAGGGCATCGGTGCCGCCTGCTATGCGAACGAGCATGTCGTGGATGCCACGCTGGTAGGCGATGACCCCGGCCCGCTGCCCCTCGTTGGTGGTTGAGCGGAGAATGCCCCGCACGAAGTTGGTGGCCCCGTCCTTGATGACGGTGTTCGAGCTCTGGGTGAGGTTGGCCAGCGACGAAAGCGGCCCCATCTTGGTCAGGACCTGGAAGCCCATCACCTTGGAGGCCAGGCTGTTCAGCATGTAGTCGGAGGGGGTCCGGCCCTTCATGATGTCGCCGATGCCCTGGGCGTACTTGGGGTCCAGCCCCTCCTGCTTCACGCTCCTGCGGAGCAAGCGGTCGAGCCTCTTGCCGTCGAGCCCGAAGACCCGGCCGAAGGCCATGCGGTTATACATCCGCTCGGTGTAGCGAGTGAAGTACTTTAGGGGGTTCCGCTCCATGTCCTCGGGCCGCATCTTGAACTGCCGGGCATACTCGATGTTGCCGGCGCGAGCGGGCCCGCCCATCATTTGAAGAATCCGCCGCGCCTCCTCGTGGGTCATGTTGTTGTCTTCGGCGAAGTTCTCGACCATCCGGCTGAAGCGCTGCCCGCCCTCGGCAATCTTTCTCATGGCGTCGTCGTTCAGCATGTGCGGGGCGTAGTTCGCTCGAGCTATGAAGGGGCCGGTGTGAAAGGCCCGGCCGCTGAAGATGGAGGGCTCTCCCGGCATCAAGTCGAAGCCGAACTTGTCGAGCTGCTTCTTCATGAAGCGATAGGTGAGCATCGCCCCCTTCCCCTCGTGGGTGAACTCCTTCTCGCCGTTGAGATAGGCCTGCCACATGTCGTCACGGAGCTGCTCTTTGCTCTTGCCGGCCAGCTTGTACTTGCGAGCCCGCTTCATCACCCCTCGCTGAATCGCTCTGAGCCCCGGATGGGTGGTTTCAAAAGCCGTGCCGTTGAGGTCCTTGTAGCCCTCAATCTGCTTGAGGTAGTCGTCGAACTTGCTGCGGAGGTGCTCCGCCATCTGCTGCACCCTCATGTCGGGGTGACGCGCGGCACCCTTGACCCACGCCGGGTTCTGGATGAGTTCGTGGGCCTCCACCAGAAGGGGCTCCATGTTGCGCTTGTCGAGGCCCAGCTCCTTCGTCACATCGAGGAAGCCCTTCTCCGCTAGGGAGGTCTCGATGCGGCTGACCTCGTAAATGTCCTTCATGCCCTGAGCCACCTTGGAACCGGAGACCTTGGGCAGGAGCTTGGTCCCGTCCTTCAAGGTGGTGAACTTGGTCTTCTGGGCCACCTTTGAAACGTAGTCCAGGTAGGTGGAGGTGGGAAGCACCCGCTCCATGAGGCCCATCCAGAGCTTGCTTATGGCGGGGGACTTCTGGGCCAGGCCCCCCAGCTTCTCCGCCCCCACGATGACCTTGCCGATGCCCTTCACCAGAGGGGTTTTGAGGGGCCCCACCCCCGCGAACAGGAGGGGGTCGCTCACGATGTCGACACCCAAACGGAGGCCTCCCTTGATGATGCCTTCGATGGGCTCGACCTCTCCGCCGGGCTCCTTGGGGATGAGCTGCTCGCCGAGCTCCGGGTGCTCGTACTCGCCGGAGATGCCCTGGAGGAGGCCGGCCAGGATGCTGCCGCCTTCCCGGGCCTCACCTACGGCTTCACTGACCGCCCGCCGGGGTCTGTCGATGAGGTCGAGGGCGCTCATGAGCATACCGGTGGGGTCAGCCCCCTCCCCCGGCGAACCTGGAACACCAGGGGAGGGGGTGCCACCGGCCCTGGGAGGGGAGCCGGAGACCTGGCTCATGAACGCCTGAAAGTCTTCTATGCTCATTTGAGAAGCGACTCAACCCCCATCACAAACATCGTCTCGTCGTTCAGGAAGACCAGGTTTCGAACCGTCTGGGTGATTTCCTCCGGCGACGGCTTCTGCCTGCCCTGGTCCTCGTAGATTTGCTCGACCATGTCGAAGAGCTGCTCCTCCACCCGCTGTCGGTTGCTCGCCTTCTTGTCGGTGAGCCAGGCCTTGTAGAGGTCCCGCATGACGTTGGCAGCGTTACCCAGGCGGATGGTCCGGTACTTCGCTTTCTCTCGAGCCTCGATGCCTGAGAGGAGGCGGTCGGTCTGGAGCCCTTGTTTGTGCTCCTCCTTGACGCGGGCCTGCCTAGCCATCTCACCCGTCTTGAGGATGTCTTCGACCTCCTTCTCCCGCTCACGCACCCGAGCCTGCCACTGACCGGCAATCTTCGACTGGAACTGAAGCTGCTGCAGGGTGTTCTGCTTCACCTGTGGGTCCATGCGGTGGCCGTGGTTCTGCAACAGAGTGAGGAGCTTGGTGACCTCGGCCTGCGCCATGTCCCCGTGGTGCTTGGCGTTGATGAACCCAGGGTCCCCCCTCATCTCCTGATAGGCCTGCTCCCGCTCGCTGAGCTGCCCCACCATCGTGTAGGGGTCATCCTTGGTGCCGGTCCCGGTGATACCCCCCGGCTCCGCCGCAGGAGCCCCACTCGGCGTCGGCTCCTCTGCTGCAGGCCCACCTCCTGTTTGCTGGAGTTCTAGGACACGCTGAGCCGCTGCGTCTTCGGTCGGCTGGTCTTGAAAGTAGGTGGGGCCCATCGCCCCGGTGAAGAGCCCCGCCCCTACATCCACAGCAACGTCTCGAGCTCCCTTTGCGGTGCCAGCCAGAGCGGCGGCCAGCTCCCCGCCGCCAGCTCCTATCGCCTCCGAGGTAGGCCGTCCCTTCCTTGCTTCCTCGATAGCTTTTGCCCCGATGAGCCCGGGCCAGGCCAGAGGGTTTGCCGCAAGGAGCTTGGTCATGGCGCTCGTCTCACGAGGCTCACCCATCGCGGTCAGGGCAACTGCTGGCATCGCAGCAGCCAGGAGAGCCCTACCGTATTTGGTCTTCCTCGCTGCTTTTATGGCGTCATCGCTGAAGGCCTTTCCGCCATAGGCGTAGTCACGGGCGGCTTTCAAGAGCTTCTGCTTGTCGGCCGAGTCAGCTGCGTCCACCGCCTTCTGAATGGTCTCGTAACTCAGGCCCCCTGTCCCAGCTACTCCCTTTGGGAAGGGGAGGTCCTGCTGGCGAAGCTGGTCAACTAGGCCTTCCGTCTCGCGGGTCATCCGTGCGATTTGCTCTTCTACTCCTGGTCGAGTAGTACCGGCCATCTGCTGAAGGTAACCCGGCCACACACTGGGGGTGGTGCCCTCGAGCCCCGGTATCATGGGCTGGAACCCGCCCACGGTCCCCGACCTCAGCTGCTGAAACCGCCTCAGGGCCTCGTCACCCTGAGCCCCCTCAAGTAGCGTCCCGGCCTGGTACCCTTTGAGGCTCCCACACTTGTAGCCCTCGCCGCCTTTGCCGAGCGGGACACCCTTCTCCATGGCGTCGGCCATCAGGTAGTGCAGCAAAGGGCGGTCAACCTGCTCCTTCGGAACCACCACCTCACCCTCATGAATGAGCGCCTTCCCGGTCTTGGGCACGGTGCCTGGGAGGGTCCCCCTCTTCATACCGCCAATCTGTGCATAGGGGGTCTCCCCTGTCTGAACCTGACCGTAGGCAGGCACGCCCTCGGCGGTGGTGCCGGTCTGAACTGTGGTGAGAACAGGAAAGCCGCCCACGTCTCGGTTGCCGTAAGCACTTTGGTCCGGCGAGCCCGTCTGGCCGGCGAAAAGCCGACCACTCTGCATCAACCCTGCGTGGGCAGCCTCGGGACCGATGGCTTGAATCATCTGATGAATCCGCTGGCGGCCGAGAGGGTCTTGACGTCCTGACATGTGGGGGTGCGAGTAGAGAGCCTCGGCCATCTGCTTGGCGCGGGCGTCTCGGTCCTGCTTCTGAAGGTTGTACATTCGTTCCGCTGTAGCCCAAGGCGGCAAAGGCTTGAGTTCCGGGCCCCTGGTGCGGTTCCGCATGAACTCCTCGACCTGCATCTTGCGGGCGAGTTCTGACTGCTTGAGCTGCTCCCTCATCATCGCGAGCTGCATCTGAGCCATCTGGTTGCGGTAGTTCCCGAGCTGGCCGAGGAACCCTCCACCCCGATACTGAGAGCCCATCTGAGGGTAGCCGCTGTGGGTCCCACCGGCGGCTCCGGGTCTGTAAAAGCCGGTCGACCTTATAGTCATGAGCCTAGCCCTCCTCTGAACCCGACCAGGGGGGCGGCGCCGAGCTGAGGTCCTCCGTAACGGGCGGCGAACTCATCCTGCTGAAGGTTGAATGCGTCGGCCCACTGCTGCTGCTGCGCGGCCTGCTGCGCTGCGAACTGAGCTTGCTGATTGGCCATCTGCTGCTGCTGGAGACCCACCCCCGCACCGAACTGTCTGGCCCGCTCGTCCATCCCCGCCCCGAACTGGATGTCTTGCTGAGTGCGGCCGAACTCCGCTTGCCTGGGGGCGAAGGTTCGACCCATCATCTCCATCCCCAGCCGGGGGGCGGCTGTGGCAAGCTGGCCGGCCGCCTCGCCCTGGGCCTCGAGGCCGGACTGGCCGATGTCGGCGGCGGTCATCATCATTTCGGGGGAGGCCCCGGCTCCGAACCCAGACCAAGCCCCCCTGAGAGCGGCGGCTCGCTGGCCGGCACCGGCCGATTTACCGATGTCGGTCTGCATCCGATTGAGTAGCGCCTGGTAGTACTCGGAGCCGGGGTCCATCAGCCCCGCTCCCTTCCCCGCCATGATGTCGAGGTTGGGGTCGTGGTACTGCCCCGGTTGATACTTCTGGTAGGCCGGCATCTTGAAGCCAGCCTGGGTCGAAGCCGGTGCAGGGGCTCGAGCGGAGGCAGGTACTGCCCCGGCCCCCCAAGTCGGGGCAGGTGCGATAGGCCGTGCCCAATTTTGTGGAGGACCGCCGATACCCCCTGTTTGTACGTTACCTCCCACACTGTGGACCGGTCCGAAACTCTGTGGGCCAGATGCTATGCTCTTGAAACCGGAGGCCCCAGACTTACCTGAAGGGGTGTTATAGAACTTCTGACCAATACTCGGCATGTCTTTACCCTCCGAGGAGGTCCTTCAGCTCCTCCTCCGTTATCCCTAGCTTACTTAAGACCGCTTCTTTTTTCACCTGCTTTGCCTCTCGAGCAAGCGCGAGCTGAGACTTCTTTCCCTTATCATGCGCTGCTATTACGTCGTCCACCTGCTTGAAGTCGAACTCCTTGTCGTCCACCTCAATCCTAACACCTAAGCCCTCGAAGAGAATCATCCTGTAGTGGGCGACCCTGACCGGACCGTCGAACCCTTCCCGGTCCTCAATCGTCAGCATCCCTGGAATGGCTTCGAGTTCCTCATGAAGGAGCTCGGGGTTCACCTCTTTAGGATAGTCTCTCTTCATTGAACCCTCATGCACCAGAACTCTGGGCTCCGACTGGCCGTGTTGTTCACGTTCAGCGCTCCGCCCGAGGTCTGGTAGGCGTCGATTTCGAAATAGTCTGTTCCGGCGGCGGTCCTCCAGAGAACATTGCAGTTTACGGAGTCGCTGTTGGTGCCGGACTTTTGTCTGGCGTGCCCGACGTAGACGCCGCCTCCGTTCAAGTCTATCAGGATGTCTCGAGAACCTGTAGCGCCGGCGTCCGTTGCGTACTGAATGTTGGCCCCCACAATATAGGTTCCTGTTGTTCCTGGGGTAATGCGCGAGTTGTTCACCGCCGTATCGTGTATACCATCCGGGTCGAACCTCTCCTGATTGAACGCCAGGGTGGTGACCGTCGCGTTGTTCACGTTTTGATTCGCGTTGTGATGGACGCGGCACATCGTCGTGCGGCCGATGAGATACTGCGTATGGTCGTCATCCGCAAAACCGTCTAGGTCGCCATGGTCGTGCTTATGCAACGTAGTTGCGCCGGCATCAGTTAGGTCTGTCCAGTTTGTGACGATGGTAGCCCGGTCCACCTCGAAGTTCGTCACCAGCGGATAGGCCGAATGGTCGTCATCGGCGAGCCCAGTCAACGCGGCGCCGTGGTCCAGCTGCCCCGCCTCTGCCGCCGCCGAGTGGTCGTGGACCGGTATCTCGGAGGCCGCCCCGCCCGACGCCTTCTCTTTGAGGTACTGAGAGTGGTCGTCATCACCAAGCCCTCCTAAGGAACCATGGTCCGTTACGGTTCCTCCTCCAGGAGAGATAGGATTGGTCCTCCAATCGACGTAATCATGGCCCCCAGTTGCCGAACGAATCCTCGTCTGCATCGCATTTCCGTAGGCGTTACTCGACTGAAGAATGACCGTCCCCATCGGCTTCATCTCGGGAGAGGGAAGACCCTCGAGCAGGATAGCGGAAATCTCCGTCGCCGCTCCCTCCCGTGCTGCGGTTATGGTAGTGTATTCTGTCTGCCCGACAACGATGATTGGGTTGTCATCTTCCGCTGCAGTAGCGAAGAGGTGGGTGAGACAGAAGTTAGCGTTACCGACTTCAACCAGGGTTCCGGCTCCATAATTGTTGTACTGAGCTCGTGGAGTTCCTCCAACCAAGAAGGGATACCCAGCATTGGTGTCCCACTGCCAGCGGGTTCCGTCCCACCAGAAGCACTCATAGCCGGTTGTTGAAGCGATGGTGTTGATTTCATGTTGGTTGTCCTCGTCGTAGACGAGTCCGTCTCCGTTTCCAAATTGGCAGTGAGTGTTCAGGGCTCCACTCTGGTCCGCCAGAATATTCGTCAGCCCAACACCTTCAGCCCACAGCATTCCAATACAATCATGGAAGAGGTGATGGGTCTCGGGCGCCATTGTCATCCCGTGGAGTTCGTCAAAGAGATAACCCTCGGAAGTGTTGGTGTTCCAGTAGACCGCAGCCACCAAGCAATTCTCTCGAATGAGGTCCTCGACTTGAGCGTGAGAAGGACCCACGATTTCCGAAAGCGTTCCGTCGTCGTCGTAGTAAATCCAGTGCTGACCGTCTGAGTTGGCAATCGTTATCGTGTCGCCGTTCGACCGGTGCCTGTGGCCGTTCACATAATAATCGTAGTAGGAGGCGGCAGGCGCAATCTCAAAGACCCTCGTCCCATTGGTGAAGGAAATGGTGACGTCGGTCTTATCCATCCAGCCGTTCTGGAGCCACTCCAACCGCGGCACGTACCGCTTGATGAGTTCGTCGTGGTGATGCTTTATCACAGGGCGGTCCCCTCCTCCACTATGTAGACGTGAACCTCGAGCCGGTTGGCGAAGTTCGCCTCTGCCATAATGGCGTCATCTCCCCAGATGCGGTGAGGACCGAAGTGCTGTCCCACCTCTCCAGCGGGGAACGCAATCTCTCTCCCGAAGTAGCGGTCGATGGCACCTGCGTCGTTGCCGTAGTCGACCCCGAAGTCCTCGAGAACAGCGTCGTTCGTACCGTCCACATTGACCACCTCGAAAACTACATCCATGTACTCGGAACTCGTGAGCCCGGGCGCCCAGATGTCCGCCACCGCAGCCGGCACCGCCACAGCCTCCACCGGCCTCCTGTCCTGCGAGGCCGGCGTCGAGGTCACCGCAATGGGGTTCACCACCAGCCGGTCAATCGTGCCGCCGGCATCCTCCCCATAGAGCGCAACCGTGGCTTCTCCTGCAGTCTCCCCTCTCCACCTGATGGGAGCGGCAGGTCCGGCGTTCGGGTCCCACAGAACGTGCTGCTGCCTGAGAGTCTGGTCCGCCTCGAGGAGGAGCCTCTGAAGCGCCGACCCATCCCACCCATAGAGGGAGACGCCGAGCTGCCCAGCCGCTTCTGCAAACAGCTGGATGTCGTTGCCGTTCGGGTCCTGGGCGATGAGCTCGCTATAGGAGCGAACCATCAACCGCCGGTCGCCGTCGACCCGAAGCGCTTCCTCCTCGTCTATCTCGTTCCAGGCCTTCAGCAGCAGCGGAAGGGATTCGTTCTCAATCCAGATGGTTCCGTCAGCCATCAGCCCTTCCTCCGGCCGTCCAGAATCATGATGTCAGGGTCGATGTAGGTGA
>JBDHHA010000154.1:0-18960 GCA_039589615.1 Gemmatimonadota bacterium
GCGGACAGAACGACGCCGGGTAGGTTCACGGTTATCTCCTCAGGCGAGTTCATGGCGCAACACTTTCACAGCCACCTTGCGTTTGTGCTTGAGGTCCTCGGCCAGGTAGACCGTAGCCATTCCGCCGGCACCGAGTCCCCCCCGATGGTGGAGCGGTGGGCGAGGGCAGCCTTCAGTCGTTCGAAGGTGTGCGTCATCGTTGGGTAAGATGTAACCTCGGCTAGGATGGCGCGAGGTGTACTGAGTTTGGGGCCCTTTTGGAGTACCATCGACAAAAAGGCCGCTCCGAGGAACGACCTTTTGTTTTGAGAACATGTTGCGGTGCAGCGTGTTAAGGAAGTACCCCGCCAGAAGGCGGACAACGCCAGCGGTGCACGCATGTCTGCCCGCCCTCTGCAGTATATTTGAAGGTGTACTCAACGGTATTTCATGCGTTTGCAGGCAGGGAGAGGAAGGACCCTCCTTTGGTTCTCATGCCTGCGGTTTCGGAGGAGAAACTCGACCAAAACTAGGAGCCGTGCCATGAAAAAGAAGACTCGCGCGGACCGTGATCGGACTCGGATCAAACGGAGGGATTTCGTCAAGTCAGGCGGTGCTGCGCTAGCGGGAGGGGTGGTATTGGGTCGCGCCCCAATCCCGGAGAGCAAGGCCCTCTCAGAGTCCTCCAGAGCATCAGCCCTCTTCCCCGTCCAACCAACCCAAGACGGCCGCATTCAAAGTTACCGGATCCTCGGGCGCACCGGCTTCAGGGTGTCCGACATCAGCCTTGGCGCAAGCTTCTTGAGAGAGGCCAATGTGGTCCGGTATGCCTTCGACAAAGGGATCAATTACATCGATACGGCGGAGGCCTATGCCAACGGAGCCTCCGAACGCGCCATACGGGATGCCCTTCAGCATATCGACCGGGAACAAATCTTCATCTCAACGAAGGCTTACTTCAGACCCCAGGACGACGAAGAGACGGTGCTCGCGAGGACCCGTCAGAGCCTGGAGCGGCTGGGCACCGAGTATATCGACGCGTACATGATGAGTAGCGTCAGCAGAGTGGAGGCGTTGAACCACCCGGGATACCACACCGCTATGGACCAGCTCAAAGCCGAGGGGAGGGTAAGGTTCACCGGGGTGACCTACCACGGTCCCGAGGCGACCGATCAGACGGGGACGGCCGACGTCCTCTGTGCTGCGGCGGAGGACGGCCGGTTCGACGTACTGCTCCTGGTGTACAACTTCTTGAACCACTCCGAAGGCGACCGGATTATCGCATCGTCCAAAGCCAACAACGTGGGGACGACGGCAATGAAAACCGCCCCCGGGAAGCTCAGGGCCGAGCCGTTCGATCCCGAAAACCTCACTGAGGTCTTCCGGCAATACCTCGACGCCATGTTGCGGGCCGGAACGAGCCGTGCGGCGGCGCTGCGGGAACTACGGGTCTATTCCGATGCACAGAACGAGTTCGTGGAGAGGACGCAGCGCTTCGCGGAGCAGTACGGGATCGAGAACGAAGAGGGCCTTCAATTGGCCAGCATCCAATGGGTGATTCAGAACCCGGACATGCACACTGCGTGCATTTCGGCTTGGAACTTCGATTTTGTCGACAAGATCGTGGCTCTTTCAGGCACTCAGCTCACCGCCCCCGCGCGCGGACTGCTTCAGGAGTCCCGCTCCGCACTGGACACCCAGTACTGCCGCCACGGGTGTGTGGAGTGCATGGACAGATGTCCGTCGAATGTCCCGGTCAGCAACATCATGCGGTACGCCTACTATTTCGAGGTACAGGGCCAGGAACGGCACGCCATGTCCGAGTATGCGGCCCTCGACGGCTCCGGTGCGGCGCCCTGCAGGGACTGCGCGGGACTTTGTGCCGGTGCGTGTCGGTACGGCCTGGACATCCAACCCAACATGCTTCAAGTCCACAACCTTCTGACTCTGGCCTAGGCAGAAGGGGTGACGACGTGAGACTCAACGGAACACACCGGATCGCATTATCGACGGCTCTTGCCACTTCGGCCCTCACTGCATCCTGCGCCGGAGGGCCATCTGGTTTTCCCCAAGTGGAGGGCTGGACACAGGCCGGGGAGGTGCGGATCTACAACGCTGAGACGCTGTGGGAGTACATCAACGGCGCCGCCGTGCTCTTCGTGGAGTACGGGGTCCGAACGTGCACGACGGCGGACATGTCGGCGGCGGGGGTGTCGGTCACCGTGGATCTCTATGAGATGGCTTCCCCGTTGGGAGCGGTAGGGGCGTTCAAACAAGAGAGCGCCGGGGGAGGTGAGACTCTCACTGGCGCCACCGTGGCGACCGTCTCGCCCCCCTACCAGGCTCTCATGGTAAAGGGAAGCACATACGCAAAGGTGAACGTCTACGAAGGCGAACTCACCGAGTCCGAGGGCCGCCAGCTATTGCAGGGACTGGCGGCCTCCCTTCCCGGGGAGGCGGTCATGCCCGAGGAGTTCTCGCTGTTACCCGAAGAGGGGAAGATGGCCGGCTCGGAAGGGTACCAGCCGGGCTCGCTCCTGGGCTTGCCGGAACTCACGGACTGCCTCTTCGCCGATTATGAGGGAGGTGAGGGCGAAAGCTGGGAAGGGTTCGTCGTACTTCCCTCGGCCGCCTCTACCGTCTGGGACGCGCTGGCCGACCGGTGGGAGTCCTTCGAGTACAACGGGCATACGGTCCTCTTCCGGGAGGTTCCCTACAGCGGCTTGGTGGGTGTCACACGCACGGACTCGGGGATGTTCGGTGTGTCGGGAGCGGCCGACGAGACTCAGCTGCGGGAGAGGTTGGGAGGTTTCACGAGCCTCCGCTGACGCCGCTGCTGTTCCCCGCTCAACAAGGGGTTGTGTGTTCGCGGCCGCACGCCGGGGCCTGTCAATGAAAGTGAGACACCGACGGTCCTGAGTTTAGTGAGCAACCACGAGTGACATCTCCTCCTCGCGTGGTCTACCCACTTTGGGGTCGGGGGTACTCCTACCTACTCCTACCTCTCGGCGACTCGAGATCGGCGCTCACAGCGCAGCCTGCGAGTTCGCTTTCTTCTTCGCACCCGCATTCGACCGGTTTGTTGATCCAGACGGCCTGCGGCAGGGCGCCCGGCGTGGGTACCCCGTGCGGAAACCGCTCTGGATGCGCCACGTAGGCCGTGGCAAGGACCGCCGCCCGGTTGGCCAGCCGGCGGGCGCCGAGGCCGTGGTGGACGTCCCGGGGCGTCAGCATCGCGAGTCCGCCGTGCCGGTGTGCGTTGTTGTACCAGCCGAAGAACGGCCCGCAGAAGCTGCGCGCGTGCTGAAGACATCCGAACCGGTCCGCAAACGCCGGCCGGTACTTCATCGTCCGGAACTGCGCCTCCGAAAACGGGTTGTCGGTCGACGTGTACGGCCTCGAGTGCGTCTTCGTCACACCCAGGTCCGAGAGCAGCAGTGCCACGGTCTTCGATCGCATCGATGGCCCGCGATCGGCGTGCAGCGTCAACTGCCCGTCGGTCACTCCCTGTCGCTCGCACGTCTCCTCGATCAACCGCTCGGCCAGCGTCGCCGACTCCCGCTGCGCCACCATCCATCCCACCACGTAGCGGCTGTAGACGTCCAGGATCACGTACAGGTAGTAGTACGCCCACTTCGCCGGACTCTTCAGCTTCGTGATATCCCAACTCCAGAGTTCGTTCGGCGCCGTGGCCATCAGCTCAGGCGCCGCGTAGCTCGGGTGCCGGAGCTGGTCCCGGCGCTCGCGCACCTCGTGGTTGGCCGCCAGGATCCGGTACATCGTGCGTTCCGAGCACAGGTAGTGCTCCTCGTCCAGGAGCGTGGCGTATACCTCGGCCGGAGCCAGATCCACGAAGCGTGGCTCGTGGAGAACGTCCAGCACGTCCTGGCGCTCCTGTGAAGAGAGCGCCCGCAGCGAAGAGCGAGGCCGGGTTGGCGATCGGGGCCTGCAGAAGCGGTAGTAGCTCGCTGGCGCCACCCCCAGGGCCTTGCAGGTGGCCCGCATCCCCAGGCGAGGTCCCACCTTGGCGATCTTCAACATCACGATCTCTCGTCGCTCGGTGGCGGTTCGATCCCCAGCAGCTCGGAAAGTTTTTTTTGGACCTCCACCAGCGCCTCGGCCCGCTCCGCCCGATGCCGCAGACGCCGGTTCTCGCGCTCCAACTCAGCGATCCGTTTCGCGCTCGGGTCGGGCGGCTTCGCCTCCGGCCCTCGCTTCCGTCCACCCAGGCCTCCCAGCTCCCCCCGCTCCCGGGCCGCTCGCCAGGCCGATACGTGCGAGGAGTACAACCCCTCCCGTCTGAGCAGCGCTCCGATCTCTCCCGGTTCACGGCATCGATCCGCCTCCCGCAGAATCCGTCTCTTGTACTCCAGCGTGAAACGCCGCCGCTTGGCCTTGGCCAAAACCTCGACCTCCAGAGGACGCTATCATCACCGTGTCCATCTCCGTCTCCTTGGTCGCCCTCTACACTAAACTACAGCAGGTAAGGTGTCTCACTCATATTGGCAGAGAGGGGACTTCCACTAAGTGAAAGCCGCTCTGGAAGTTGACCCAGTACCCCGCCAGGGACTCGAACCCCGAACCTACTGATTAAGAGCCGGATCAAGTCTGGCATGAAACCCCGGCAACTTGCCTTCAAACCGCGGGGTCGTGTCGTCCGTTGCCGGACTTGAAGAGTCAAAATGCCAGACTTTGCATTGTGTAACTGACACAGTTACTGGCACACGTGGTCTTCGCCACGTCAGGTGTAATCCCAGTACCATCGCCGCCATGCAAGTCAACAGCCTGGGGTCGAGACCGCTGAACCACAGCCGCAGCACACAGTACCCGTCAAACGCCGGGTCCGGGGTTTGAGTCGGCCTCCGGCAGGTTACCGGTAGAGAGGAAAGATCGCCGCCAAGGCCGCGAATTCTCCCATGCGGGGGAGAATGATGCGGATTCGATCACGATGACCCTCTAGCCCCGCTACCAGCTCGCCCACCGCGCCGTCCTCCAGGCTCGCCAGACGGCCCAGGTCCAGCACCACTCGATCCTTCCGGCGTGCCAGGACCGCCCGCAGATCCGCGACGAACCGTCCGGCTGCCGCTGCCAGCAGCCGCCCCTCGAGACGCACCCACACCGTCGACGCGGGTCGGCGCTCGACCTGGATCGAGGACCCTGCAGGATCCTCACCGCGCAAGCGCCCCCAAGCCCGCCCGGGGGAAGCGTCCGGCATTCTGAACGTATGCCTCACAAGGGGCGGGTGCTGGAAGAGACCCAACTTGAGCGTAAGTCCCGTCCAGGAAGCCAAGCCCACCGCCGCTACCGACTGGAGACGCTCCTTCCAGGTGGGATTCCCCAGCGCTTCGTAGACCCGCTCTTGGAGCCTGCCAATCCAACGCCGGACCAGCACCGTCGGGCCGAACAACCTGCCAGCCAAGAACACGGGGTAAGCCTGCCTGAGGTCGGCCGCGATCCGCTCCGCCTTGGCGCGGAGAAACGCGCTCGGGGACCCCCGGAGCTTGAGGTATCCGTCCAGCCACCGCTCCACCGAACGGTGCAGGACCGGTCCCAACCTCCGGAAATCTTCCTCGTAGCAACGCTGTTGGGCCGCCTCGATCTGTTCGGACGTCATCGATGGGTGGCTGACCATCGCGTAGAACCCGCTCCCACGGCGATAGAACAATTCGGGATCCTCGGCCACCGCCGGAAGGAGTTTGCCCTCCCGGACGACTTGGTCGTAGAAGGGGGTGCCGGGACACGGGCCGTAGATCAAGAACTGTGCGAGAACCGGTCGCAGCGCGAGGAGGCCCGACAGCTCTTCTTCGATGATTTCAGGCGTCTGGTAGGGGAAGCCCACGATCATGGAGGCCAGGATGCTGATTCCATGCTCACGGTACTCACGGAAGATCTCCTCGACCGGCCGGCCCGCCTGTTTCGCATAGCCCGACCGCGTTCCCTCGTACCCGATCCACATCCCGTCGATCCCCATCTCGAGTATCTCGGTCACCGTGTACCGGCTCACAGCCCGGACGCTGGCGAACACAAAAATAGAGAGAGGCTTCCCACCCCGGAGAACACACTCCCGGAACTCCATCGCCCGGCGGCGGTTCAGCAAAAAATCCTCGTCCAGTATCAGGATGGCGAGCTGAGGATCGACCTCGAGGTAGCGTTCGATCACCCGGTAGATGTCGGCCCCCGTGGGAAGCAGGCGGATGTGCTTGCGCTTGAAAAAAGCCGAGGTGCAGCAAAAGTCGCACCCGTTCGGACATCCCAGGCCGCCGAACACGATCCCTGTCCGCGACACGTCCTTCCCGAACACCCGGAAAGGGTTGATGATCAGCGGGTGGCGGTACGGCATCTGGATCTCGGGTTCGCCCAAGAGGCGCCGCATGAACCCTACTCCCTCATCGCGGCAGATACAGTCGCTGTAGGGGCGAAGCATCTCGTCAGGCGCCACTGTCCCGTATCCGCCCAGCACGATCTTCGACCGCGGCGAATGTCTCCGGACCAGAGCCACAACCTCCTTCATGCGGTGGTAGGTGGCCAGGACGAACGACACACCCACGACCTCATACCCGCGCCTGAGCTCCCGGACGAGTTCCCTCCGTGTGGGATACTGGAGCACCGTGGTGGGGGCCTCGAGGTTCTCGCCGATGTAGTCCAGCGAGAACTGGATATGGTGAGAACGGGGGCTGAACAGACCCTGGGCGCGGGTCACCTGTTCGTGGAGCAGCTCGTACCCGACGCTCGGGGAATCGCCGTAGCGGACCCCCAGGGGACGGCAGACGCTGGTGAGCAGGACTCTGGGCATCGAGTCAATCCCCTCCGTAGATGAACGGTGAAGTGCCACCGTGTCCGACATAACTTTATAAGATGCGACGTCCGTTACGATCGCGCGAGGTTCACTGAGTTTGGGGCCCTTTTGGGTACCTTCGACAAAAAGGCCGCTCCGAGGAGCGACCTTCGAGAATCAAAACTTGTTGCAGTGCACGTGGTTAGTGTATACCCCGCCAGGGACTCGACGCGAACCGAGCGAGCCCGCTTATGCGGGCGACCCGAGGTGAGCGGATCAAACACGGCGCAGCCGTGTGCAGATCAACCCCGAACTGATACAACGAAGGCCAGCATCTAGGATGCCGGCCCTGTCTCAGTACCCCGCCAGGGACTCGAACCCCGAACCTACTGATTAAGAGAAAGTGGGTCGCAGTCGTCCGGTTCTCTTTCCTTCCATACAAGGGCCTGTCTTCGGCAGGATTTCGGAGCCAAAGGGCGTCAGGTGAAACCGCAGTCCCCCGACATTTCCCCCGACAGGGATTAGGCCCCGGGGGGCTCAAGCCTCATCCGGACTTAGGCTTGGGACTCCGCTCCCTACGTATAGGCTGAGTCACAGAGTTGGAGCAGAATATCTGGCTGTGAGGTTTTTGCCCCGTGTGCGGCACGTTTCGCGTACCGTCGGTACCCATGAAGATTCACTTGTCAGAGGAGGGGATCTGGCGTCCAACATGATGACTACACGCCCAGAATCTCGTCTATCTGCGCCTTGTCCACGTCCATGACGTAGGGAAGGCCCGTGACATCCGCACCCTCCCGTGTCAGCGCGGCCAGATCGTCACGGGACAGAAACTCCGGTGAGAACTTCCGACTGCCCGCCATCAGCTGGCGCAGTCCCTGGCCCAACCGCTCGTAGTATGTGTACAATCCGAGCGCACCTGCTGGAACTCTCTCAAATTCCTTCGCACCCAATTCCTCACGCAGTGCATGTGCGGTGACGAATATCTCATCCCGCGTTCTGCCAAACCTCTCGACGTAGACTGGAATCTGACCAGCCTCGATGGTACGCCCGATGGTCTTCCCCACCATAGCGGCTGCCAACGGGCTTCTTGCCATCCCGATGAGCTTGACGAATGGTGCGCCGAGGGCCAGGCCTTTGAAGATCTGATCCTCGAACGTGAAACCACCTGCCAGCGCGATTGCCGGGACATGTTTTCCCTTGGCCGCGAGACGAGACGCATATTGATAGACCAATGAGTGCAACTCCAGCACCGGCACACCCCACTCGTTCATCATCCGCCAGGGACTCATGCCCGTACCGCCGCCAGCCCCGTCGATGGTCACCAGGTCGATCCCGTACCGGGAGGAGTATCCCAGCGCCTGTGCCAGCGCCGCGGGCCGATACGCACCAGTCTTGAGGAAGATGTATTTGGCACCCAACTCACGGAGGTATTCGACCCGTTTCGCGAAGGCTTCTTCCGTGACCATTCCGACGCGGGAGTGCCGTTCGAACTCCTTAAACGCTCCTGCCTCGAACGCCTTGATGACATTGGGGTTAGTGGGGTTCGGGAGAACGATGTATCCTCGGTCGTACAGCATCTGTGCCTTCTTGAGGTCTTTGACCTTGACCTCGCCACCGATGTTCTTGGCGCCTTGCCCCCATTTTATCTCGACGCATTCGACACCGAGTGTGTTGATGGCGTACTCGTGTTCGCCCAAACGAGTACCTTCAACGTTAGTCTGAACCACTATCGCGCCGTAGCCGTCCCGCTGATGCTCCTTGAAGAGCTGAACGCGCCGCTTGAGATCGACGGTGTCGACGACCTGTCCATTCTCGATCACCGCGGCGGGATCCATCCCGGCGACGTTCTCCCCGATAGTGAGTCCCGTTCCCGCCAAAGCCGAGCCGATGGCCAGACCTTCCCAGTTGTTCTTGGCAACGTCAGTGGATCCGATTCCTGGAATGATCCATGGGTACCGGAACTTCAGTCCCTGGTCGTGACCGAACTTGACCTCGAGGTTCACCGCCGGGAACACGGCCTTGTCACTGTCGGCTTCGACACCTTGAGCCCCAACCACACCGCCCATGATGTTGAGGTGTGAGTAGTCGACGGGATAGTCCTTTTCGGACGCCGTGGTGACGACTCCGAATGGCTGCGGATAGATGACCTCATGGCCGCGGAACGCGGATTTGCCGATTTCGCACATGCCGACACAGCCATCCACACAGGTGACACACATGCCCGAGATTGGCGAGATCGAGCCATCGGTCCGGTTCTTGGTGAGGGTTGCAGCTGATGAATTTATTCTGGAAAGCGACATCGCCTTACTCCTTGGGCGTAGACTCAACCTTTGCGCCGCCGATGTCACAGGCAACACAGGGCGTCAGGTAGCACATCATGTCGTCGAACTCGTTTCGGTCGACGCACGGAGGACTGAGATTGGCGCAGCCGCCGCAGATCGCCTTCTCAGGCTCTGTGTAGGTGCACCTGAGCTCGCAGGCCGGGCATACATAGAGGCAAGCACCACACAGCCTGCAAACGTCTGACTTGATATCGAACGGCGTACCGATACTGCGGTTCTCGCCCCGTCCGCGGAAGCCGATGGCCTTGGCCATCATCTGCTCTTCGCACATGCGCACGCACCGGCCGCAGAGAATGCAATCCTCGTACTCCTGACGGAATCGCTGCTGCCGTACCTCGTGTGCCGCGGCGAGATCTTGAATAGTCTTCGACTGCGGGCAGGATGCCAGCAGAAGCTCGAGGATCATCTTCCGCGTCCGGACCACCCGCGACGACGCAGTTCGAACCGTGAGCCCCTCCACCGCCGGGTAGGTGCACGCACTGACCAATTTTGATTTAGCATCCTCACCGATCTCCACCAGACAAAGCCGACACGCCCCATAGGGGGACAACCCCTCCATATGACACAGAGTGGGGATCGGGAATCCCAGAAACCGCGCGGCTTCAAGGAGCGTCATGCCCCGCTCCACTTGAACGGTCACTCCGTTCATGTTGAGCGTGATCATCCGTTCATGTTGAGCGTGATCATCTATGGCCTCCGCTTGTCGCCCGGCTGGTGTTTTCGGCCTCCACACTGCTGGTGAACTCCAGGTCGCATCTCAGGCACCGCCTCGCTTCCCGAGCCGCCTCCTCGGCCGTCATCGACCCCTCAATCTCCGCGAAGCTGTAGCTACGCTTCGCTGTAGGCATTGTGGTGACTTTGACCCTCGGTACCGGGTCGCCCGCGTCTGGTTCGCTGTTGTCCGGCTCAACATGTGTTGTTGGGATATGGGGCTCCTCTGGTGGAAGCTGCTCCTGACCCCGCAGATATCGATCGATCATCTCAGCTGCACGCTTGCCGGCCGCGATGGCATCGATGACGGTGTTCGGCCCCGTTACCACATCACCGCCGGCGAAGACACCGGACCGTCCGGATGTCAGCGTGCGTTTGTCGACGACCACCGCTCCATTCTTCATCTTGATCCCGGCGGTGTGCTCGGCTCCGACATCGACCGCTTCCTCACCAATGGCCACGATGAGGGTGTCGAGCGGCACGCGATGGTCCGTTCCGGGCTTGGCAACAGGCCTGCGCCGGCCGCTGGAATCCACTTCGCCCAACTGGTTGTCGATGAACTCGACGGCGGCGAGACGTCCCTTCTCACCATGCAAGCTCGTGGGAGATGTCAGCAATTTCAGTCTCACACCCTCTTCAAGCGCGCCTTCGATCTCTTCCTTGAACGCGGGCATCTCCTGCCGCGTGCGGCGATAGAAGATCGTGACCTCGCTCACCTCATCCTGACGACGTGCCACACGAGCTGCGTCCAGGGCGGAGTTGCCGCCTCCGATCACACCGACTCTGCCTCGGGCGAGAGCCTCGCCCCGAAGGTTCCAGGCCTTGAGGAACTCGATGGACGGGTACACGCCGGCAAGGTCTTCGCCGTCGATCCCCATTTGCTTGCTGCGGTGTGCCCCGGTGGCGAGGAAGACCGCTTCGTAGCCGTCGTCGAAGAGGCTGTCGAGCGTGAAGTCGCGGCCCAACGCGGTCGTGCAACGAAGTGTCACGTTCTCGTCGATCAGCGCATCGATTTCCTTCTGCAAGACGTCACGTGGGAGTCGGTAGGGCGGAATACCCGACACGAGCATCCCTCCCGGACGGTCCTCAGCCTCGAACACGGTGGTCTTGTAGCCTTTGAGGGAGAGGTAGTGGGCCGCCGTCAGCCCCGCCGGGCCGGCTCCAATTACCGCCACCCGCCTCCCCACCGCGGCTGGGTCAGGATAGCGCTCGGGCCTGTAAACGCCTGGGTCGACGCGATCGGTGACGAACCGCTTGAGAGCACGAAGCGCCACGGGTTCTTGTCCGGTGACGCCGAGGCGACACCGCTGCTCGCACTTGTGGTCGCACACCCGCGAGCACACCGACGGGAAGGGGTTCGCCTCTCGAATCACGCAATACGCCTCTTCGTATTCGCCTCGCGCGATGAGCGCGGCGTAACGCCATGGCTCGGTCCCCACCGGGCATGCTGCCTGGCACGGTGCCCCGGTGAGCCCTTTGCATACGAAGGCATCACACCTCCTGTCGATTACGTGCCGTTCGTATTCATCGCGAAAGTAGCGCAACGTGCTGAGAACCGGATTGGCCGCTGATTGTCCCAAGCCACACATGCTCGAGTCTGCTACCGTCCTGCCGAGTTCCTCGAGGAGATCCAGGTGTGCAAGTGTGCCCCGGCCGCATGTGATGTCGTCGAGGATCTCCCACATCCGCTGTGTCCCCTTGCGACACGTAAAGCACTTGCCGCACGACTCATCTTTGAGGAAGGCCATGAAGTACTTGGCGACATCCACCATGCAGGTGTTGCCGTCCATGACGATCATGCCGCCCGATCCCATGATGGCACCCGCCTGGTTCAGACTTTCGTAGTCGATCGGCAAGTCGAAGTGCCAATGGGGGATGCACCCGCCGGAGGGCCCTCCTATTTGTACTGCCTTGATCTTGCCACCCTCTAGGGGGCCACCTCCGATGTCGTAGACGATCTCCTTGATCGATGTGCCCATCGGGACCTCGACCAAGCCCGTGTTCTTGACCTTCCCGACTACCGAAAACACCTTGGTCCCCTTGCTGGTCGACGTCCCAACACGAGCGTAAGCGTCTCCTCCCTGGGCTATGACGATCGGGACGTTGGCCCAAGTTTCCACGTTGTTTATGCAGGTAGGCCTCCCGTTGATGCCGCTATCTGTGGGGAAAGGCGGTCTCTGTCGTGGCTCGCCCACAGCGCCCTCGATTGTACGAATCAGGGCGGTCTCCTCGCCGCACACGAAGGCGCCGGCGCTCTTCACGATGCTGACGTCGAAGTCTATCCCTGCACCTAGGATATCCTTGCCAAGAAGTCCGAATTCGCGGGCCAATCGCAGAGCGATCAATACGTGTTTGATGGCCAGCGGATACTCATGTCGCACGAACACGAAACCCTCGGTCGCGCCAACGGCTATTCCACCAATGATCATGCCTTCGATCACGCTGTGGGGATTTCCCTCGAGGATGCTGCGGTCCATGTACGCCCCAGGGTCCCCTTCGTCAGCATTGCACACGACGTACTTCCCATCACCCCCCTGGCGCCGTGCAAGTTCCCATTTCTCGGCAGTTGGGAACCCCGCGCCGCCGCGGCCGCGCAACCCTGACTGTCTGACCTCGGCGATGATCTGCTCGGGTGTGTATCCCACCAGCACCTTGGCGAGCGCCTCGTAACCTCCCTCGGCGATGTAGCCGAATAGCCTGATGGGATCGAGCCGTTGGTTCTTCCCCAACAGCGTGCGCTGCTGTCCGGCGAAGAACGGTACGTCGTGAAGACAACAGCAGACCTCGCCCGTGGTGGGATTCCTGTACAGAAGATCACGTACTAACTCACCCGAAACGGCTGCGTCGATTATCGCAGGGACCTCATGCGTGCTGATCTTCGGATAGAAGGCATCTTGTGGTTCTGTTACAACGAAGGGCCCCATCTCGCAGAAACCCTGACATCCTGTGATGCGCAGCGCTACTTGGTCTACGAGATTGTGCTCGATGAGGTGTCTCTTGAAAACGCGCTGAACGTCGTTGGCACCGCTAGCTTGGCAGGCCGTACCGGCGCACACGGTGATGCCCGGTTTGGGGACACTCGCGTCGTCGCGTATCCGACCCCGCAGTTGCTCTAGTTCACCGATCGTGCTGAGTCTTGGCATTCTGGCATTGGGGTGTCTGGTGATAGTTTTCCCGCATTCGCTCTTCTCACAGGGTGTGGACGCAACTCACCGCATGCGCAGCCGTCATACGCCGAGATCCAACATGTGTTCTTTACAGCCGCTGCGTGAACAGAACCGAATCGTTCCGCCCCCCCTGACCAGCAACACGATCATCAAGGCATCGCAGTTCGGACAGATCCTGGTGGATTTGAACTCCGCGTGGCATTGGGGACAGAAGAAGTGGATTATGGCTCCCGCCGGGATCTCGTATTCACTCTGTACCCGGTAGTCTCCATACAGGCTGCTCAATCGAAACCAGCCGTGCTTCCGGCCGAACGAAGCGGTAATGCGAACCATCGGCTGCCCATCCAACAGGTGCTCGTGAGTCATCAAACTCCGATTGCAGTTCGGGCAGGCCACACTCACACCGAACACTCGTTCGTCGTCTGTCATCTTGGGGGCCCCGTTGATCCGCGACGCGCGCCCGAGGATACCGTTGACGTCATTCTCCTTGACATTGCGGTAGTACTCGCCGTCAACGACCGCCACCGGACCCAGCGCGCACGCCCCGAGGCAGTTCACCGTCGACAAGGAGTACTCCCGGTCTTCGCTCGTCTCGCCGGCCTTCACGTACAAGCATGCCTCAAAGCCCTCGAGAGTTTTTGGCGCCCCGCGCACGTGACATGCCGTGCCCATGCAGACGGAGACCAAGTGGGCGCCCCGAGGCTTCAGGCTGAAGCCCCGATAGAACGTCGCGACGCCGTAGACGTCGACAAGTGGACGCCCTGTTCTGCTTGCGACGATCTTGAGCGCTGCTTCCGGCAGGTAGTTGTACTCGGCTTGGACGTCTTCGAGTATCGAGATGAGTGCGCCCTGCCTGTGGTTGTGTCGATCTACGATCTGGAAGACGCCCTCTGGGTTAATGCGAGTTCCCATCTTGTCCTTGCCTCTCACCGTTGTAGGCGGTGTCAAGCTGGCCTATTCGTATTCCTCGCAGTGCCAGACACCCCCTTCGGAGTGCGACAATGAACACGTCTCCGCGTAGCCACAGCTGGCACACAGTCCTCGGAGACGGGAGCGCCGTGCCGTGGGGTTACCTGCGTTATCTGGGTTACCCGAACCTGTGACCGTCCGGCTCCTCCTGCGTACTCTCGGTTCCACCGGGATGTACGAACTGTGATCCTCGCATTGGTATATCGGGCCTCTCCGCGCCCTCACGTACATGCAGCTGGGTGCGTTGACGCAGGACGAACAGATACCTCGGGGTGGTCGCTTCGATGGCATGGGAGTCTCCTAGCTCTCGTTTCCGATCCACACCAGGAGCAATTCGCATGCTAGCGTCGCTGACGCACCTCAAGGGAGAAAGAAGGTCGCCAGCGTTCTCTGTAAGTCTCTGTTTAGTATTAGGTTACGGTGCGTCGAAGGGATGGGAGAGGCACTCGGGATTCACTCGACACCACGGCCAGAACTGGGAGGTTTTGCCCCGGTGGGGAATTCTACCCCGGTGACGAGCCCTCGGCTGTGCACGCTCTCAACCAGCCGGGTGGCGCTTCAATATCTCTCTCAACGTCTTGCGGTCAATGCCGAGGATCTCAGCCGCCCTGGTCTTGTTACCGTCTACGCTTGCCAGGATACTGCGCACGTGCTCTGCCTCTACTTCGGCCAGCGAGCACTGCGGGCCGATGCTTCGCGGAGCTGAGAACCGCATCACGTTTGGTAAATCGGGAAGGTCTACGGTCTGACCCTCACTCATTACCACCAGCCGATGAATCACGTTCTCCAATTCTCGTACGTTGCCCGGCCAATGATAGCGGCGGAACGCTTCCAAGACGCCGTCGGAGAATTGAGGCGCGGCGTTGCCCAGCTCCTCGGAGTATTTGAGGACGAAGTGTCGTGCGAGAAGAAGAATGTCGTCGTCCCTTTCTCGTAGGGGCGGGACGTCGATCGGGATCACGTTGACCCGGAAGTACAGATCCTCACGGAACATCTGCCTCCGAACCAGGTCGAGCAAGTTCTTGTTGGTGGCGGCGATGATCCGAACGTCCACTTTCATCTGCTGGCTACCGCCCACCATGCGGATTTCCTTGTCCTGAAGGACTCGCAGAAGCTTCACCTGCATGGTCAGGCTGGTTTCGGCGATCTCGTCTAGGAAGACGGTGCCCCCATCCGCTGTCTGGAAGAACCCGGCCCGAGACTCGGTCGCTCCGGTAAATGCGCCCCTGACGTGGCCAAACAGCTCGCTTTCGAGCAGGCCTTCGGGAATACCACCGCAGTTGATAGGTACAAACGGCGCCCGAGCCCTGGCTCCCCCGTAGTGAATGCCTCTCGCCACCAGCTCCTTCCCGGTACCACTCTCTCCGGTAATGAGCACCGTTGCCGAAGTGGATGCGGCCTTGGCAACGGCCTGATAGACGCTCCGGATGGACTCGGATTCGCCGATCAGTCCAAATGAATGGACCGGTGCGATTGCTCCGTAGGACTGCGCGGCGCGGCGAAAACGAACCTTCTGGAGGGCGTCACGAACCGCGGACAGCAGCTCAGCATCGGTGAACGGCTTGGAGAGGTAGTCCTCCGCTCCCTCCTTGACAGCCACCACCGCAGTTTCAACAGAGGCATAGCCGGTGATCATGATGACGCCAACGTCCCTGAAACGCGCCCGCACATGTCTGATTAGATCGATCCCGCCGACCTTGGGCATCTTCAGGTCGGTGATTACGAGGTCTGCGGGACTAGCCTCAAGGATCCGCACCGCCTCCGTGACGCTCGGCGCCGTCATCACTTCATAGCCTTCGGCGGTAAGATTGCGGCTGAGGACTTCTCGCGCATCGGCTGAATCATCAACTACAAGGATCCGCTCCTTCTCGTCGCTCATTGCCCCGGCCCCTCCCGACCCTCGGTTTCAGGCATGGCGGCCAAGGGTAGTCGAACGGTGAATTTGGTGCCGGTGCCCGCCTCACTCTCTACGTCGATCGTGCCCCCGTGCGCAGTGATGATTCCATGTGCCACGCTCAGACCGAGGCCAGTCCCTTCTCCCACATCCTTGGTCGTGAAGAACGGGTCGAAGACCTGCCTCATGACCTCATCGGTCATTCCGGTTCCGGAATCCTGCACTTCGATTATCGCCGAACTTTCATCGCAGCCCGTCGCGACCGTCAGCGTGCCACCGCCGGGCATGACCTGTATGGCGTTCACCACTAGATTAACGAACACTTGCTCAAGCTGAGCTGGGTCTGCGTTCACGTCGTGCAGATCCCCTTCGGAACGTCGGACGACTTCGATCCCCTCGCTGGCACACCGGCCCTCCACCAACGCCAAGGCCTTGCCCACGATGCCGAATACGGATGTCCGGCTCTTTTGGATGGGCGCTTGTCTGGCGAAGAGCTTCAACTGGTTCACGATCTCCCGAGCATGAAGGCTGGACGCAATGATCTTGTTCAGGTCGGCCGCTGTGCTCTCCGTGACGTTGCCACCCTTGAGCGCCAGCTGCGCAAACCCCAGAATGCCCCCCAAGGGCTCATTGATCTCGTGCGCTACGCCAGCCGCGAGCTGACCGATAGTGGCCAGCCGGTCGGCGTGACGCAGTTGCGCCTCCATCCTGGAGCGTTCCTTCGCGGTTTCGCGCTTTTCGACGAAGTCTCCAACGTCCCTCGCAACGGCCTCAATCAGACTCTCTTCTTCCTTCAGAAACGGCCCGTTGATAGCGTGCCGCACCTCATCGACATACCCTACCGCGACCTCGCCGCGATACTCGCCGTTCACGACAATCTTTGCGACCTGTTGTGACCGAGTCGCCTCGACATCCGCAGTCTCGTGTGCTGTCCCATCGAGGACGATTCGGGCGACTGCTATTTCCGGGAACTGCCACGCAGGCGGAAGAAGCGCGGCAATCCGATCAAGGGCCTCTCCGACGCGAAGGTCGCCCTCCGCAACGCGGGCGATACTGTACAGGCAGCTCAGTTCCTTGACTCTCTCGCGGAGTGCTGCCTGCGCCCGCCGCTCGGCAATGGATAGCCCGATCGTCTCCACCACAGCCTCGTAGGACTCGATCAGGTCGCTGGTGAATGCGCCTTGCTGGGCGGATTCCAATCGCAAGAGTCCGATGTTCCTTTCATCCACGGCAAAAGGAATCAGCGAGAATGACCTAATGTCCGAGTTCGCCTCCAAGCGAGCACCCTTGCCGGCTGCGTACCGAGTCATCGTGTCATGGACGTCACTCGTCCAGAAACTCCCATGCGGGGTAAAGCACGGCGCAGAGAGGTCCACCGTACCACGTAGCTCATCCTGTGCAAGTCGGTGGAAGCCGGCCAGACCGGTGTCCTCGGATGCAGGCGCGCGGTTCTCCAGTGCGTCAGGGCTTGAGGGTTCGAAGATGAATTGTTGCTGCGGTTGGCGAACTGCTCTCAACCGATACGCAATGTGACCCCAGAGACGGAGTTCGAGCGCATCACAACCCGAGAACTGCAACAACAACTCCGCCAATCTCCGGAGGAACTCGACTCGGGGAGAAGCGAGGTAGGCCAGGCGCATTATCTGTCGCGACAGCTCTACAAAGTCTCTGAGCGATCTTCGCGTTGTTTGTGATTGGCTGTTTGACTTCGTCATGAGGCAGTCGTCGCGGTACAGCCAGAATTGAACACCACGGCCGCGGTGTCGGACACCTTGCCGCATACGGCTCACTTGCGGTTCCTTACGTCGCACCGCTCTTTGACGCGAAACTTAACCGGCCCTTGAACGAGGAGGAAGCGGCTGTGGGCTCCCACGGTCCCAATTCTCCGCATCTGCAAGATGCTGGTTCGAGAAGCAGTTGGCGTGAAGCAAGAAATTGCCGTCCGATGGCAGTTGTGTAACGAGGCCGCGCTGGAGAATGGTCGAGTAGTGATCTCCTAGCGCGGAAGAATGGACCCACTACTGGCATTGAGATCGAGACTGGCAAGTCAAATGCCCTTGAGAACATTCACGACCCCCTGCAATCCAGCGTCGATGGAGTTGTCTCTGTCGTCCTGCGCAAGTGGGAGGCCGAGCGTCTCTTGAAGGCATTCGCCTCGTCTGATGTGCCACCGAACGTCCGGGTTGTAGTAATGACGGTCGCTGACTTCCTCAATGACCTCAGGATTGGTGGGCGCCGTGTCTCGCCGCATCCGCCTGTACTATGCCGTGCTGTCACCGTAGGTGTCCTCACCAGGCTCGGACAAGTCATGTATGAACGGCGAAGTGGAGAGGAGGTTATCGAGATCCAGATGGAATGTGAGCTGCATCAGGTCAACGTCGTCGTGCACTACCGGCCTGGAGATGCTGGCAGCATGGTACTCATTGAGAGGAATCGCGCTGATAGTACGATCATCTATGAAAAAGTCACCGGCAATTGAAGCGTCTTGATTACTGAAGAACGGAACAAGATATAAGGAGGTAATTACAGACAATTAGTGTTGGTGAAGAGCATGTTGCGATCGCGCGAGGTTCGCTGAGTTTGGGGCCCTTTTGGGGTACCTTCGACGAAAAGGCCGCGCCGAGGAGCGGCCTTTCTGTTTGAGAACTTGTTGCACCACAACTGTTTGCCTTAATACCCCGCCAGGGACTCGAACCCCGAACCTACTGATTAAGAGTTAACGAAACCGAGGCTCGGTGAATATCGGTGAGCTAGGATAAGTTCCACGGAGTCAACCCATTACGCCGATCAGCTGTACGTTTAGATTCATCGAGTTTCCTCTACTTCTCGGCAGTTGGGGTACTCGTTTGGCCTTGAAGACTCTGCCTCTGGGATGGCCTGGGGGAGTGGACCGGAGTCGCGCGACAGAGCGTTTCGACTAGCCTCCGTGTCTCGTCAACGTCATCTTGAAAGCCGGACTGCGACTTTATGGCGGATCGAACGGACAACGTGCATTGCACAGGAGGTGACCGATGGCGGACCGGGTACGGAAGGTCAACTACTGCTACACGAAAGTCCCCAACTATGCCGGGCGGGGTGAAGAGGCCCTTCGCGCGCTGCGGGAAGCCGGCGTCAACCTCCTGG
>JBDHHA010000155.1:0-9249 GCA_039589615.1 Gemmatimonadota bacterium
CCGGCCGCACTCAACTTCCGCTCCCACGCGAGGAACTCGCCGAGTGACTTGTGATAGCAGGTGAGGGCGTAGCGCGCGTCTTCCGGTGCGTCGGCGACACACACGAACTGGTTCTCGCCCCGCCGGTACACCTCGAAGCCGTCGCCGTCGGGTATCAACAGCTCGGCGCCGTCACGGGCGTCCTCGGGCAACAACGCGAGCAGTTGGGCGAACTGCTGCTCGACGGGTACCTGGGCCTCGGTGCCCACCCAGCCCACGGGGACGAATGCGATGGCCACGAGCCAGGGGATCCTTTTGCATGGCATGCGTTATCACCTCCAAGCTGCCGATTCTACTAGTACCATCTAAAAACTTATATGTTATAAAATGATAAATATGCTCGATCTCCCCCTCACGCAAGATGGTGACACAATGAAGTCCCAACCCACTCGGCTGCTCACGGCAACAACCGTGGGCGTCGCACTTCTGGGGGGTGCGGCGTGCGACCGCGACACCTCCAGCCGCGATGGTGCGCTCGTGCGGGACAGCCTCGGCATTGAGATCGTGGAGAACGCCGCCGGTTTGGAGACGGCTCCCCGGTGCTCCCTCACGCCGGAGCCCCTCGTGTCGCTGGGCTCGGTGGACGGCCCCGACGTGACCCAGTTCTTCACGGTGTGGCGCATCAAGCGGCTCCACGACGGCGGCATTGCCGTGGTCAACCGGGGGACCAACGAGCTGCGGATCTTCGACGTGGACGGCAGCCACCGCCTCTCCATCGGTCGGACCGGGGAGGGGCCCAACGAGTACCTGCGCCTGTGGGACGTCTTCCAACGCCTCGACGACTCATTGGTCCTGTGGGACTACCGGCAACATTACCTCTCGCTCGTGAGCACCACCGGTGAGTTGGGTCGCACCATGCGCCTCAGTCCTCCGTTCGTGAACCAACCAACGCTCCTGGGTCTCACCCCCGAGAACGGGGTGTTGCTGTGGCAACGGGACTTTCGGCCCAGCGAGCGCGGCTTCGACCCGGTCACGCTCCACCTGATACGCTACGATGCCAATGGCCAACTCACCGATACGCTGGGGCAATACCCGTACGGCACGTCGGGAATCATCTCCGAAGAGATGGGCTTCGCGGCGGGAGCGCTGTTCGAGCCCAGGTCTCGCCTGGCGGCCGGTCGAGATGTCTACGCCGTGGCCACGGCCGCCGAGCGGGAGGTCTGGATCCACGACTACACGGGACGGCCAATCCGGATCGTCCGCTGGACCGGAGGAGACCGGGACGTCACCGACGATGACGTCGCGGCGTTCTTCGACGGCCGCATCGCCGAGGCCACAGACGACCAGGGTCGTCGGATCTATCGGGAGCTCCGCGCCAAGCAGCCGATTGCCGAGCAATTCCCCACGGTGACCCATCTCACGTTCGACGACACGGACCGCCTCTGGGTGTTCGGATACCAGCGGCCTCGGGACGAGTCGGCGCCGCCCGTGCTCATCTTCGGGAACGACGGCCGCCTCGTGTGCTCGGTGAAGTTGCCGGACTCGGGATTTGTCGACGCGGTGGGCGCGGACTGGGTGCTGGCGATGGAGCAGGATGAGGACGACGTGGAGTACGTCCGGATGTACGGGCTCCTCGCTCCGACCGACTGAAGATTGGTTCTCGCGAGGTCGCTCCCCTCTTCTTAGCTTAGCGGGAACAATGACTAGCTACCTCGACCGACTCCAGGCCGCCCTGGCCGACCGGTACAGCGTCGAGCGGGAAATCGGCGCCGGTGGCATGGCGACGGTGTACCTCGCCGAGGACGTGAAACACCACCGAAAGGTGGCGCTGAAGGTGCTGCGGCCCGAGCTCGCGGCGGCCCTCGGCAACGAGCGGTTTCTTCGCGAGATCCAGATCGCGGCCGGCTTGCGCCACCCCCACATTCTCCCGCTCCACGACTCGGGTCACGCCGACGGGCTCCTCTACTACGTGATGCCGTACGTGGAGGGCGAGACCCTCCGGGACAAGCTGGAGCGCGAGAAACAGCTGGACATCAACGAGGCCCTCACCGTCACCAGCGAGGTGGCCGAGGCGCTGGCCTACGCCCACGCCCGTGGGGTGGTGCATCGCGACATCAAGCCCGAGAACATCATGCTCGAGTCGGGCCACGCGGTCGTGACGGACTTCGGCGTGGCATTCGTCGTGCACAACATGGCCGCAGATCGCCTGACCGCCACGGGCCTCTCCCCCGGCACGCCCCAGTACATGAGTCCCGAGCAAGGCGGGGGTGACAGCCAGGTCGACGGACGGAGCGACATCTATTCCCTGGGGTGCGTGCTGTACGAAATGCTCGGAGGCGATCCCCCATTCACCGGCTCCACCGCCCAGGCCATCGTGGCGAGGAAGATGGTGGAACCCGTGCCGCGTCTGCAAATCGTCAGGGAAACAGTATCCAACGAGTTGGAGCGGGTGACGTTGAGGGCTCTGGCGAAGACCCCGGCCGATCGCTTCAAGACCGCTGGCGAGTTCGCCAAGGCGCTGGCCGGGGTGGTGGCCCAACCGACCCGTGAGGGTGTCGATGCGGCTGTACCGGAAACGCGCGATGTGGGGACCTCGCGCTGGCGGGTGGCGGGGATCGCGACAGCAGCGACGGGCATCAGTCTGCTGATGCTGACGCTAATGGGATTCCTGAGCACGAGGGCGCTCGACCTCAAAATGGATATCCCATCCCAATTCAGCCCGTCTCGAGTCGACCTCCCCATCGTCGGCCTGCAGACGCTCACGATGCCCATCACCTATTGCTTTGTCTTCGTCGTGGCTTTTGTGGTTGTGAAGTTCGTAATCCGATTCTCCCTCTATGGACTCGGGCGCCTACCCACCATCGGCGAGACGTTGGAAACGTGGCCCCGCCGGACATACGGCCACTGGCGGAAGCTGTGGCAGGGCGTAGAACCGGTGACCATCGCCGAGACTTTCTTCATCGCGGCCACCGTCCTCTCTGTCGCCGTACTCGGTGCGTTCCGGCACTTGCTTGCAGCAATGCTGACGGACGACATCGAGGTGCTGTCATGCGCATCGCGCCCCCTGCACAGATCCTACTTCTTCTTCATGACGATCCTGGTTGTGTGTCTCTGGCTAGCCTGGCATCGGGTGTTTCGCTACCTGAGGATGCGGCAAGGAGGGGGGGCTGGCGTCACGGTCACACGGTGGGGAGGCCTGGCCGGGATCGGCATGCTCGTCATTTTCCTTACGCTGCCGTGGCGCATTTTGTACAACAACTATTCGGAGCGGGCATTGCTCGACGGCGAGCGAGCCTACATTCTCGTGGAGACGGAAGCGGACCTCGTGCTCTATAACGCGGAACGGCAGTCGACGACATATTACCGCAAGGGCGAGGAGCCAGTGATGGAGCGGCAAGGCACCATTGGATATGCGTTCGAAGAAGCAGCCATGTTCATAACCGAAGGTCCTGGTTGCTGACGAGGTATACGATGTCGCGCACACTTTGGAGGGAACCATGGCAAGAATGATGCGCTGTGCATGTCTACTGGTGATACTCGGCCTCCTCGCCGCACCGCGCGCGGAGGCACAGGGCATCGGTCCGCTTATCGACTGGATCACCAAGCTGAGTGGGCCGCAGTTCCGGCAGGCAGGAGGCTCGGTATCGTTCCGATTGGAGGAAGAGAAGAAACACCGTCTTCGGATCGCCGTGTCAGGCGGCACCTCGTTTGACGAGGACGTTGCAAGCGACCCGAGTATCACGATCGTCACGACGCAGGCCACCGTAGAGGCCGCAATAAAGGACAGTCCGGTCGAAGTCGTGTTGGGAGCGGCCCTCCACAGTTTCTCGGGTGACGTCGATACCTTCTCGCAAGTGTCGTTCCCAGTGAAATTGCAGGTGCGGCCTAAGCTGTTCGGAAAGGTGTTCGGCAGGCTTGCAGCGGGAGCGAACATCTTCCCCTCCTTCAGCGACGACGCTTTCGCTCCGCAGCCGGTAAACGTGTCGACGGACGGAGGGGAGATCGTCTGGTCGTTTTCGGCAGGTCTGGATATCGATCTCGATATCTTGAACTTCTGGCTGGTGCGCTAATGACGGACGACGGTGGTCGCGACCACCGTCGATAACGGAGTCCACCTACTTCGCAGCGGTAGGCGCAGTCGAAGAGGTGAGCCGTGCCACATCAGGGCCTGTTTCAAAACGCGGAAGCCCTCTTCCGCAAACAACACGAGGGCGGTCGGTTCCCTGGCGGCCAGATGGTCGTCCGGGCTGGGGGAAAGGAACTACTGAACGTGTCCCTGGGCATCGCCCGGGGGCATCGCCCTGAGGAGGGCGAGCCCGTCCCGGTCACTCCCACCACCAACTTTCAGGTCATGTCCGCGTCGAAGGCCGTCGTGGGATTTGCCATTGCCACCCTCGAAGATCAGGGCATCATCGAGGTGGAGCGGCAAATCTCCAGTTACATCCCCGAGTTCGGCCGTCTCGGCAAAGAGGACATCACCGTACTGGACGTGCTCACGCACCGGAGCGGCGTGTTGGTGCCGTCGCTCTACAGTTCTCCCGAAGTATGGTCGGACTGGCGCCGCGTGCAGCACACGATTTGGAACGCACGTCCCCGATACCGCCGCGGTACCCTGGCATATCATCCGTGGGAGTTCGGGTGGATCCTTGGCGAACTGGTGCGCCGTGTGACCGGCGAGAGCCTCCCCAGATTCCTGCGGGAGATCCTGCCGAGTCATCTTCACCGCTTGTACCTCGTCGTCGACCCCGACACCGCCGAACATGTCGCCCGAACGTACTGGCTCGGCAGAACGCACTATCACGTTGCCGGTGCGGATGTGGCCGACAGGTTCGAGGAGAAGAACAGCGGCGTGGCGACACTCACGGCGCTCGTTCCGGGTGCCTCGATGATCACCACCGCCTCCACGCTCGCGGCGTTCTACGAGATGATTGCCGCGAGAGGTGAATTGGCGAACGGCACGCGTCTCCTCCGGGGAGCGACCCTCGACCGCTACCTCGATCTCAACGTGCAGGGATACGACCGCTCGCTTCGCATATTCCAGAAACTCGGCCGGGGATTCCAGATCGGATGGCGCGGACCGCACGTTTACGGGTGGTGGAACAGCGGTACGTGCGTGGGGCACGGCGGGGGCTTCTGCGTGGTGGCGTTCTGTGATCGTGCCACCGGTGCGGCCGTCGCCATCGTGACCAACGGCAACAAGAATCTCGGAGACGTCTTCGGGCGGTTTGCGCCCCTCAGCTCCGCAATCCGAAAGGCTGTTCGACAATACCAGGAGGACACATGACTTGTCCCGGTGCGGCTCTTTGGACCGAGCCCAGCTTCGGTCGTTTCGTGTATTACAAGCTCCTCACCCTGATCCCCGTGTCGGCGGCGCTCATCGGCTTCACGCGGTACGCGGACTCCATCCTCTGGCCCCTGCTCTACATCGGCCTCTGCCTGACCCACGCCGGGATCATGTACGCCATCAAGTGTCCTCACTGCGCGTACTACAAGATGAGCGGGAAGACACACCGGTGCTTCATCTGGTGGGGCGTCCCGAAGCTGTTTGAACCTCGGGAGGGTCCGGAGAGCAAGATCGTCGGGGTCTACGCGCCGATCGGCATGCTGGTTCTGGCCCTCTTCCCCGTCTACTGGCTGTGGAACGAGTGGGCCCTGCTGCTGCTCTACCTCCTGGGCGTGGTGGTGCTGGCCATGTCCATCGGGTCCAACGAATGCCCACGGTGTCTGAACTTCCAGTGCTCCCACAACACGGTTCCTGAGGAGCTGCGGAAGGAGTATCTGGAGTGGCGACCGGAGCCAGGAGCCACCGACTAGCAGAACACGCCATTCGTGAGGCCCATCACGGTGCGTCCGGCCGCCAGGCGGCATTTTGCAGGCCAGCCAAGGAGGCGCCATGTCCGAAATCGCTGAGGAGAACACGGGCCGCACCGTCGTCGCGGGGCTCGTCGCGGCAGTCGTGGGTGGGGCGGTATGGGCGCTCATCGTCCTCGTCACCGGCTACGAGGTGGGGTATGTAGCGTGGGGAGTGGGCCTGCTGGTGGGCTTCGCCATGGCCCGGGCGACGGGCATGCGGAGCAAAGGCCTTGCCATGACAGCGGCTGGCCTCGCCGTTGTGGGATTGCTCGTCGGCAAATACCTGATCCTCGAAGTGTCTCTGGGATCGGGCCTCGCGGCCGAGGTCCAGAACGACCCCCAACTCATGATGCAGGCAGCCGTCTTTCGGCTCGAAGAGACCTCTTCCCTTCCCAAATCCGTGCAGCAAGAGCTCAACGCCCTCACCGAGGAGGACACCCTTCCCGACGCCCTGTGGGGGGAGATGATGGCAGCGGCGATGCTCCACCTGGAATCGCTGAATGACGCAGAGCGCGAAGCCCTGGCAGTGGATTTCACCACCGCAATCATGGGCGGGTTGACCACCGGAGACCGATGGAGCGCTTCGTTCAGCGGGTTCGACCTCCTGTGGATCTTCCTGGCGGTGAGCACCGCGTGGCGCATGATGTCGGGTAAGCACGAGGAGACCGCGGAACTGCCGGTGGAGGAAGGCGACCCGGCATAACCGCACACCGGGATTGCAGGAATTCGGCAGAGGTCCCGCCAGAATTGGCGGGACCTTCTTGTTTCTGATCTGCCGGGTTCTTACCGGCTGATGGGCAGCACGATGTGGGAGGCCCGCACGGCGTCACGATAGATCCGGACCGTCGGCGCCCGGTCTACCGGCGGCCGCTCCGTGTTATCGGCGTCCGCACCCATCACCGTCACCCGGATTCTGTGTCCGGCGTTGAACACCGTAGAGGTTGGGTGGAGGTCGAACACCAGCTCTGTGGGTTGTCCCACCGGCAGCGGCTCTCTGTCGCCTTCGAAGCTCCGCTGATACGGAAGGCCCATGTTGTCCCAGGGCGCCTCGAACGTCTGGCGGTGTGACGCCCGGAGCACCCCCTCGGTCACGTAGCGGGAGAATCCCGTGTCGTCCACCTCTTCCAACACGACATGGAAATCGGCGTCGCGTTCGCTGGACGTGACGTACAACGTCACCACCGGATGTCCCGTCACCGTCACGTCGGCGTCGAGGATCGGCGTGGTGTACGTGAGAGACCTGGTGTCGTTCGCGGTGAGGTCGGGATAGATCATGGTACCAGCGCCCACGGCGTTATCCCACCGCGTACCCGTCCCCGTCGTGGTGGTGAAGTCCACGTCGTAGCTGTCGTAGGCGTCTGATCCGCCGGGAGCGTCCGTCGTCAATACGCCGTCGTTCACCGACGACACGCTGGCCGAGGGACCGGCGCCGAAGTAGTAGCGTGTCGCTTCCGTTGAGGTGAGGGGCCACTCGTCGGCCGTCTGCCACTCCCACTCACCGGGATCCACCATCGTTGCATAGCTCACCGACGGCTCGTCCATGATCCCGTTGTCGATGCCCTTGAGCCAGTAGTCGTACCAGCGGTGTTGCTCGACGGTGCCAATGCGCGCCCGCTCCGCCATGAGGGCGCTGTCGGGCATCACGCCGTGGGACCACGCGCCGATTCCGAGGCGTTGCGGTCCCTCGTAGTTGGCGTACCACAGTGTCGCGTCGCCGACGAACACGTCGTACCATCCGTTCCAGTGATACGCCGGCACCTCAGCCTCGTTGATGGCGTCGAGGAATGGGGCCGGGTTGTGGGTCTCGAAGGAGTGCTGGTCGGTGCGGCTGTTCCGGAACGGTACGGCCCGGTACTGGGGGATGGTGCGGAAGTTGTCCGCGTGCTCGGCGATGGCGTCTTCCAGCATGGTTCCCTCGACGTCCTCGTCCACCCTGGGGCCGGGCATGTTCTCATCCAGGTCGATCGTCAACGTACCCCAATGCTGGATCATGTCGTCCCGATACACACCGCCAGGATAGAGCACATCGTACAGGTCGAAGGCGGCCACGTTGGGGAAGATCGCCTTCAACGCCGGGTGCTGTTGGCTCGCCGCCATGTACTGGGTGATCCCCAGGTACGATCCCCCGTACATGCCCACGTTGCCGTCGCTCCACGGCTGGGTGGCGAGCCAGTCGATGATCTCGTACGCGTCCCGGGTTTCATTGGGCGAGAAGAGTCCTTCGTACCGCCCGTAGGAGGCCCCGCTCCCCCGCACGCCCACCGCCGCGAAGACGTACCCGTGCCGCACCAGCCGCTGCAGATCCGTTTGGGCGTCCACCATGGAGTTGATCCCCGGCGCTTCGACGCCGGCCACCGCCTGGATCAGCACCTGAGGACTCCGGTGGTATCGCGAGTGGGTCCAGACGACCGGGAATTGCTCGTCGACGGCTTCGCCATTTACCGCCGGGCGCACCACGTCGATGGCGAGCTTCACTCCGTCCCGCATCTCCAGGTACTGGGAGGTCTTCACCCACTCGTCGAAGCGGGCTTCTGAGTAGCCCTCGTAGCGGCCGAACTCCGAGATCCTGCCGTCGTCGGCGGCGTCCCCGCAGGCGGCGAGGGCGAGGATGGTCGTGAGGAGCTGAACGGTGGTGAGGCGGCGCATCGCATTCTCCTGGAGGTTGGAGATGTGGAATAGACTACCATCCGTTCCCCCGTCTGTCACGCCCGTGCGGCGGGGCGGTCCGATGGCTAGAATAAGGAGCGGTAGGGAGGCGCCGCGACTACGAACCAACCGGAGCGCCCATGTACGAGCTGAAGGTGACGGCCACCAAGGTGCTGGGTAGGTGCACCGCCGACCCGGCGGTGAAGCCCGGCGACTACTTCATCGTGCGGGACGGGGACATCACCATCCCCGACGGGGGCTTCGTCTGCGTGTGGGCCCTCCAGAATCTCCTATCCGTCATCGCCACCAAGGAGCGAGAACTCGCCGAGGAAAAAGACGCGGACTGGATGTGGCGGGTGCATCATGTCCAGTGCCCCGACCCCGAAGGCCGGGTGATCTACGAGATCGAACAGACGAAGAAGCACCAGAAGGACGCCAAGCCCAAGGCGAAACCGTGCAAGGGCCTGGAGCCCGGTGAGCCCATGGAAGACGGGTTGCGCAGTCTCCGGGTGGTGGTGGAGGAAGTCAAGGGAAAGTGCACCTCCTGCATGAAGCCCGGCGATTCGTTCAGCCTACGAAGCGGGCGGCTCTACATTCCACCCGACGGCCACTTCTGCCATTACGCCCTGCACGCCGCCCTGCCCCTCCTGGGAGCAAAGCAACGCCCGCTGCAGGACGGCGATTGGATGAAAGACGACTGTCACGTGATCTGCCCGGACCCCGCCGGGAATGTGATCATGCGGATCGAGCCGGAAACCTAGCCCCCTCCGC
>JBDHHA010000156.1:0-13528 GCA_039589615.1 Gemmatimonadota bacterium
CCTCACGCTGGAGGCGCGGGTCGCCGCCGAGGAGATTGGCTCGGACCCCGAGATCGAGTTTGCCAAGGGCCTGGCGGAGCTGGCGTCGTATCATCCCATTGGGCGGCAGACGGTGTTCGCGTGGCGACTCCGGTGGGGTTCCATTCGCTCCCCCGACCTCCGGTTCGAGGAACAGCAAGTGCAATACATCCCCACGGAGGAACGTTTCTATGGCGGAGGGCCTACGAGCGTTCGGGGCTTCCGACAGAATGAGTTGGGTCCCGTGGTGCATGTGGACGAGGTGACGTTCCTTGTCGACTCGACGGGGCTGGTCGTCGACAGCCTGCCCCGGGACAGCTCGGATATCCTGGTGTCGCCGACGGGCGGCAACGCGGCGTTCATCGCCAACGCCGAACTCAGGTTCCCCCTGTCCCGCAGCGGCCGCTTGGCAGGGGTCGTGTTCGTGGACCTGGGGCGGGTGCAGGATCGCCCCACCGATGATGCAGATCCGGGCTTTCGGGTGACTCCTGGCGCGGGCTTGCGGGTGTTCACACCGCTGGGACCCGAATGCTCGGAGGCAGAACTGATCCAGGAAGACTTTGTAAGGCCGCAGGGTAGTGGAATCTTTGGGATTCGGAACCTCCGCTTCAACTTCTCCATCGGACAGGCGTTCTAGTGGTTTTTCGCACCAGTGCCACCGCGTGGTTGCTGACGGCTTCCCTGGCGGGCACCGCCCTCGGGGCGGTGGGGGCCGGCCTGTGGACCGACGACGGCCGGGACGTCCTGACGCGATACGGTGTTTCGGTGCTGAACCAGGTGGTGCATGGAACGGCCGAGGTGGGCGAGGTGACTGGGACGCTCCACGACGGCATCGAGGCCCGGGACGTCGTGATCAGGGGAGAAGACGGAACGCTGATGGCTCACCTTCCGGAAGTCGTGCTGCAATACCGCATGCTCGATCTCCTGAGTGCGCGATTTGCCCTTGGCCGTGTGGTATTGCGCGAGCCCCGCATCAACGTCGTGAAGCTGCCGAACGGACGGTTCAATTTCGAGGAGGTGCTGGGCTTGGGAGGGTCCGGCGGCGGAGAACGGAAGCCCCTGGTGGCGTTCCGGGGCGCGGAGATTCACGATGGGACGGTCATCATCCGCACGCCCACCGATGAGCCGACCGACGATCCCTCCGAGACCGAAGTCGGCCCCAACGGCTTGATGCGCATCCGGCGAGTGGACGATCTCAATGCCTCGGTGTCCTATGCCCGGGTGTCCTCGCCCTTCCAGGGAGAGAACGCGCTCCATTTCGACATCGACGACCTCTCCGCTCGGTTTTCCGATCCGGGCATGGACATTCGATCGTTGACCGGTACCCTCGATATCGACGGCGATTCCATTGCGCTGGACCTGTCACACCTCGCGTTCCCGGAGACCGAGACGACACTCGAGGGCGCCCTCACCTGGCCGGACGGACCGCTGCTGCTGGCGCTCGAGCTGGACGCCGATCGCCTGGCCGCCAATGATGCGCGGCCCTTCGTGGATGGATTGCCCTGGGGATTGGAGGGCAGCGGGCGGCTCTCGATTCACTCGCTCAATGCGGACCGCATACGGGTTCGCATCTCCCCACTGCAACTCGGCGGCCCCGGCGGCGGCGGCGCCGTCAGCGGGCGGTTCGGCATCGTCGTGGATAAGGGAATCGGGTGGACGTTGGAGGACACCGAGCTGTCGTTCGATTCCCTGGCCTTGGACTACCTGCGCCCGATGGTCGACACGATTCCATTCTTTGGGAGGGTATCCGGGGAATTGGTGGCCGCGGGCCCCCGGGACTCGCTGGACACCGGGCTCAGCGTGTGGTTCCGGGACAGCCTCGTCGAGGGTCTCCCGCAGACCCACGTCCGCGGGTCGGGTATCCTCGATCTGGACGGAGGTATCCGGTTCTCCGATTTTCGGATTGACTCCTCGGATGTGGCGCTCTCGACGGTGCACCGCCTCCTTCCCTCCGTTGGCCTGCGGGGCCAGTTGGCGCTCCGGGGGTCGCTGGACGGGCCGTGGCGCGACGTCTCGTTCACCGGGGTGATGCAGCACCGGGACGGCGGCCTTCCCGAAAGCATCGCTCGGGGGTTTGCACGCCTCGACAGCCGGACGGACACAGTTGGTGTGTGGGTGGATGTTGTCCTCGATTCACTGAACCTCGCCGGCATCCACCGGTCGTATCCTAGCGTGCCGTCACGCGGCGTCTTCGGCGGCGGACTGCGGCTGAACGGATTCGCGGACTCGCTGGCGTTCCACACGACACTGGGCGGGCGTCCCGGGCGGACAGTACTCTCCGGGGCCCTCACGCTGCTGCCGGGCACCCGAGCCGTGGACGACCTGCGCGCCGTATTCCGCAATCTCGATGTTCAGGCGCTGGAGCCGTCGGCACTGCCCACCGAACTCTACGGCAGCGTGTCCGGTTCCATTGCGGCGCACGACGGTGCCGGAATCCTCGGCGACTTGGCGTTCCTACTCGATACCTCGTTCGTGGCGGGGTCGCCGGTGGACAGCATGTCGGGAGTCGTGCGGTTTGCCGACAGCACGTTGTTCCTGGACAGCGTGGAGGTCCGGGGGCCGTCGCTGTACGCCGTTGCCCATGGCGGCCTCGGCATGACGCCATCGAGGCCCGACACGCTCCGGGTCGGCGTCGTTGTGGATTCCCTCGGCGTCATCGAGCCGCTGGTGCGAGACCGGTTCGACTCGTTCAACCGCGACAGCTTGCTGGTACGTGTCAGCGGAGTGGCCCGCGCGGACATCACCGTCACCGGCTCCACGCGGAGTTACGATGCGGCGGTGGTAGTCGACGTGCCCTTCGCTACGTCGAGTCGCGCGACGCTCGAAGGGTTGGATCTTCGGGTGCAGTGGCCGACCGCCCTCGATGGCCCGATGTCGGTCGAAGGGACATTGGATTCGGCGGTCATTGGCCGATTCCACTACGCGGATATGGCATTGAGCCTGGCTGGACGCCGCAACGCCGCGTCGTGGTCTGCTGGCGCCCGTCTGGGTGAGGACGGTTCATGGACGGCGCGCGGTGCCACTCGCGTCGATTCTGGCGTCACGACCATCCCAGTCGACTTCATGGGTCTGCTGCTCCCCACGCATCGGTGGTTCCTCGATCCTGGGGCGGTCGTCACGATACGGGAGACAGGGTACGACTTCGACAGCGTCTCGTTTGCCAGTGAGAGTGGTGGTGCCGGGGTGGCGATTCAAGGGCGGATTCCACGGGGCGGCTCCCCGGGAAGCTTGGCCGGCGATCTGGTGGGGCTTCCCCTCGCGGACGTCTGGGGACTCGCCCAGCTCGATCCCGCCGACGTGGGGGGCCGGGTGTCGGGGTCGATAGGCCTGTCCGGTTCGGCGACGGATCCGATATGGGAGGTGTCGTTTCAATTGAACGACGGACGGTTCGGGTCCATTCCCATCCCCATGATGCTGGAGGCGTCGGCCGACTATGCCGATCAACGCCTGACCGGCGATGGCGCGGGTTGGCGTCTCGGAGAGCGGGTCCTCTCCATCGATTTCGATCTTCCGGTGGACCTTGCGTTGGAGGGTGTGGACAGGCGACAACTTCCCGGGCCACTGGCCATCAACGCCACGGGGGACGCCGTCGATCTATCCCTCCTCGAGCTGTTGACACCGTCCATCGTGGGGGCCGAGGGACGGCTGGATGCGGACGTGGGTATCACCGGATCGTGGCAGGAGCCCCGGCTGCGCGGCAACGCGTCGATTGCCGGGGGTGGGGCGACCTTCTTGGCGGCGGGCGTGACCTACCGCGACGTCGAGGCCGCACTGACGCTTTCCGGAGACACGATTCTCATTGACGAATTGGCCATCGAAAGCGGGGACGGTCGGGCGGACTTCGGCGGGTTCGTGCGGCTCGAGGAACTCACCCGCCCAGTTCTCGATGTTCGCGTTGCCGCAAATGAGTTCCACCTGATCGACGTCCCCCAGGTACTCGGGTTGACCACGTCGGGCGGGTTTTTCCTGACAGGACCCCTGTACGGGGTGGCGCTCACCGGTCAGGGCACGGTGACGGAAGGTGATTTGTACTTCGCCGATCTCGTTGAGAAGCAGATCATCAATCTGGAGGACACGCTGTACGCCGCGTTGGTGGACGTCGACTTCATTCGAGAGCAAGGGCTCTCTGCCAACATCGAAATCCGGCTCCTCGACAGCCTGCGAATCGACAGCCTCTCACTCGAGATGGGGTCGAACGTGCGCTTGCTGTCCACGGAGGCCGACATTCAACTCACGGGCCAACTCCTGGTGAGCAAGGTCGCGGACCGCTATCGGGTTGACGGCACCCTCGCCACACCGCGGGGGACCTACCAGTTGCCGCTGGGGCGGGGTGTCGGTGTCGCCGAGTTCGTGGTGCGGGAATTCGACGTGACCGGGGGACAACTGCAGTACTTTGGGACCACCGACCTCAACGCGGACGTGAACATCGACGGCCGCTACGTGGTGCGGACGACCAAGGGCGAGACCTTCAACGTGTTCGTCAACGTCGGCGGCACGCTGTACGCTCCGGACATCACCCTCTCTAGCGACGTGCAACCCGAGCTTCCGGAAGACGAGATCATCTCGTATTTGCTCTTCAACGCGCCGAGCGTCGAGGCGTTGGGCGGGGACGAGCTACGCTACCTTCGGTCGCTGGCAGTGGGTGCGTTCTCGAGCCGGGTGGTGACGCCGCTGGTGTCGGGGCTCGGCTTGCCGCTGGACTATTTTCGCATCCGGCCGCCCACCAAGGGTCTCTCGGGCACCGAGATCGCGCTGGGCTGGCAGCTCAGCGAGAAGACCTTCGTTACATTGAGCCCACGCATCTGCCAGCAACAGGAGCGCGGGCTGACGAGCAATTTTGCCGCCAGTCTGGAATATCGATTCAATCCCAGCTGGCTTTTCGCCGCCAGCAGTGATCCGGTCAACGCGTGTACCTTCACCGGAGCGGCCTCACATTTGAACAGGTCGCAGTTCGGCTTGGATCTGTTCTGGGAAAAACGGTACTAGTGCGTCGAATCCTCCTCATAACGAATCCCGCAGCAGCACGCACCCGCAAGGACGTGACCGGCGCGGTCGTCGCGGTGTTGGAACGAGAAGGCTGTCGCGTGGATGTCGCGGAGACGGCTGGGCACGGTGATGCGGCTCTCGTCGCACGGGCCGGCGCGGAGGATGGGGTGGACACAGTGGCGGTGTACGGCGGTGACGGCACGATCATGCAGGTTGTGGCGGGGCTCGTCGGGCACGACATCCCGGTCGGTCTCATTCCCGGAGGAACGGGCAATCTCCTGGCCGGCAACCTCGGGCTGCCGAAGAAACCGGAGAAGGCCGCCCAGGTCATTGCACGTGGCCGTCCGCGAGCCATCGATTTGGGACGGCTCGACAACCTCGACGGCTCGCAATATTTCTCGGTGGCTTGCGGCTCGGGCTTCGACGCGGAATTGATGGCCTACACGTCGGGAGCCGCCAAGCGGCGATGGGGCTTTGCGGCGTACGTGGTGCGCGCCATCCACCTGGCGCGCCGTGCCACGCCGGTTCCCTATCGTCTCACCGTGGACGGCGAGACGCGCGAAGTCGATGCGGCGTCCATAATGGTAGCCAACTGCCGGCAATTCATTCCCCCGTTTTTCGCCCTTGCTCCCGGGATCGCCATCGACGATGGGTTGCTGGATGTCGTGGTGCTGAAGGCGAAAGGCGTGCTCCAGGCAGCCCGGGTAATGTGGAAGATGTTCACCGGGCAAGTCGACGGTGACGCCGTGCGCCGCTTCCGCGGTCGGGAGGTGAAGGTCGAGGCTCATCCCAAGCGTCTCGTCCAGCTCGACGGGGAAGTGGGAGGCGAGACCCCGTTCACGGCCACGGTGTTGGACGGGGGATTGTCGGTGTTGGTCCCGGCGGAATGACGCTAACTTAGTGCACCACACCTTTGGCAAGAGTCATGGAACAATCAGTGCTGTTGGTCGACGACGATCCGGCGATTCTCCGGGCGGTTGGCAAGTTTCTCGAGCGGTCGGGATATGAGGTCTTCTGCGAGGAGACGGGTGAGGCGGCTCTTGATCGATACCAGCAGTACACGCCCGAGGTAGTACTCCTCGACCTGGGTCTTCCGGGGATGTCCGGGTTTCAGGTGCTGGAACGACTCAGAGACCATGACGCCGCGGTCATCGTGTTGACGGGGCACACCGACGTGGAAACCGCGGTGCAGGCGATGCAGCTCGGCGCGGAGAATTTCCTCCCGAAACCGGTAGATTTGCCGCACCTGCTCCTGGCGGTGGACCGCGTGCGGGACAAGGTGCGGATGCGCCGGGGTGTGGGGCTCTTGTTGGCCCGCACCAATCCTGACGTCGACCTCGATTCCATGGGTTCGTCACCGCAGATGCGGGAGATCGCACGCCAGATCGAGCTCGTTGCGTCGAGCGACGAGACCACGGCGCTGATCACCGGGGAAAGCGGCACAGGCAAGGGGTACATCGCCCACATGATCCATGCGCTGTCGAGCCGGGCGCAGGAGCCGTTCGTCGACGTCAACTGCGGCAGCTTGACCGCCGCATTTCTCGACAGCGAATTGTTCGGAACGGAGCGGCAACCCGGCGCCGAGAGGGGTGAGCAGAAGCCGGGGTTGTTCGAGCTGGCCGATCGGGGAACGGTGTTCTTGGATTCCATCGGCGACTTGGCACCGGAACTGCAACCGAAACTGCTTCGCGTGCTCGAGTCGAAGTCGTTCCGGCGCGTCGGTGGGACCCGGGAGATTTCGGTCAACGTCCGGCTCGTTGCCGCCACCACGGCCAATCTCGGCGAGGAGGTAGAGGCAGGGGCTTTCCGCGGCGACCTGTACTATCGACTCAACGTGCTGCCCATCCACTTGCCGCCGGTCCGTGAGCGCACGCCGGAAGACCGGTTGGCCCTACTCGAGCGCCTCTTGGCGGAGTTGTGGAAAGACGCCCTCGGCTCGCAGCCGGTATTTGAAACGATGGCGCTGGAACGTTTGGTTGCGTACGGCTGGCCCGGCAATGTCCGCGAAATGCGCAACGTGCTGGAGCGAGCGCTGATCATCTCCCACGGCCGTTCCCGGATGGGTGTGGAGCACCTGCCAGAGGAAATCCGTCGCAACGTCGCCACCTCGGAGGCCAGGTACGAAGTGCTCACCCTCAAGGACGTCGAACGGCGACAGATCGCTCTGGCGCTCCGTCATCACAACGGCAACCGAACCCACACCGCGCGAGATCTCGGTATCTCCCGTGCGACACTCATCAAGAAGATCAAGACATACGACCTGGATGTGTGACCATGGCAAAAGAAACTGACGGCATGATCTGCCGCTCGTGCGGCGATTCGGAGAGGGCCTCGGAGGGGTACCCCTGCGAGGATTGCGGGACATTCATCTGTCTCATGTGCTCGGTGCGGGGAGTGACCCGGTGCGCGTCGTGTGCAGAGAAGGCCGGTGTCGAACCTCCGCAGCCGGAACAGGATGCAGCCGATTCGGCGTGAGCCCAAGCCCTTTTCATCCATGAAGCTCGTTCTCTTCGACATAGACGGTACGCTCCTGTGGTCCGACGGAGCGGGGCGGAGCGCCATACGTGAAGCGCTGATGACGGAGATGGGCGCGACGGGGCCGATCGACGGCTATCGGTTCGACGGCAAGACGGATCCCCAGATCGTGTACGACCTCATGTATGCCGCCGGGCACCCGGACGCGGACAGCGCGGCCCACGTGCAGGCGGTGTGCGACCGATATGTTCAAGTCCTGGAGGGAGAACTGGCCGGCGGTCACAGCGTGCCGCGCCTGTTGCCGGGGGTCGACGCATTGCTCGGGGTCATCGAGCGCCGTGCCGATGCCGTGTTGGGGCTGTTGACCGGAAACATCGTGGGCGGCGCCAGGCTCAAGCTCGCTTCGGTCGGGATCGACATGGAGCGGTTTCGTGTGGGTGCCTTTGGATCCGATGCGGCGGAGCGGGAGAAGCTGCCCGCGGTTGCCGCCGCGCGGGCCGAGGACGTGATGGGCAGCCGTCCCACAGGAGATCAGATCGTGATCATCGGTGACACCCCGGCCGACATCACGTGCGGCGCGTCGGTGGGGGCTCGGGCCATAGCCGTGGCCACCGGATTCTACGCGGCGGATGCGTTGCGGGCGGCCGGAGCCTTTGCGGTGTTTGAGGACTTGTCGGACACAGACAGGGTCGTCTCCACCATCTTTGCATGACCAGTCAGAATCTCCTCGTTCCCCTTCGAGTTCCCGAGTTGGGCCCGTCCCTCGGCAAGTTGGTCACGGGCACCGGCCGCACCATCGAGGGCTTCTCCCTCGAATCCCATCGGCAGCACCTGACGACCAAGATCATCGAGATGGGGGGAGAGGCGCGACGCTTGGCGGCCAACGAGGAGCGCTCGGCGGCGGTGGCTGCGTTGGGGCGCGATGCGTGGCTCACCGCGTGGGAGGAGACCGTTGGCCCGATTGCCGATGCATTGGTCGATCGGTTGACGACACACCTCGAAGCCGAGTCCATGGCCGTGCGCATGCCCCGGCGGCTCTGCACCAAGGTCGGCATCGACGAGGTGGAGCGTCGCGCCATTGGCGCGCGGCTCGGTTCGGCCGGTGCACGGCTCGTTCCCGAGCTCGATGCCATCGAGCACCAGGGCACCGTGCTGCTCCAGGGGGCGGGTTCCGGGCGCGACACACTCGTCGCGTGGCAGCAGGCCCAACTCACCGCGGCGCGACGCCTGGAAGAGGCGTGGATGGCATTGGAGGACAATGTGGAGCAGGAGCTCACGGTGTGGCGCACCGTGGCCGATGGGGTCGCTCGGTGGCGCAAACCGCTGTGGCCGGTGTTCGTCGTTGGCGGCGTGGCGGTGGTGCTGGCGGTGTGGACCGGATTGCTGTGGGGTGGCGCCCTTCCGGTCCCGGGGTGGCTCGCCCGCGTGTGGGACATGCTGCGGTCGTTGGGGGTGTGATGGAGCCGACCGTTCCCCCGGGTCCCATCGCGAACGCCGTCGGCCTGGGGGTGGATCTCGTCGACATCGATCGTGTGGAAGAGATGCTCTCCCGCCATGGCGAGCGAGCCGTCCACCGCCTGCTCACTAAAGGCGAGCGCGCGTACTGCATGAGCATGCCACGTCCGGCGCAGCACATCGCCGCTCGCCTCGCCGCCAAGGAAGCGGCATACAAGGCCCTGCAGAAGGCCGGAGACGCTCGGGCCGTCGGGTGGCGCGACAGCGAGGTTGTCCTCAACGGCGACGGCGGTCCGACCCTACGGTTTCACGGACGTGCCGAGCAGGCGGCGGCCAGGCTCGATGTCACCGAAGTCCTCGTATCCCTCACCCATTCGAATCATTCTGCGGCGGCCGTGGTGATACTCAGTCGCGGCGCGGACGCGCGCTAGCGTCCTCAGCGGCGCGGGAGTGGGCCTCGAGCTCCGCCCACAGCATACCGGTCGGCCGTCACGGGCCGCCCGTCTGCCGCAGCATGGAATTCGCCGGAATGGTGAGGTCGTCCTGCTTGGCCCACCGGGCCATCAGCAGCACGCCGACGAAGGCGATGATGATGCTGGTGACCCTGCTTGGCCCACCGGGCCATCAGCAGCACGCCGACGAAGGCGATGATGATGCTGGTGACCTGGGCAACGGTGAAGCCGGCCAGAAACCGGTCGTCCTTTGCCCGGATGAACTCGATCAGGAACCGTTCGGTGCCGGCAAAGAGCAGGTAGGCGCCGAAGAGCCACCCGGTGCCACGGGGATGCGCCCGAAGACGCCACAGCGCCCAAAACGCCAGCAGCATCGCCGCGGCTTCGTAGAGCTGGGTCGGGTGGACCGCCAACACCTCCAGGGGATTCATGCCCTCGGGAATCGGGACGCCGAAGTCCGCGTTCAATTGGAGCGCGTTGGAGGGTGGCAATCCCTCGGGGAATCGCATGCCCCAGGGCAAGTTGGTCGGCACGCCGTAGTCGTCCTGCACGAGGAAGCATCCCACGCGCCCCAGGGCGTACCCCACGGCCAGCGCCGGAGCCACGAGATCGAACGTCGTGGGAACCCGCTTCCGCAGGCCGTTGAGGTAGACCGCCGCCGCTCCGCCGATGAAACCGCCGTACCACACGAGACCGCTCCGCGAGAGGAGCGCGCCAGGATCCCCCGTCAAAACGACGTACCACAGTTTTGCCCCAACGATGCCGCCGATCACCGCAGCCACGACGATGTCCGACGCGTACTCTTCGTTGAGGCCACGGCGCCGAAGCTCTCGTGAGATCGCCCAGCCTCCCGTGAGAAACCCCACCATCATCATGAGGCCGTATCCGGTGATCTCGAGGGGGCCGATGTTGAATACCAACGGGTATGTGGTCATGTCTCTGTAGAAGTGGGAGAGAGTTCGGTGTCCGGCTCCAGCCCGGGCCACGGCATCCGCGGGTCGGCGTCGAGGTCGGGACCGCTCTCCCTGCCGTTCGACAGGTGGAACCATCCCGCACGGGCAATCATAGCCGCGTTGTCCGCGTTGAGGCGAGGCTGGGCCACGGCGACGCGGGCACGACCTTTGAGCGCGGCGGCCATCCGGCCCGCCAGCGTCCGGCTGCAAGCCACGCCCCCGCCCAGCACCACCGTGGGGTATCTGGTGCGGTCGAGAGCCATCCGCGCCTTGTTGATCAACACGTCGAACACGGCGGCTTGGAACGACGCCGCCAGATCGGGACGGGCGCCCGGCAGATTCTCCAGCGCTCTGGTCTTATAGAGGACCGCCGTCTTCAAACCGCTGAACGAGAAATCCAGACCGTCGTTCTTGAGGGGGCGGGGGAAGTCGAACCGGTCGGTTCCCGTCTTGGCCAACTCCTCGATCACCGGACCCCCCGGGTATCCGAGGTCCAGGAGCTTCGCGACCTTGTCGAACGCCTCGCCGGCGGCGTCGTCTCTCGTCTGGCCCAGGAGGCGATATCGGCCCCACGCGGGCACGTCGAGGAGCATCGTGTGTCCCCCCGACACGACGAGCGCGACGAAGGGGGGTTCCAAGTCGGGGTCGTCCAACGTGGGGGCAAAGACGTGTCCCTCGAGGTGGTGCACCCCGATGAGACGCAGGTCTCCCGCCGAGGCCAGTCCCTTGGCATAACACACGCCCACGAGGAGGGCTCCCACGAGACCGGGGCCGGCAGTGACGGCCACGCCGTCCACGGCGCTCAGGGGCAACCCGGCTTCCGCCAACGCCTGATCCACCACCGGCGCCAGGGCGCGAAGGTGGGCGCGGCTTGCCAGTTCAGGCACCACACCGCCGAAGACCTTGTGCACGTCCTGAGAGAGGATGACGAGGCTCGCGAGCTCGGGCTTACCCCGATCGACCACGAGCACCGCCGCCGACGTCTCATCGCACGATGTCTCGATGCCGAGGACGACGTCGCTCACTGGATGATTCGTGTCGCTTGAACCGAGTCGGGAGACACGGTGGCGGTCAGACCCGTCGGCGGGCGGACGCTCAGAGCCACCATCTCCCCTTCCGTGGTGGCGGCCGGCGCTGTGACGAGAAGGCTGTCCCTGGTGAGGGCCGAGAGGCGGTCGGAGGGACCACGCACGGTGACCTGCACCGTGGCCGGCTCGCTGCCCCACACCCCTCCGGCGATGATGACGGGTACCCCACCGATCGTCCGCTGCGTGAGTTGCTGGATCGTCACCGCGACCTCGACCTCCGACCGGGAGAGGGACACGACCCCCAGCGCCGTGGTATCGATGGCCACGGTTCGGCGCACCGTGGCCCGCACGTCCGGCAGGTCGAGGGCCACGGTGTACACACTCCCGATGCGATTCACCAAGGCCTCCGGGCCGAAAACCGTCACGCTGTCCGGCAGCAGACGCGCACCCATCACTACGAAGCCGGGCGCCGCATCGACGGTGACCCGGGATACGATACGCACCGACCGCCGGGCGACCTCATCCAACGTCACGTCGAGGCGACGTGGCAGGACGTCATCCAACGAGACGTCCGCCCCGGGCGGCACGATCACGTCCTGGGGTGACAGCTCGAGGGTGACGGCAAAGCCGGTGACCGAATCGGGGATCACCTTGGTGAGGACTGGTGGATCGGAGTACAGCTTGATGAGCTCATCCGCCGGTCCGCCGAACCGGCCCTGCACCAGGGGAATCTCCTGTGCCAGGATGCGTTCGGCCGGGGTCTGAATCTCGAGGCGCAGCGGGATGAGCTGGTTGGCAGGCTCCTCCGCCGACAAGGCGGCCCACAGGACCGCGGCCGACGCCAGGGCGGTGACCTTGATGGGCCAGTTGACGACGATGGCTTGTCTGATGTCGACCTGCATTACTCCCCCGATGCGCCTGCCTGGGCCGGGACCGCTTCGGAGTCTTCAATCCCCAAGAGGCGTCGGAATCGCGCCTTCTGAACCGGGTCATCCCATTCCACCGCACCGATGACCTTGTGCACGATGACGCCGTGCCGGTCGATGACGACGGTTTCCGGCAGGCCCGTTGTCTGATAGTCGAACTCGATCTGGCCGCGCCGGTCGTGCAGCACGTCGAAGGTGAGTTCGAGCTCGTTGGCGAATGCCAAGACCTCGTCGCTCCCGACCGCATCGACGCTGACGGCGACGATCTTGAGGCCTTCGCTGCGCATTTCGTCATACAGCCGCTGCATGGACGGCATCTCCCAGCGGCAGGGCGCGCAGTTCGTGGCCCACACATTCAGGAGCACGACCTCGCCCTCGTAATCGGCGAGGGTCACCGTGTCCCCCGTGGCGAGATTCACGGCGCTGAAATCCGGCGCCTCGAACCCCGGTTGCACCCGGGGGAAGTCGGCGGTCAACATGAGGCCGATCCCCAACGCGGCGGCCAGCAGGCCCACGATGATGCCCACGGCGGTCCACTGGTCTCGCGATCCACGTTTTGCCATGGTGTTACTCGCTACCCTCTGAATCCGCTTCGACCGGATTGTCGCTCTCCGCTAATCCTAAGAGCCGCCGAAACCGCGCCTTCTGAACCGGGTCGTCCCACTCGACGGGGCCGATGGACTTGTGCACGATGATGCCATCACGGTCCAGGATGACGGTCTCGGGAAGTCCGGTGGTCTGGTAGTCGATCTCGACCTGGCCGCTGCGGTCGTGGAGCACATCGAAGGTGAGCCCCAACTCGTTGGCGAATGCCATCACCTCATCGCCGCTCACTTGGTCCACACTCACGGCGACGATCTTGAGCCCCGCGGGTCCCAGCTCGTCGTACAGGCGCTCCATTGACGGCATCTCGTACCGGCACGGTGCGCACCAGGTGGCCCAGAGGTTCAGTAACACCACCTCGCCGCTATAGTCCGCGAGGGTCACGCTGTCGCCGGTGGCGAGGTTCACGGCGCGGAAGCCGGGGGCTTCAAAACCCGGCCGCACCTGGGGCATGTCCTCCGTGAGCAGCGTGCCCACGGTCAACGCGCCGGCCAGCAGCGTGAGGATGATGCCGACGGCGATCCACTGTCCTCTCGAGGCACCTTTCGTCATACAGACACTCCTTCCTTGTATCGATCGCGCAACTCGCCGATCCTCGCCGCAGGATCGGGTGCGGAGAAGATCGCCGATCC
>JBDHHA010000157.1:0-12019 GCA_039589615.1 Gemmatimonadota bacterium
GCCGCCGACACCGAATCGGGGGAGGCAAGCGGCTGCGGCAGGGATGCGGTCACCGAGTTGGCTCCCACCGTCGTTCCCAGGGTCCACGCCGTGGCGGCAAGTCCTTCGGCGTCCGTGACACTCTGCACCGGATCCACCGTGCCGTCGTTCAGCCCAACGACCCAGTCGATGGTGGTCCCACCCACCGGGTTGCCCAGGGCGTCCGTGGCCAGGACCACCAGGGGGTCGGCGAGCTCGAGTCCCACCGTGCCGGTCTGCGCGTCGCCGCTCACTATCGCCAGGTCGGTGGCCACCTTCTGCACTGCATCGGCGGTGATCGTCGCTTCAACTCCGGTTTGTCCGACCACCGCTGCGGTGGCGGTCTGGGTTCCGGGAGCGGCTCCCAGCGTCCACGTTGTGGATACCTGACCCTGGGCATCCGTCACCACCGAATCGGGCGTGAAGCTCCCACCGTCGGCGGTGGTGAACTTCACGGCCACGCCCTGTATTCCCTGGTCGTTCGCGTCGTTGACCTGCACGACGATGGGATTCGTCAGCCCCGTCGCCACGTCACCGGACTGACCGTCACCCGACACGATAGCGACGCTGCTCGGAACCGGCTGCACCAGCACGGTCGCCGTGTCGCGCTGTCCGGTGAGCAACTCGGCCACCACGTCCACCGGTCCTCGCACGGTGCCACCCACCAGCGCGCCGACGTCGCTCTGGGGGAACGTGGCCCTTGTCGTGTCGGTGGAAATCCAGAGCATGGGCGTGTCGGGGATGATCTCATCGAGGCTGTCGACGGCCTCGGCGCTCAGCGCCAGCGTCTGGCCAAAGAGGACGACCAGGTCGGTGGAGGTGATCCGAACGTCGGCGGCGTCAGAGCCGACCCCTATGTAGTCCAACACCACCTCTGTTCCTTCGCCGCCCCCCGTTGTCCCTGCCGTGGCGGTGACGACGTCCGGACCGCTGTGGAACACGATCTCCCCGACGGGATCGAGGAGCCACATCTCCACGAAGAACGTCTCCGTTTGGGAGAAGAGGATGACGGTGAAGTCGAGGACGACGGTGTTGGAATCCGGATCGACGGCGACGACAGTGTCCAAGGCAACGGTAGTGGAGTCGGAGCGGAGGAGCTGGACCCGCACCGAGTCGACTTGGACGACTTGCGCCGCACGGCTGGCAAAGGTGGGAACGAGGGACAGGTGGCCCTGCTGTATCTCGGGACCGGTCTGATCGCTGCAATTCACCAGGAAGAGCGCGACTCCCCATCGGAGGATTCGGCGGAAGACGGCTTTTCCCAGCATCTCTGAAGGACCTCTAACGAACACCGTTGCAGGGGCGACAAAACCCGGGATTAGGACGTCTCCCGGGCTGTGTTGCCGCCAGGCGGCATTGCTGTCGAGGGACCGCGGGGTTAGTGGATGAGCCCTTCCTCCATCCAGACGAACTCGTTCGAGAGCACCCGCTGGGCCGTCCTGTAGACGGCCACGTCGTCGTTCCGGAAAAGCGCCCGGAACCGGTCCCGGATTCGGCGTCGAGCCAGGCTGCAGAACATATCAGCCAGATCCTGAGCCTGCGAGCCCTGGGCCCGCTCCTCGGCGGATTTGCTGGTCTGTAGGGCATGGGCTCGAGAGCACGCCGCGCTCATGGCGAACAGCTCCGCCCCGATCTCCACGAGGCGCGCCAGGACCGCCTGGCGCTTTTCGAGGCCCGGTCCAAACCGCATGATGCAGTGGAACACGGCACGGGCGAGGCGCCTCGATGTCCGGTCCACATAGCGGACGTGCTTGGCCAGCTTGCCGAATTCACCGTATCGGGGCCAGCGACCCCAGCCGATCCAACGGGCCGGGTACCAGAGGGCATAGTGGAAGGCGGCCTTGAAGAGGGCGGCAACCTTGGCGCCCGCCGGTGCCTTGGGGTTGGCGATCGCTCCCGCCACCTTGAGATGGGAGTCGACCGCCTCCCGGGCGATGAACAGCCGCATGATCTCGCTGGATCCCTCGAAAATCAAATTGATGCGGAAGTCCCGCATGATCCGCTCCAAGGGCACGGGCTTCTCGCCCCGGGCCTTGAGGCTGGCCGCCGTCTCGTACCCCCGGCCGCCGCGGATCTGCAGTGTCTCGTCGATGACGTTCCACGCGAGCTCGGTGTTCCACATCTTGGCTATGGCGGCCTCGAGGCGGATGTCCGTCTTCCCCTGATCGGACAGCAAGGCGGCGAGTTCCGCCACCGCCTCGAGGGCGAACGCATTGGCTGCAATGCGGCCCAGCTTCTGGGCGACGGCGTCGTGCTTGCCCACCGGCTTGCCCCACTGCACGCGCTCCTGGGCGAACTCCCGGGCGATGGCGAGACACTGCTTCCCCGCGACGGCCGATGTCGCCGGGAGTGTCAGCCGCCCCGTGTTCAGCGTGATCAGAGCGAGCTTGAGGCCTTTGCCCTCACCCCACAGGAGATTCTCCTTCGGGACCCGAACGTCCTTGAACGTCATGACGCCGTTCTCGATGCCCTTCAGCCCCATGAAGTGGCTCCGGAAGGGCACGGCCACCCCCGGCCAGTCGCACTCCACGATGAAAGCGGAGATGCCCCGCTCCCCGGTTTTGGCCATCACCACCACGATGTCGGCCACGGTGGCGTTGGTGCACCAGAGTTTCTCGCCGTTCAGGATGTATGCGGAGCCATCCTCCGTGAGCTTCGCCGTGGTGGCCATGCGCGCCGGATCACTGCCCACATCCATTTCGGTGAGGGCGAAGGCGCTGATCTCACCCTTGGCCAACCGTGGGAGGTATTTCTTCTTCTGCTCCGGCGTCCCGAACATCTTGAGCGGCTGGGGCAGCCCGATGGACTGGTGAGCCGACAGCAGGACCCCGACGGTGCTTTCCCAGCTGGAGGCCAGGGACACGGCCCGGTTGTAACTCGTTTGGGAGAGACCGAGTCCGCCGTATTCCGTTGGGATCTTGATGCCAAAGGCGCCGAGTTCGGCGAGTCCCTTGACCACGTGCTCGGGAATCTTGGAGTTTCGCTCCACCTCTTCGGGATCCACGTTCTCCCGCACGTATGCGGTGAGTTTGTCGAGGAACGGCTTGGCCCGTGCGAGCTCCTCGGCGGGGACGGTGGGGAACGGATGGATGAGATCGAGGTGGAGCTTGCCGTCGAACAGCCCCCGGACGAAGCTCGGAGCGGTCCATTCCTTCTCCCGGGCGGCTTCGGCTACCTCTCGTGCTTCGTGTTCGGAAACGGTTCTTTCGGGTGGTTTTTTGGGCCCAGACGTGGGCTCGGAGGCTGTGCTGGTCATGCCCAAATGTAACCTCCGCCGCTCGGCAATCGCTACGGAAATCACGGATAACCCGTGGTTTCTTGGTAAGTTACGGTTGCGCGGTGGGGCAGACGACGCCAGAATTCATTGGCTTTTCGAGCGCCTCTCCGCAGCTGGCGCTCGACCCCGCAGCAACGAGCTTCTTCGCCGATTCAGAGCCGAGCGACGGATGACGACACCCGCTGGCCAGAATGCGCTGTACCCCTCCCGTTCGGGGGCCGGATCCACTTTGGGTCGGCAACTGTATCAACGCGTGCGGACCCCGGTGGTGGTGTGGGCGGTGACCCCCAGCGGGGTGGAGATGGCCGCGACGGCGGCCGAAGCGATGAAGTGCCAGTTCGACGTGGTGGTGGGCGCCCACGTGCGGCTCGAGGACTCGCAGATCGTCGGCGCCATGGCCGAGGACGCCGAGGCGGTTCTCGATCCGAAGTTCGCCCCCAAATTCAGCTCCCTGGAGATGCTGGAGCAGTCCATCGACCGGGCGCGGCGTGCCATCAAGCAGGAGCGACTCCTCTTCCGCGGACAGCGGAACCTCCGGGCCGTGGCAAGCCATTCCGTGGTGATCATCGATGGCCACGTGACGAACCCGTGGAAGCTGCTGGCGGCGGCCAAATGTGCCGAGACGATGGGACCGGCCGGCGTGGTGATTGCCGCGGCGGTGTCCACACAGCCCGTTCAGGAGTTGATTCGGGCGCGGAGGTTGGAGTTTGTGTGTCCGTCGGTCGTCATGGACCCCAAGGGCCATCCGATGCCGTTTGGAGATCCCCAAGACCCTAGCGCGGAAAGACTCAGAAGCATTGTTGTCGCACGTCAGGCGGCGTAGCAGCGTCCTAGCACTGGCGTTGGTGTTGGCGAGCACGACCTCGTTGACCGGCCAACTTGCGCCCCCGTCAAACGGGGGAATCGTGGCGTTGGACCGTCTCCTCCAGCAACTCGCCGAAGATCGACGCGTACTCGTCGTTGCGGCCCATCCCGACGACGAAGACACCTCGCTCCTGTCGCTCTTGAGCCGGGGGTACGGTGTGCGGGCTGCGTATCTGGCGTTGTCTCGGGGGGATGGGGGACAAAACCTCATCGGCCCCGAGTTGGGCACGGCACTCGGAGTGATCCGATCGAGAGAGCTCCTCGCCGCCCGGGCACTTGACGGTGCCGAGCAGTTCTTCACGCGGGCGTATGACTTCGGGTACACGAGGTCCCTCGACGAGACCGCCGGCCTCTGGCTTCCGGACTCGATTCTCAAGGACGTGGTGCGGATCGTACGAACATTCCGCCCGCACGTCATCGTTTCGGTGTTCTCCGGCACGTCTCGCGACGGCCACGGTCAGCATCAAGCTGCAGGCGTGGCGGCCGCCGCCGCGTTCGACGTGGCGGGAGACGCATCGCGGTTTCCCGAGCTCGAGACCGAGGAGGGTCTCACACCCTGGACGCCGCTGAAGCTCTACCGGTCGACGCGGTTCGACCGGTCGGCGACGACGTTGGCCATTCCCACCGGCATGCTCGATCCCCGGGTCGGGCAATCGTATCACCAGATCGCCATGGCCAGCCGCAGCCGCCATCGAAGCCAGGACATGGGTGTGCTGCAGCCCATCGGTCCGCAGGAGACCCGCCTGCGATTGATTGCGGACCGGTCCGGTAACGCGTCCGGCGACGGGTCCGACGACCTCTTTGTCGGCATCGCGTCCGAGTCCACGCCGCTGATGCGGTTTGCCGCCGGGGCTCGGGGAGCGGTGGACCCCACCAACATGGCGGCCCTGATCCCGGAGCTGGTGGCGCAGCTCCCTGCCGCGACGCAACGGGCCCGAGATCTTCTGGAGCAAGCCATCGGCATCAGCGCCGGTCTCGTGACCGACGCCGTCGCCGAGGACGACCAGGTCACCCCGGGGCAGACCTTCACGGTGACGGCGAGCCTCTTCAACGGCGGGCCCTTCGACGTCACGGTGGAGGGGGTGTCGCTGCCCGCTCCCGAGGGATGGCGCGTTGAATCACGCGACGCTCCCACGGACCCGGTGCGATCGGGAGCGATGGCGTCGGTGGAGTTTCTCGTCACGGTCCCCGACAATGCGTCGCCCACGCAGCCGTACTTTCTCGAACGTCCACTGATCGGTGCGATGTACGATTGGAGCACAGCGCCGCCGGAGGTGCGTGGGAAGCCCTTCCAACCGCCCCCGCTGCACGCGCGGTTTCAGGTTGCGGTGTTGGGTGGGTCGGTGGCGCTTCAGAGGGAGGCCGCCTTCCGGGTGAGAAACCAGGCGGCGGGCGAAGTGCGGCGGGAGGTGCGGGTCGTTCCCCTCGTCGACGTCGCGTTGCAGCCCAGCAGTGTCGTCTGGCCCGTGGATGGGGAGGCCGAGCGAACGTTTTCCGTTTCCTTGTTATATCACGGTTCCGAGCAATACGGTGGGGAGGTGAGCCTCACCATTGACGGCTGGCCCGCTCCTGCGGCCCAGCGGTTCTCCTTCGACCGCTCGGGGGAGTCACGGCGGCTCGTGTTCTCCGTCGCCCGGCCGTCCAACGTGGTCGATGCTCGCGTGGAGGTTCGCGCCGTCGTGGTGGGTGACGACCGCCGGACGTTTGACCGGAGCGTGCGGCTGGTCGAGTACCCCCACATCCGTCCCACGGCAATGGTCCAACCGGCGCGAAGCGTGGTCCGCGTGGCCCCCATTGCCACGCCGCCCTTGACCCGGGTGGGATACGTGCGGGGAGCGGCGGATCGGGTGCCCGAAGCGTTGAGTCAGATAGGTGTCCCGGTGGAGGTCTTGAGCGGCGACGATCTCGCCGGTGCCGACCTGAGTGTGTACGACGTGATCGTCGTCGGGAGCCGTGCCTACGAGGCCGACTCGGCGCTGACGGAGCACAACGACCGGCTGCTGGCGTACACGCGGTCGGGCGGTCTCCTCGTCGTGCAATATCAACAGTATCAGTTCGTGCGAGGAACCTACGCCCCGTATCCGCTCGAGATCAACCGGCCGCACGACCGCGTCACCGACGAAACGGCACCCGTGCGGATACTCCGTCCGGATAGCCCGGTCTTCACCACGCCGAATCGAATCGGGCCGGAGGATTGGATCGGATGGCCCCAAGAACGGGGGTTGTATTTTGCGGGTGAATGGGACGACGCCTACCTGCCGTTGGTGGAGACCCACGACGCGGGTCGTCCGCCTCTGCAGGGGGGTCTCTTGGTCGCGCGCTACGGCTCCGGCACGTATGTCTACACCGGGTTGAGCTTCTTCCGATCGCTTCCGGCCGGAAACCCGGGCGCGTTGCGACTCTTCTTGAACCTCCTTGGGTTGAAGCCCGAACATGTACAATGACGTGTTGAGGTATCCCACCAAGCTCTCGGCTACGTTGCTGCTCCTGACGCTCGGAGTAGCGTTGGCCGCGTGTGCGGGCGACGGCCGCACGGCAATGGTGGTGTACTCGCCCCACGGCCGTGACCTGCTGCGCCTCGCCGAGAGGATGTTCGAAGCGGCAAACCCCGGGATCGATGTCCGCACGTTGGATATGGGATCGCAGGAAGTGTTGGATCGCGTTCGGTCGGAACGGGTGAATCCCCAGGCGGACGTGTGGTTTGGAGCCCCGTCGAGCCTCTTTGCCCGGGCCGCGTCCGATTCGCTCCTGGAGCCGTATCGGCCGGCGTGGGCCGACGCCACCCCGGCGCGGGGACACGGCCCCGCCGATCTGTATTTCTCAGTCTATCAGACGGTGGCCGTCATCGTGTACAACGACTCGGCCGTGTCGCACGACGACGCCCCGCGGGATTGGGAGGATCTCCTGGATCCCCAGTGGACGGACAAAGTGCTCGTCCGGTTCCCGCTGGCCTCGGGCACCATGCGTACGCTCTTCGGAATGATCATGCTTCGGAGTCTGAAGGCGACGGGTGACACGACGGCCGGCGTCGCGTGGCTACGACGGTTGGACCGGCAGACCCGCGACTATCCCCTCAATCCGGCGTTGCTCCATCAGAAGATGCTGCGCCAGGAAGGGGTGATCACCCTGTGGGATCTCCCGGACATCCTGGTGCAGCGGGACCGCGGTAACCCGTTCTCGTTCGTCCTGCCCTCGAGCGGCACTCCCGTCATCGAGGATGCCATCGCCATCGTGCGGGGCGCCAAGCAACCGGATGCGGCGAGACGGTTCGTGGACTTCGTGGGATCGCCGGCCTTTCAGATTCAGGCAACGCGGGAGGCGTTTCGTCTTCCCGCCAGGGGCGATCTGCCCGCCGACTCCCTGCCGATCTGGGCTCGAGAGGTTTTGGGCAATCTGGTGGTCGAGGACATGGATTGGAGTGCGCTGGCCGAGCGGGGCGCAGATTGGATGACTTACTGGGAGCGGAATATCCAGGGCACTGGTGACGCCTCCGGGTCCCGGTGATGTCGGAAGCCGGCCTTCGACTCGAGCACCTCACCAAGCAGTTCGACGACCACGTCGCGGTACGGGATCTCACCCTCGACGTACCGCAGGGGAGCGTTCTCGCGTTGTTGGGGCCGAGCGGGAGCGGGAAGACCACCACCCTACGACTCATCGCCGGGTTCGAAACTCCCGACAAGGGGCGTGTGCTGGTGGACGGCGAAGACGTGACGGCCCTCGGTCCGGCGGACCGTCACTTCGGGATGGTGTTTCAGCACTACGCGCTGTTTCCGCATCTCAATGTCGGCGAGAACGTCGCTTTCGGCCTCGGCCGGTCGCTCAGCGCCGACGAGCGCCGACAACGTGTTGCGGAGTCGTTGTTGCTGGTGGACCTCCGCGGCTTCGAGGACCGTCGTGTCGACGAACTTTCCGGAGGTCAACAACAGCGCGTGGCGGTCGCCCGGGCGGTGGCGCCGCGGCCACGGGTGCTGTTGTTCGACGAACCCCTCTCCAACCTCGATCCGGCGCTGCGCGAACGAACCCGGCGGGAGTTGCGCGCGGCTCTCGATAAGGTCCACGTCACCACGGTGTTCGTCACCCACGAGCAGGAAGAGGCGTTCGCCCTGGGAGACGTCGTCGCGGTGTTGCGGAACGGGGCCCTCGAGCAGGTTTCCGCCCCCACCGAGTTGTATGAACGGCCCGCGTCCCACTTCGTGGCGACGTTCGTCGGGAGGGCGACGACGCTCAAGGGCGTGATGGTGGCCTCCGACCGCGTGCGGGTCGCGACGGGCATCGAGTGGCCGGTCACGTCACCGGTCGCATTGCAGGAGGGGCAGCCGGTATCGGTGACGGTTCGTCCGGAGATGTTCCTCCCCTCGGAGGACGGCGGGCTCACGGGTACCGTCCGTGAAGTCCGGTACACCGGCGCCAGAGCCTTCTTCGAGGTCGACACGCAGCTCGGCAACGTGGAGTTCGAGGCTGACGTGCACACCGCCGACGTCGGGGATACGGTGTGGCTCACGGCCCGCACAGGAACCGCGTTTCCGCGAAGAGGGAAATGAGACGGAAGCCGCTGGGCCTCCTCCTCACCGTGCTCCTGGTGTGGTTGGTGGCGTATCCAATCGGGCTCGTCCTGATCGAGAGTGTCGGCGGACCGGGCGAGTGGACCCTCGATCACCTCAAGGCCTTCGCCACCGACAGCTTCGAGTGGTCCGCGCTGTGGGGCAGTGTGTGGATCTCCTTCGCCAGCGTGGTGCTCGCCGGCGCCATCGGGATTCCGGTGGGGTACTTCTTCGAGGCGTTCACCTTTCCTGGGCGACGGGTGTTGGGCGCCCTGATCGCGCTGCCAGCGGTGCTGCCGCCCCTGGTTGGTGTGATCGCGTTTCTCTTTCTCTTCGGAGAGAGCGGATTCATTGCCCGGTTCATCACCGCGATCTTCGGACTCCAGGCCTCCCCGTGGCGTCTGCAGGGGGCTGGAGCGATCCTGTTGGTCCACGCGTACTCCATGTACGTGTATTTCTACCTCTTCGTCCGGGCCGGGCTCGCCAAGGTCGACGCATCCATGATCGAGGCCGCCCAGGTGCTGGGGTGCAACCACTGGCAGACGATTCGCCGCGTCACGCTGCCCCTGCTCCGGCCCCAGATCCTGGCCGCTGCCCTCCTCACCTTCATGACGTCACTGGGGTCGTTCAGCGCACCCTACATCTTCGGTGGCGGGTTTCGCGTGATGACCACGCAGATCGTGAACTCCAAGCTGAACGGTGATCTCAACGCGGCCATGGTGCAGACCGTCGCTCTGGCGGCTGTGGCGTTCCTGGCGTTGACGGCCTTTGGGCGCGGTCAGGGGAGCCGGTCCGTCGCGACGACGGGGAAGGGCGTGGCCTCGGCGACGCGGAATCTCGGGCCGCCGCTGGCGCGCTGGTCGGCCACGGGGTTGGGGTGGATGTTCGCCGTCCTGCTCCTGCTCCCGCACATCACCTTGGTGGTGGTGTCGTTCGTGCCGTTCGGGACGTGGACCACCCAACTCGTGCCTCCGGAGTACTCGCTGGGCAACTACGCCCAACTGGTGCAGGAGCCCGAGCGGCTCCGACCCCTGGTCAACTCGCTGTGGATGGCGGCCGTTGCGACGGTGGGCGCCCTCGCGTTGGCCCTCTGGGCCGGCAGGAACATCGTGCAGCGCAAGGTCGTGTTGCGGGGCGCCATCGATCGGCTGCTCAACGTCCCGTGGGCCGTGCCGGGAACCGTCCTGGCGATTGCCATCGCCACGGCGTTCAGCGTCTCCGCGCCGTGGGTGGGGCGATGGGTGCTCGTGGGAACCATCGTGATTCTCCCACTCGCCTACCTCGTGCGGAACATTCCCATCGCTGCGGGGTCGGTCATTGCGGGGTTTCGTCAATTGGACCCCGCCCTCGAGGAAGCGGCGGCCTCTCTGGGCGCGCGACGCCTCAGAACACTGTGGCGTATTTCCATCCCACTGCTCAAACCGGCGCTGCTGGCGGCAGGGGCCCTGGCCTTCGCAACGGCCGTCGGAGACTTCGTGACGTCGATTGTCCTCTACACCTTCAACACGCGTCCCATCTTGGTCTCGGCGGGGGCGATGGCACTGGGGACCCGGCGATGAAGCGGATCTCCGTCCTCATGGCGACGGCCTTCGTGGACATGATCGGCTACGCGATCGTGTTCCCGCTGCTGCCGTTCTACGCCCTGCGGTTCAACGCCGACGAGTGGCTCATTGGGTGGCTGATCGCGGCTTTCTCCATTGTCCAACTCGCCTCGGCTCCATTCTGGGGGCGATTCTCCGATCGCTATGGTCGTCGCCCCGCCATCCTGTTGGGATTGTCCACCTCCGCAGTGGCGTTTGCCGTCTTCGGCGTTGCCAACAGCATTGGACTCTTGCTCGTCACGCGCATGGTCCAGGGCATCGGCGGCGGCACTACCGGCGTGCTCCAGGCGTACGTTGGCGATGCCATCGCGCCCAAGGACCGGGCCAAGGCCCTCGGGTGGTTGTCGGCCGCCACCAGCGCAGGCGTCATGATCGGTCCCGCCATCGGATCCCTGGCGTTCAGTCTGGGATCCGAATACCCGGGCTTCATTGCCGCCGGACTCTGTCTCACCAACGTTCTGTTCGCGTGGCGCTGGCTCGCCGAGCCGGAGTTGCACGCGGGACACGCCAACGCGAAGGGTGCGGCGCCGTCGGCGTCGGCACGACGCCCCGTGCGCCACGTCGTCATGGAGGTGGTGAGCAATCCGGGCGGTGAGGTGCCCCGTTTGATCTGGATCTATGCGGTGGGGATGTTGGGCTTCATGTCGATGACCGCGGTGATGCCCTTGTATCTGGAGTCGGCATTCGGCGTCACCGAGCGGACGATTGGACCGTTCTTCGTCTACATCGGGTTCCTCTCGATCCTGATGCGGGCGGTAGTGTTGGGGAAGGCCGTCGATCGTTTTGGGGAGACGAGAGTGATGCGCGCCGGGGCGGTGTCGCTGGCCATTGGGCTGTTCGCGATTCCGCTGCCGTCGTTCGTCATCGGCACGGCCCTGGTGATCAGTTTCGTTCCGGTGGGCACGGCGATGCTATTTCCCAGCGTGTCGGCGCTGGTGTCGCATCGGGCTCCGAAGTCCGAGTTGGGACAGACCCTCGGCGTGCAGCAGTCGTTTGGCGGGGTCGCGCGGGTCATCGCACCCCTGTGGGCCACCGCGGTGTTTCAGCTAGGCGTGACGCTACCGTTCTTCATTGCCTCAGGGGTCGTGGCCCTGGCCATCCTGTTGGCGTTCAGTGTGAAACCGGCCGTGCTGTTGGCAGAAGCAGCGTAGCAGCGCGCTGGAGGGACCTGCCGGTCTGCTTCGCCGCCGCCGGTCAATCACCGTCCTTGAAGGAAAGCCAGCATCTCCTCCCGATACCTCGACCCGGCCACGTCGTAAATGTCGTTGTGACCCGCACCGTCGAACGTCACCAGCTTGCCGTTCGCCGCGGCGTTCGCCACGGCCTGTCCCATCCAGAGCGGCACGATGTCGTCATCCGTCCCGTGGAACACGAGGAGGGGCACTCGGAGCGCACGGGCGCGGGTGAGGTTGTCGAGGCGGAGCCGCAACATGAAGCGCGGCAGGTACCAGTAATGCTTTGCCGTCATGTCCCGGGCGTTGGTGAGGAATAGGGCAGGGGCGCTTCCCAGCGAACGGCCATACACGCTCACCCCGTTGGGGTCCACCTCTTCACGACCGGTGATGTACTCCCATGCTGCTTCCGCATCGGCGTAGAGCCCCGGTTCCGTGGTGCGGCCCTCACTGGTTCCGTATCCTCGGTAATCCAGCATCACGACCGCGGTGCCAGGTGGACGAAGCTCCCGCACCAACGGCGCCAACGCTCCCACGGTCTCCATG
>JBDHHA010000158.1:0-9071 GCA_039589615.1 Gemmatimonadota bacterium
GGCGGTCTGAATCGGTGGGGCGACTACAGCGCCACCGTGGTCGACCCCACGGATCCGCAGACGTTCTGGACCATCCAGGAGTTCGTCTATGACACCGACCTGTGGGGAACGCAGGTGACGCAGCTCACTCTGACGCTCGAACCTTCATCGGCGCTTCTAGGCGTCTTCTCTCTCGCCGCCACGGCCGCCCTGGCGTGGCGCGTGCGGAGGGGCTGAGCGCGTAGCCCACACACAGCCGCATTTCGCGTGCCACCTCTCGCTCAAAACGCCCACCTCCCTTTGAGCGCCCGACATATTGATCCCCTTCCCAGAGAAAGGCCCGGTGCCGCAAGGACAGGATGTGCCGACCGAAAGCTCTCTGTCGGGGGCGTGTCGGGCAGCGTGGAATCCTGGTCAGCGGCAACACGATGCAAGAAGTACGACACCGCTGCCCTTGGCGGCACCCCACAGGGTCCTTTCGAACGAAGCGCGGCAGCGTTCGTTTGCTCGATGAACTCAGGGAGGAGGTAGGGAGCAAACCTCGTCGTGGTCCTACGCGACGAGGGAGTCTGTTTGGTCAGGTGCCCCAGCGGATGCTGGACTGCTGACCTGGGGAGGAAGCGGTTTCTCTCCGGGATCACATCCGGCGAGAACGCAACGGTCCAGTTGGCTGCGGGGTCTTGCGGGATTTGCAGGACCCCCGCTGGGTGATGCCCACGAGCAGGCCCATAAGCGCCAGCGCTGTGGTGCCAAGCACCCCAGACGACGGCTCAGGGACCGTAAGAGAGGTCAGGGTCCCTTCAACGCGGAAGAACGCGGCAGGGCCGGCACAGACGACGCAGTCGCCGTGGATTTCAAACAGGCCGCCGCCCAAGAGCTCGAGGCTGGGAGGTGTGGTCGGCAGGTCGACATTGCTAAAGGGCTCGAACGCGATTGTGGAAGCCAGCCAGCGAATGCTCAGAGCGTAGAAGGGCGGGTCGAACGGCACGCCCACGATCTCGTTCGCCTGGCTCACGAACCCGTATTCGTCTGCCCGCGTGAAGCCGAAGTTGTCGTTCACGATGACGTCGAAGTCGAGTCCGTCGCTGCGGTTCTGGAATACGAAGCCACCCACCCGGACCTCGACCCCCGCGGGCGATAGGTCGTGCTCGTAGAGGCCGGCCTCACCCTCTGACACCGGCTCGGCAGTGTTCGGTGTGTTGGATTCGAAGGTGTAGGCGCCCGAGAAGGGGGCTCCCTCGTCGACCCGGTCCTCGAGTGTACCCAGACCGTCGAAGACCTCAGTCACGGTCCCAGCAAACTCGAAGGTAACGGGATTGGCCCGTACCAGCCCCGCCAAGGCAAGCACGACGGCGAAAGCGCAGGGCGGCCAGCAAATCGCCGAGAGGCGCACACGCCAGCAAGTAGGGGGCATCGGGCTGCTCCGAACGCGCGCATTGGCGCGTCTGGATCCTTGGTAGTGTTGTTCCATACTACTGGATCGCGACCCCCGCGTCCTTACGAAGAGATTCTCATTCGCTTCGCACGTCTGCGGTCGACAGCAGAAAGATGCAAGGCACCGGGGTCGGGCGTGTTGGGTCTACAGATACGCGCGCGTACTTGGGACCCAGGGACCCCGCACCGCCATTCCGGAAGCAGGAGGTGTGCCTAGCCGATCAATTCAGCCTGAAGGGGCGGGGCGCGCCTTCGGTCGGGAATTTCGTGGTGTGGCGTGGGGCACGATGCGGAGAGCTGAAGTCCCCTCGTAATCCGGAGCCGACGCGGTCCGGGAAGTGAGCAGGGCACACCTTGGTGGCCGACCGTTCGTAACGGGTCGAGTAGGGGGCTTCGATTGCAGGTGCGGTCGCTCAGGGGAGTGGTTTCGGCAGTTTTGGCGCCAGAAAACGACTCCCGTCATAAGGGCGCTTCCTAAGAACGCGAGCAGTCCGGCTTCCGAAGAAAGGGCCCATCGGTCGTCAACTGTAATACACCGAGGACACCGAACATGACAGCCAGCGGACCTGGCCTTGAATCGCCGCCCTCCGCCGGGCGCAAAACCGCCTCTTCGCCGACTCCCGTGGGCAGCTCCGTGCGGCGACCGCAGACGGGGTCCGCACGCTTCGCGAGGTCCTCAACGACGCGGAAGCCGCCCCCTCCGCCCGCGTGAGGGCGGCGCGGCCCCCGAGCGGGAGGAAGTGCCCGACCTCGCTGACTGTGGAATGGAGGGGAGTGAACAAGTGCTCAGGACCGACAGGACCCGATGCTCGACCTGCTCGAAACCCACTAAACGCCGTTCAGCAGCTGGGCTTGCACCACGGCCCCGCCCGCGCCCTATGCTCGCGTTGAGCGTCTTGAGCAGCTTGACCTGTCATTGGTGGCGTTCATCTGGGGCTCGGCCTCAGAGAAATCTCTTCTTCATTCTCAGAAGATCCGTTCCCAGCCCCATCGGAACACTGTTAACTAACTTTTCTCACCCTTAAACGCGACAGTTGCGCACTTCTTGCTTGCCAACTGCACATCGTAATGATCCCATGGATGGCCGGCTCGGTTCGATCCTGCCGACTCTCGAATTCGGTTCCCGCATTGTGGAGGGCTTTGCCATGACTCGATGTCGTCTACTTCTCCTGCCCTTGGCCCTGATGTTGCTTGCCGTGTCTCCTAGCTCTTGGGCCGACGAGTACCGCCCGGAAGTGAATGCGCTTTCCTACCATCTGGAGCATGGTCGGGCGGTTGGGGAACCGATTTCCTCGCTTTCGTCGCACGCTCTGGTGCCGCCTCCAGTCCTGCTCCCTAGCAACGCAATAGATGGTCCGGACATCCCGGTCACGCCGGAGAACGACCGCACGCAGTCCGAGAACTCCACTGCCGTCAGTCCTTTGGACAACATGGTGGTTCTTAACTCGAACAACTCGACAGACTGGCCGGTCACTACCCTCTTCGGTACCAGTTGGTTCCTCTCCACGGACGGGGGCCAGACCTGGACCGGTGAATCGGAGGGTCCCGATGGCGTAGGCAATAGGGGCGATCCTGCGGCGGCCATTGATCTCAACGGCACGCTCTACATCGGGTATATCGACGCGAATGGGGGCCAAGGCGTTTCGTTCTCCACGAACATGGGGGACGACTGGACGCACCGCACCATCGCGTCGCTGCCGACACCGCCCGGACGTTTTGATCTCCTGGACAAGAATCATTTCACCGTGGACAACGTGCCGACAAGTTCCTTCGCCGGCACGTTGTACTCGGCGTGGACTGAGTTGGTTTCCGGAGGACCGAACGACAATGACATCGTTCTGTCGTTTTCTGCCAACGGTGGCAACAACTGGTCGGCTCTGGCCAACCTCTCGAACGGTGTCGCTGCTGGGAGCCACAACCAAGGCGTAAACATCCAGAGTGGGCCGAACGGTGAGGTCTACGTCGTCTGGTCGATCTACGACTCCTTTCCCTCGGACGAGACCGCAATCGGTTTCAATAGCTCAACAAATGGGGGTGTCACCTGGCTCGGCGAGTCTCGGATCATCACCGGAATTCGGGGTATCCGCCAGACTACACTTCCCAACGAGAGCACCCGAGCGAATTCTTTTCCCTCGATGGCGGTGGACGTAAGCGGCGGTCCCCGCGACGGGTGGATCTATATCTTCTGGACGAACATCGGGGTGCCAGGCGTGAATACCGGTGATGCGGATATCTACATGTCCCGATCCGCGGACGGGGGGAACAGCTGGAGCACCCCGATCCGGGTGAACGACGACTCCACGACGAACGCTCAATGGTTCCCCTGGGCGACCGCCGATCCGGTGACCGGTGATCTTTCCGTGGTCTTTTACGATCGCCGCGATGACTCAGGCGATCTCTTGACGACCGAGTACGTTGCTCACTCAACGGACGGAGGGTCCACTTGGACGAACGTGCGAGTTGGAGATGTGCAGTTCACACCCGCACCAATTTCTGGCCTAGCCGGCGGGTACATGGGCGATTACCTGGGGATCGCGGCCAGGGCTTGCCACATCTACCCCACCTGGGGCGACAACGCGACCACTCCGTTCACGACGTATGTGTCACCGATCGTTATTGATGACAGACCACCGCAGATCGAATGCAACGCGCCGGAAGCGATCGTTCCCCCGGACGCGCCCATCTCGTTCACGGCTACAGCCACGGACGTCTGCGACGATGGGGTGGGGGCAGAGGTCACGGCGTTCGATTGCTTCAAGTTCACGCGGAAGGGCAGGCGGGTGGACAAGACGGAGTCATGTGCGGTCGCGTTCGCCGGTGATACGGTCACCATCCTGGACTCGGGAGGAGTGGGAGACCACATCAGCTGGACGGTTGTAGCGACCGACGAAAGTGGCAACTCGGCATCGGTGGAGTGCGAGTTGACCGTGGAGAACCCCGGAAAGGGCAACACCTAGGACCAGGCCGAGTCCCGGATCGAGGCATGCCGTGCAAGGTGTCGCGAGGCTCGACGCGCCATGCGAAGTCCGATCGATCAAGGCGCCCACGCGCCGTCTCGAACCATCACGCCGCCCTTCGAGCGCCGTAGCACCCTGCTCCGCTTCTGCCTGCCGGTCTTTGGGGCTGTGGCCCTGCTCGTGCCGTCGGCGTCACGCGCCACCTGGTCGGTGAACATCACCGATGTGAACACCAAGGAGGTCGCCGTCGGGATCGCTACCTGCGTCAACTCGATCGACCTCCTCCAGTTCGCCCCGGTGCTGGTGGTGGGCAAGGGATCCGGGGCGGCTCAGTCGTTCGTCGATGTGGAGGGGACCAGGCGAGCGACCATCTTCGATGGCCTGTCACTCGGCACACCGCCCACCGACATCCTGACGGCGTTAGAGGCCTTCGCCGGTCACGAAACCCGACAGTATGGGATCGCGGACACCAACGGGGGCGCGGTGACGTTCAGCGGGACCTCCAACTTTCCGTTCGCGGGCGGCCTGGTGGGGTCGACGGGTTCCCGGGTCTACTCCATCCAGGGGAACATCATCACCGGCATGCCGGTGATCGACGCGGCCGAGCAGGCGATCTTGACCACCCCGGGCGACATTCCCGCGAAGCTCATGGCGGCTATGGAGGCGGCGCGTGCCATGGGGGGCGACGGCCGGTGCTCCTGCCCGGCGGGACCGGAAGCAACCTCCTGCGGGAGCCCTCCGCCCGCCTTCACGAACGCCGCGATCAATGGTGGGATGGTCGTGTCGCGAACCGGGGACACGGATGATCCCGTATGCAACGCCGACGGGTGCGTCGACGGGGACTACTTCATGCGGCTCAACGTGTCGGGAGAGAGCTTCCCCAATACGGACCCCGTGATTCAGCTCCAGGGGCTCTTCGATGCGTTTCGGTCGAGCCTCGAGGGCCGGCCGGACGCCAACGAGTCCGCAGCGAGCTTCGGTCCCGGGAGCATGACGATCTCCCTGCTCGACTGGCGGGGGCTGCCCGTCATCGCGGACATCGCCTCGCTGTCGGTCCAACACGCCGCCGACAGCGACGGGCTGGCTACCATCGGCCCGGTCGTGGACGACGGGGGCGGGAGGTTTGCAGTGTCACTGACCTCGACGGGTACCGCTGGGGTGGATCGATTCGTAGTGATCGCAGACGATGGGATCCGTCCGGTAACGCTGACACCGAATCCAAGCGTGGATTGGCTCGAGATCGAGGTCAAGCCCAGAGGCGACCCCAACCCGGTTAACCCTAAGAGCCGGGGGGTCCTCCCGGTGGTGATCCTGGGCTCCGACTCCTTCGACGTCCTCGACGTGGATGTGACCACGCTCGCCTTCGGCCCTGATGGGGCTGCTCCGGCCCACAAGCAGGGAGGGCACCTGGACGACGTGAACATGGACGGCTTCACGGACTTGGTCTCCCATTACCGGACCCAGGAGACGGGCATCGCCTTCGGGGACACGGAGGCCTGCGTCACGGGTGAGCTACTCGACGGGACGCCCTTGAGGGGCTGCGACGACATCAGAACGATGCCGGCCTTTTGAGTTGGCGCTGCTTCTGCCGCATCTGATCTGGGTTCGTGGTCGCCGTATACGGCTGATCCATTGGGATCGCACCCCGACTGACTCTACACGCCCCGGATTCGGTCAGGGCGTTGTCGTTCAGGGCAGCGGCCACGGTGACGGTCCCACGCTCATGCCTGTGAGCCGTCAGCTGAGTTTGGACACATGGGGTCGATGATCTAAGAGAGGGTTTCGGGCTCCGAGAGGAGAAGGAATCCATGGCCCCGCCGTGCACGCGACGAGTGGCAGCCGGGCCGGCTGGTGGGCTCGCTGTGCTGGGAGGCCGGGCAGTCCATCGGATAGCTCCCTGGGGCTACGGTCGATGTTCTGCGCCGCCAGGGGTGGGGTGGTCAACCCGGGCCGCCGGGACCGTTCCCAAGCCACGGAACCGTATCCTGGAGTCGGCTGCGGAGGGACCGTTCCCGAAACGTCTACTACAGCTCACACACACAAGAGATATTTCGGGAACGGGGGTGCTGGGTGACATTTCGGGAACGCCCCCGATTCGCCTGTCCGATGTCTCGGGAACCGGCTACGTCGTTGGGCTGTCAGGCCCGCGCTGACGGCATCGTGCGACTCCGACGGCAGCCAGCAGTGCAGCGACGTACAGCAGCACCTGTGAGGGCTCGGGGACGACGCCGTAGACGAGACCCACGAAGGGGTCGTCAGCGGTGCCGAGGATGTTGTCGGCACCCGAACCTCTGACTACCAAGGGTGAGTCGGGCGCAGCCCCGGGGTCGTCCGGCGGCCCCAGCACGAAGAGCACGCCTGCTTCATCGCTGCTGTCCCGTCGCGACACCTCCGGGCCGAGGGCATGGAACGTCCATGAGGCAAAGTCCTCCAGCCCTCCAGTGGCCTCGTCGGTCTGGAGGTGCTCTGCACCGGTCTCCCATACCCAACGCCGCTGGGGTGGGCCACTGGGATCGTCGTCCAGCTCGCGTGCCAGGTGTGTGAGGAGAAGCTGGGTGCCAAGACAGAGCTGGGGCTTTGCGAACGAGCAACGGTCCCCGGCGAAGGGATCGTCGGGGTCGAGTACCACACTCGGATCGGTGGCGGTGACCAGAGTCGACGACGAAAAGCCCACGAAGGTCATCACCACGTTGAACGAGAGAGCCGCCGATTCACTCCGAAAGAGCTGGCAGCCGTTGAACTCCTGGGAGGGGCTCTGGCAGGGAGTGGCCCCATCCACGCCCTGGTAGAAGGGGCTAGCTGGATCAAAGAAGGGGGTAACGAGGTCGCTCTGGCCGCCCCCGGCCACGGTGGTCGTGCCGTCTACGGCCGGATCGTAGCCGGACTCGCCGGGTCCGCGACAGCCCGGGAGCCGCGTAGCTTGGGAGTCTCCGATGAGCCGCGTACACACCGGAGGTCCGTCGAAGAAGACCGTCCCGGGCTGGGGCACAGTGGGGTCGAGGAGACTCCAGTCGCTACCCAGATCGTAGAAGTCCGACCAAGACTCGAACCAGCTGCCCACCTCGGTGAGAAGAACGCTTATGCCGTAGACGTCGCAGTCCACAGGAAAGGAGGGTGCACCATAGAAGGGCCCGCAACCCAGCAGCGCATGCTGCTCGGGGGAGAGCACCCGATTCAAGGTGTCGAAGGCGGAGTTTATCGAGAAGAAACTCGCGCCTGGAGTCGTATCCCCCACGTCCCGATTGAGACGGAGGACGGGTAGTTCCACGTTGAAGGCCTGAGGAGCCGACGCGAACCCGAGGGCTCCGATATTCGCCGCGAAGAGCGCCGAGTAGAACGAGGCCAGTGTGGGCTGGGTATGTGGGTCCGTAGCTGGCTCGCCGGTGAACAGGTTCTGGAGGCTGTTGAAGATCGTGAGCGAACCGACGCTGGCATTCAGGCTTGTAGCTCCGACCGTGACGCCATTGATCGCTCGAAACGCGTTCACATCGGCAGAGACATCACACTCACCCATGGAATCCGGTCCCGACGGGGTGGGGATGCAATGAGACGCCGGGAGGCAACCTGGTTCAGTTCCTGATTCACACGTTGTGCCGTCTACGCGCAGTGGCCGCCCCGAGATTAGGTCCACTTCGCGAGCCTCGTTGGCGACCCCGGCGGACTTCCGTAGCGTCCCGCCTGAGGACAGCGTCAGCTCAGCCGTGCCCGGGGTTTTGCGGAGGTCACCTGGACCCGCCGAGTCGAGGCGAAAAATGCCAAGTTGGGTGTTCGTGATCTCTCGCAGGCTGTTCATCTGGAAGAGCGTGCCCTCAACGTGTCGCAGCGGCTCGGCCTGGCCAGCCACAGCGGGGGTGCCACAGGTGAGCAGGAGGAGAACTGCAAACGCGGCGCGAACGGTCATGGAAAGCCCTTCCAAGGAGGCAGCCCATGCTACCACCTACGGGGATGGTGAACGTCGTTCAGCGGGGTGTGTGAAGAGCTAGCTAGCTGTGGGAGACGCGACACCGCCGTTCCGGCAAGCATCGGCCTAGCGTTGCTGCACACATGTTCACTCCTCTTGGTCATCGGACCCTGGCCCTACCCGCGTCCTGAGTGAGGCGAGGGCTACGGCTGGGAGGCGCAGGAGCGGTAGGCTCCGTGGCGGGGGTGAGTTCCAGTGCGGATTGCCCGCAGCCTGCTCGCTGCGCTGGTGATGAGTACCTGCGTCACGGACCAGCCGAGCGGGCCACCGCCCGAAGCCGTCCGACCGACGCCCCCGGCCTCCTACCTGGCGGCGAAGCGGATCGCTGAGCAGAGGATCTACCCGGATCACCGCATCACGCTCTACTGCGGCTACGGGTTCACAGAGGACAAGGAGATCCTTCCCGATGCCTGCGGCTACGAGCCCCGGAACGACAATGTTCGGGCCAGGCGGATGGAGTGGGAGCACGTCGTGCCAGCCTCACGGCTGGGTGGCGACCGGGTCTGCTGGCAGGAGCGGGAGCGATTTCCCGAGCGTGTCCTAGACGACGGCTCCCGCCGTAGCGGGCGAGAGTGCTGCCGGAGGGTGGACCCGGAGTTTCGAGCTATGGAGGCGGAGATCCACAACGGTGGTGTAATTCGGAGTGTGTGAGATCCGGGAGGCCTTGAGAAGGGAGATCTGAACGAAGGGACGGGGCGTTACCCTCCGCGTTGAATCGACAACACGCGGCCCCTCGGTTG
>JBDHHA010000159.1:0-9331 GCA_039589615.1 Gemmatimonadota bacterium
ATATCTCGTCGATGACGTGCGTGAAATCTGGAAATCCGGCGTACACGGTGCGGACGAACTCCATTATAGCCTCTTTGCTGTACTCCACATCCGTACCGACCACATACACGAGAGCGTCTTCTGCCAAGAACTCACTGACTCGATCGTAGTCCTGGGCGTCAAGCGCGGCATAGAGATCCCTGAGTAGTCGTTTGTTTACCTCGAGGTTAATTGGCATTGGGCACCAACTCCATTCCAATCTGCTGCATGAGGCTCAAGTTGTCTTCGACGATCCACACTTCCTTGAGCTGACCGTCCAGGACTGTGAAAAAGGCTGCCCCGCCGTAAGTGACCGTGTTTCCAGTTGCTGGAAGCCCCCCATAATCTCCCTGGTGAGTCCCGTGGTACGTGAGGCGGACCGCCACCAAGTTCCCTTCTGCATATATCTCGTCGATGACGTGCGTGAAATCTGGAAATCCGGCGTACACGGTGCGGACGAACTCCATTATGAACTCACTGACTCGATCGTAGTCCTGGGCGTCAAGCGCGGCATAGAGATCCCTGAGTAGTCGTTTGTTTACCTCGAGGTCAACCGTGGGGGGTCGCTGACAGGCAGAGCAGAGGGAAAGGGTCAGGACGAAGGCGAAAGAGCGGATGGAACTGCGGCATCCGGTTTGCATGAGAACTCCTCTTTGAAGGGTGTTCTTAATCGACTTCTTCACGAGATACAGATGTCGCGACAGGCGCGAATCCTAAAGCTGGACCTGGTCTCGCTTCAGGGGGGCAGATCAACTCTCCGTGGGTCCTAGCGTTCCGTATATATGCTAACAATGCGTACACCTCAGTGAAAAAAAGAGAACCTCTCAGATTCCGACCTGCCGTTGGCCAATCTCTGCCTCTTGGGCGCGAAAATCCAGCTCCTGAAGCCGGCGGAGCACAACCTGCCAACTGACGTGGACGCCCCAGGGGCTAGCTCCGTCCTTCCGAACGTTCATTCAGTCCCTGCAAACGCTCTTGCGGAGATGATCGCGGAGCTGCTTGAGTACTTCTCGCACCGGGTGGCCCGACTCCTTGGCCTCCCGGAGAAGCTCCCTTGCTTCGCGCGTCTTTGATATCTCAACAAGATCCTCTTCGACACTGGGTTTGAGGAGTCGGAGGTCTTCATAGGTGGCACCGACACCGGCCAGCTCTTTGGCGATCCGGCGTAGAAGATCGTCCGATGGCATCCGCCGGCCGTGCTCGATGTCTGACTGGTGTGCACACGAGATGCCGACTCGCCGTGAGAGTGCGCGTAGCGTGAAGTCGGCCTTGAGTCGGAGTTTTCTAACGGTTCCACCAAGCGACGTTCCTTGTGGCATTCCCTCTCTCGGATCGCTGCAGTGTAAGCTTACAGAGCGTACGGCGGTTGTCAAGGACGAATACTCATGTTGAACCTACTGTAACGTCGACAGGTCACGCCTCCAAATGCTCCACACACAGGCTGGAGTATCATAACCACTGGACCAACGTTGGGGGAAAGGTCAAGCGTGAATCCTCTCGATTTCCTGGCGTTGCTCTTCCCGTAGAGCCGAGATTCGGGCCTTGTGGCGCTGCTTGGCTTCCTCCAGGGTTTGCTTGGCACCTTCCACCGCGTCCCCAAGCTGGCGGATGAGTTGCTGGTCTGACTGCATTTGAGTCTCCCTATGCTTGGTGTAAATCTCTTCCCATTAAGCACTTAACGGCACGTAAATGCCGTCTGAGGACGTGAAGCGAAGGCGCGCGCGAATCTAGTCGCTGCTGCAGATGCTAATACTTCGGGAGGCTGTGGTCGGGTCGGTAGCCTACGCCAGTGTCCCTTAAGCGATTGGGCCGCAATCCCGAGCCTTTTCATTCTGTCGACGATGAGGCACAAAACAAAAACAAATAGAGAATCACTCAAGCCGGACACGTCCGAACGGGCGTGTCCACACGGAGACCTGTACCGTTGACTTACTCCGCCCTCAGCACCTCCACTGGATCCACTCTGCTTGCCCTACGTGCAGGGAAGTAGCTGGCGACCAGGCAGACCATGACCAACAACAGCGCCACCGTGCCGTACGTGAGCGGGTCCGATGTCTCGACGGCAAAGAGGAACTGCGAAAGGAGACGGGTTGCCCAGAGAGCGGCGACCAATCCGATCGCAGTTCCCACCAGCGTGGTGAATAGGCTCCCGCGCAGAACCATTCCAACCAGACCGTTCTCCCTGGCGCCGAGTGCCATTCGAATCCCCATCTCTCGGGTCCGATTGGCCACGCCCTGGGCCGTTACACCGAAGATGCCGGTGGTCGCAAGGACAACCGCCGTGATGGAGAAGACCAACATGAGCAGGGTACGGTAGCGTTCATCACTTCCGGATTCGGAGATGAGAGATGTCATGGTGTTCACGCGCGTGACTGGCACGTTAGCGTCGACGGACCAGACCGCCTTTCGAAGCTGCGGCAACAGTCGCCGTGGATCGCCCTCCGTTCTCGCGACGAGGCTCATACCGTGAGTTGGATGCTGGTAAGACGGGAGATGGAACATGGGTTCCACGTCGACGCCGAGCCCGACATGCCTGACGTCACCTACGATTCCCACGACGGTCCAGGTGTCATTGCCGAGTTCCACCGTCGCGCCGATTGGGGACTCGTCCCGCCAGTATCGGCGCGCCATGGTTTCATTGATCACCAATACCCTCGAGGCGTTGGCGCCGTCGGCGTCGGTGAAACCACGCCCGGAGAGCACTGGGACTCCGAGGGTTTCGTGGAGATGCGGCAGAGCTGTGCCCCGCAACGCCTGCGGGCTACGTTCGTCCTCCTGCGATTCCCTGCCTACGACCTCGAACAAGAACACTGGAGTCTCAACGTAAAACGCTTCTCCGAAAGGCAGAGCTGCGGTCCCGCTCGCGCTCACGACGCCCGGAACAGCCTCGATCCGCTGCTGCACCTCGCGGAAGAAGGCAGAGACATCGGCGCCGGTCGCATATCTGCTTTCGGGCAATGGTACGTGCAACGTCGCGACGTTCGGCGCGTCGAATCCCGGATCGATTGCGAAAATGTTGGCGAGGCTCCTGGTGAGAAGGCCACCGGCCACCAGAAGCACGGCGGTGAGCGCAATCTCCAACGACACAACATGCCGTTGGACTGTATGTCCCCCCGTGATTGTTCGTGTGCCCGCTCCCCTCAGGGCCGGTCCGGCGGAACCGCGGGCAAACAGGGCAGACGGTGCGAGGCCGAAAAGAACACCAGTAGCGATGCCCGCGGAGCTCGCGAACAGCAGAACTCGGGTACTCATGTGCACACCATCGAGGCGTGGGATTGGTGGGCCGAGCGACACTAGTAAGGAGGTCCCGGCAAACGCGAGGAGTGCGCCCAGCGCGCTTCCGAGTAATCCAAGTAAGACACTCTCAGTGAGGATCTGGCGTACGATGCGCGGGATTCTGGCCCCTAGCGCTGCCCTGATGGTTATCTCGTGTCTGCGCCCAGTTGCCTCACCCATCGCTAGCATCGCCACGTTGCAGCACGCCGTGAGCAGGAGAATGCCAGCCGCACCCAAGAGCAGAAAAAGCGGCGTGCTGTATCCGCCCGTCTCGTCGTTCTTCCGAAAGACGAGCCCCGCGCCCATACGCGGCGGACGTTCCTCTCCAGCAAACAAAGCGTCCGTCTCGGCCCGGGCCTGCTCTATGGAGACGCCGGGAGCCAGCCGGCCAATGCCCTCCATGTCTTGGTTGTCCAGGCCGCCCAGTATCTCCGGCTGCCCTATGGGAATCCACGCGGCACGATCACCTCGTTCGCTCGGAGTCCCCAACACGAGGGTACTGAGCCGGAATCCTGCGGGCAGCACACCTACGACACTGTACGCATTGCCGTCGAGCGTGAGCGTCCTTCCGAGCACCGCCGGGTCGGCCGCGAACCTAGTGCGCCAAAGTGAAGAACTCAGCACCACGACGCGCTTGGCGGTTGGGCCATCTTCGCCCGGCAGAAAGCCACGACCGATGAGCGGGTGCGCGCCAAGTGTCTGAAAGAGACCGGCGCTCGCGAGGCCCACTGAGAGCTGTTCCGGCTCGCCCGGCTCAGTGACTGTCATTGTGTGTTCACCGTGGACGGCGACGCTCCGAAACTGTGTGGTGGCGTCTCTCCATGTCTCGTATTGCGAAAAGTCAAGAGGGCCTCTGTCCCAGTAGTCGCCGAAGAACGGGTGGCCCCGCCATTCGAGGTGAGTGAGCCAGACGCTCACGAGTTTTTCGGGATCTTCGTATGACAGCGGGCGCAGTAACACACCGTCTACCGCGGAGAACATGGTGGTCGTGGCGCCGATCCCGAGACCGAGCGTGATGACAGCCACAGCGGTGAAGAGCGGGCGCCTGCGGAGCGAGCGGATGCCGAATTGAATATCCTGGAGGACAGACTGGATGAACGAATGAGATCTGGCAATTGTCCCGGATTCGCTCCGGATAGGGCTGGGTGACAGTTGGCGAAGGTCGTGATGCGCGTATTTCCGGATGCGGGAAATCAGGTACCATCTCATCAGCGAGATTGCCTCACGCCAATACCACACCCGCGCCTGCCTGTGGCTAAGCGTTGTTAGAATGTCGTTGCGGTACTCCTCTTCGAGATCCGCCATCACGATGATACGTTCTCGGCGCGGGAGCGACAGCCAAAGCAGTGCGGCGGCTAACTGAGGTTTCTTCTTTGATCCACTCATAGCTCGCCCAGCACCGGCTCCAGCCCCGTCCACATGCTCCTCAGGGCGGTGCGCGATTCTTTGAGTGCTTTGATTCCCGCGCGCTCTACGCGGTAGAACCGCTTGGCCTTGCCGCTCCGTTCCGGGGTTGGCTCACCGAGCCACGAGCCGAGTAGACCTTTGCCCTCCAACCTGTCGAGCGTCGTGTAGACAGCGCCTCGGGACACATCTCTCCCGGTTCGCCTTTCGATTTCTCGCCGCACTGGGACGCCGTAAGCGCCGTCCCCGATCTGCATCACCGCGAGCAATACGAGCTGCTCGAATTCGCCTACAGGTGCCTGGCCACCCATGTTGCCTCTTTGAATATCTACAATGTGTACATTAAAGCGTGGAGAGAGTTCCCGCAAGCGGAGTGTGAATTCACAGACTGTGGATCTGGTCTCAGGGTACCGAGCAGTCCGTCGGAGCATGTCCCGTTCACGGTATTGTCAACTTGAGCGGCGTTGGTGCATGGCTCTGGGTTTCGGCTCATCATGGCGTTGGTGCATGGCTCCAGATCTCGGTGCATAATTGCAGTCTTGCCCCCGGTCTGGAGTCGCCACCGATGAAGCATCCGAAGCGTAGCCAGTACAAGTACGCGAAATCCCCTTACCAGATTCGCAATTGGCCTGTGTACGAAGCGGGCCTACGCAGACGAGGCGACCTGACCGTCTGGCTCTCGGATGCCGCTCTCGACGCCTGGCGGGCTCAACCCAGCGGGCCCTACCCGGCGGCCAGCGCACTTACGCGAACATCGCGATTGAGGCGGCGCTGACGATTCGCATGGTCCTTCACCTTGCGCTTCGGCAGACCGAGGGCTTCCTGTGTTCCCTAGCCCACATGCTCGAGGCGGAGATCCCCATTCCCGATCATACGACTCTGTCCCGACGGCTGAAGAAGCTCGGTCGGATTCCTATGCCCAAGGTCACGAGCCGTCGAGCAATCCACCTGCTCATCGACAGCACCGGGCTCAGGGTCCATGTCGGTCATCTGCGAAAACCACCCAAGAAGAGGGCCTGGAAGCTGCACCTCGCGGTGGGTGCGAGCACGGGCGAGATCGTCGCCTCGGATCTGACCAGTCGTCGACCGCGTGACTCGGCTCGGGTACCCTCCCTGCTTGGGCAAATCGACCGTCGAGTGGCCTCGGTCTCGGCCGACGGCGCCTACGACACCGAGAGGGTCTACGAAGAGGCTCAATCGAAGGGCGAGGGACGAGCCGTGAGGGTGCTCATTCCACCTGGGCGCAACGCCCAGCTGAGTTCAAGGCCGTCGACGGCATTGAGGGAGAGGAACCGGAATATCCGCTCCATCCGCAGACTGGGTCGGCGCGAATGGCACCAGCGGTCAGGCTACAGCAAGCGCAGCATGGTTGAAAATGCGATCTACCGATACAAGACGATCATCGGCCGAGGCATGAGGAGTCGCACCTTGGCGGGCCAACGGGTGGAGGTGCAGCTCGCGTGCGGGTTTCTCAACACGATGGCTAGTCTCGGGATGCCCGACAGCTACCGAGTGGGGTGATCCTCCTCGCGGGGGACGGGGGACCTGTCCTCAGCTCCGAGCCATGCCACAACGCCACCAAATGGCGACGACGAGCCGGACGATGTGCCTTCTGCTTCACCCCGTCAATTCACGCAGGGCCTTCGATCCCCGCCGACTTGCAACCAGCTCAGTTCCGTCCGCGACTTGGAGGACGAGCCTGCGCTCGTCATACGGCTTGATCGAGGCAACGTGCGCTAGATTCACTATGTGGCTCCTGTGAACTCGCACGAACTCCTTGGGGTCGAGGCGGCCCTCGAGCTCACCTAAGGTCACATCGAGAGAGAACACTCCACGCTTGGTCACGACCGAAGCACCGCCAGGAGCCGCATCCACCATAAAGATCTCAGACACAGGCACCGGAACGATGTTGCCTCGATGCCGCGCAAACAGCCTCGGGACGTACTGCGGCCTGCGCCGTTCCAGCCGGTCAGGCGCGGCGAGTCCCTCCCCCACCAGCCTGACCCTCACGCGATCAAGGGTCTTCAACAGCCTTTCCTGGCCGAAGGGCTTCACGAGATAGTCAACGGCACCCGCACTGAAGGCTGGAACCGCGTATTCATCGAACGCAGTGGTGAAGACGACCGCCGGCGAGTGCGTAATAGCATCGAGGACCTGCAACCCGGTCAGGCTCGGCATGCGCACATCCAGGAAGACCAGCTCGGGTTCCAGCTTCTGGATGAGGCGCACTGCATCGGACCCGGTACGAGCCTCCGCGACTACTTGAATCCACTGGACGTCTCGCAAGTAGTTTCGGAGGACCCTGATGGCGAGCGGTTCATCTTCGCAGATGATCGCTCGAACCGTTCCGAGAGAGGCGTCGTTGCTCACGGGAGGCTCTCACGCTCGCTGGGAGACCGGACCGCATCTGCTGGTGAAGCGGCGGTGTAACCCAGGGTTTCGTCCAGCGCGCTCGCAAGCGGGATCTTGAGCAGGACCGAGAACCCCCGCCCACGGGCCGTGTCCCATGTCAAGGATGCTCCTGGTCCATACAGCGCGCTGAGGCGCCGCTCCAACAAACCGAGCCCCCGTCCGTCGCCGTCCAGCACATCTTTTGGGTCCGCTCCCATGCCGTCGTCTTGCACAGACACCGCCAGGTGTCGGTCTTCAACGCCGATTCCGATCCGCACCTTTCCCCCTGCTGGCTTGGGGAACAGGCCGTGTTTGATGGCGTTCTCCAACAGACTTTGAAGTGAGAAGGACGGCACGTAGTAAAGCTCAGGATCTGAACTGATCTCCCACGATACTGCGAGGCGGGTCGCCAGCCGGAGGCTCTCCAGAGCCAGGTAACGCTCCGCTATCTCGATCTCCTTCGGAAGTGGTACGGTATCTCGGTCGCACTTCTCCAGACGCGACGCATATCGTATCAGCGCGCCGACGTCCTCGATGGCTTTCTCAGCCGCCTCAGGCTCCTCTCGCACCAATATCATCAGTGAGTGGAGCGTGTTGAGCACGAAGTGCGGATTGAATTGCGCTCTGAGCGCCTTCACCTCAGCCTGCGCCCGCAGGACCGCTTCATGTGCGAGTTTTGCATGAGTCTCCTGGACCTGGCGTATTGACTCGGTCCACATGAGGAACTCCGCCAGTACCACGTACAATATGAGATGCAGGACGGACAGGTACGCGATGATGACCGATGGGGAGGCATTCCAGAACGTGTTGCCAGGCTGGACGATCAGATCGACTACCGCCGCCGATATGAATGCGGAAGTGACCGCGTAGCCGACGCCCACTCCGAGATGCACCACCATCGTCCGCACCAGCGGGGCTTCGGGTCGAAGGAGGCTTCGTCGCCACCGGGCCAGCAGCGTGGCGAGGAGGATCGGCCCGACCGTACTTGCGATGGGCGGGCCGACGGGTTCGCTCGCAAGTGCTGAGGAGATTGCCATGAGTCCGACGTAGCCCAGCCAACCGACCAAGAACAGAATCCAAAAGCTACGGCTTTCAGACGAGCGTGCGGAGCCGGACGCCTCCCGGCGTGCGTGCGGCAGTTCCTCGGCACGGGTGTGTGACCCGCTCGCGAGGGTAGCAGAGTTGCGCCTCAGGGAATGGCTCACTGGATCTGTCGGCACCTCTACCCGTACAGTGTTCACTTAATCTGCCTTCCACAAGCCCACGGCGAGGGAAGATCGGTCACCTATCTTCCCTCCCTCCCCACGGGCAGCGGATCGCCACCGATCCGTGCGGGTGTCGTCATGCAAGCCACGCGGAGATGCGTCGATGGTCTCATGGTTGTGTGCTACTCGGCGCTCATGGCCTCTGTGGGTGAGGTCCGTGACGCCCTCCGGGCGGGCAGAAGGCACGCGAGGGCGGCCACCGCGAGGAGCACGACCGCACTCCCCGCGAACGTGATTGGGTCCCAGGGATCGATCTGGTAGAGTAGGGTGTTGAGTATCCGGCTTCCCGCCAGCGCGCCCCCGAGGCCGATCGGCACACCCATGAACACCGGTCGCATCCCCTGTGCCAGGACCGTCCGCGCGACATCCTCAGGGTGGGCTTCCAAGGCGATGCGGATCCCGATCTCCCGCGTGCGTCCCGATACCAGATATGCGACCACGCCGTACAGGCCGACGGCGGCCAAGAACACGACACCTACCAGAAGCCTCGGGCCTCTGGCACTGCGAGCATCCCGCTGGAGTAGTGTTCTTCCTTCACCGGCTGCCTAATCTGGGGTGAACCATTGTCGCGGGACGTGGTGTCGAGCAATGTTGTCTACGCGAACGAGCCATCGCGCGGGCCGGACGATCCAAAGCGCCGGGTGAATGGCGGGATGAAACGCCGACAACGTGCTGGAGGACGTGCTGTTGGAACCAGGTGGCCCCTCGAGTGACTCAGCCGGCTTCGGCCGCGCTGGCCATGCTCATTCCGGCGGCTCGGGCCACGAAGGTAGAGCCCAGTTGGGGTCGGGCTACACGGTCAACTCGGCACGGAAGACGATGACCGCCTCACCCGTGATGCTCACCGCTTCCGGCATTCCGTTACTGATCTCGACGTGAACGTCCACTGTACCCGGACGGCCCATCGCTTCACCTTGTCTTGATCGGAACGTGACACGCAGCCCGTCATGGTCAATGAGAGAGTGCGCTACGAGATA
>JBDHHA010000160.1:0-11219 GCA_039589615.1 Gemmatimonadota bacterium
CCCACGGAGAACAACCTCCAGTCGAACATCCTCCCGGAGCCGGAACTCCAGATGCCGATCCGCTGGAACTGGAACACCCCGTTCATGCTCTCCCCCCACAATCCCCGGACCATCCACGTGGGCGGCAGCCGCTTGTTCACATCCCGGGACCGGGGTGATCACTGGACCATGAGTCCCGATCTCACGAAGAACGTGGACCGGGATCGCGAGCGGGTACTGGGGCTTCGGAACGAGATGCCTCGCTGCCGGCAGAACGAGCGCGGTGAGGACTGCATCCTGTCGCGGAACGACGGTGTGAGCATGTGGAGCGCCATCGTCTCCGTGGCCGAGTCCCCCATCGTGCCCGGTCTCCTCTGGGTGGGCACCGACGACGGCAACATCCAGGTGAGCCGGGACGGTGGCGCCACGTGGACCGAGGTGAGCCGGAACCTCCCCGGCGGGACGACGCGCTACTACGTGTCCCGGGTCGAGGCCTCGTACTTCGATCCGGCCGCTGCCTACGTCTCCATCGACGGCCACAAGAGCGACGACCTGAGGCCCTACGTCTACGTCACCCGGGACTACGGCCAAAGCTGGACCAGCATCAGCTCCAACCTCCCCGAGTACGGCAACGTGAACACGGTGCGGCAGGACCCCAACAAATGGAACCTGCTCTACGCCGGCACGGAATTCGGCCTGTTCCTTTCATTAGATGAGGGGCAGAGCTGGCACCGCTTCATGTCCAACCTCCCGGTGGTCCGGATCGACGACATCCTGGTCCATCCCCGAGACAACGACCTGGTGCTGGCCACTCACGGGCGGAGCGTGTGGATCATGGACGACGTCACCGCGCTCCAAGCCGTCACCGACTCGATCGTGGCCAGCGACGTCCACCTCTTCGTCCCCCGGGACGCCGTCCTCTGGAAGAACGACCTCCGGCTGAGCCGCTCGGTGACGGGGGACAAGAACTGGGTGGGGGACAACGCCGCCCAGGGCACCGCCGTTCAGTACTACCTGGGCTCCGGCGCAACGAACGTGGCGCTCCGAGTCGTCGATGCGGTGACGAGAGAGACGGTCCGGGATCTCGAGCCAACCGCCGTGACAGGGTTGAACCGGGTGCAGTGGGACCTCCGGGCTAACCCGGAGGATGAGGACGACGAGCAGGGCCCCAGAGTGGAGCCGGGGAGGTATCTGGTGGTGCTGGAGGTGGACGGCGAGGAGCAGTGGGCCAAGGTGGACGTGCTGGAAGACGTGTGGATGATGTAGCGGTGACGGCGCGTGACCACCCGAGCGTCACCGGGTGGTCACGCGAATCCGCCGGACGGTCTTCCTCGGCGCGGCCCTAGTTGACCGGCCGTTCGGGTCGCAAGTGCGGCGCGATGAAGCGCCAGACCTCCCGCCGCGACTCCCGTGCGAGTCGTGTGTCGAGCCGGTTGAAGCCGTGCCCACCCGGCGCGTCCTCGTAGATCCTGTACTCGAAGCCCGAGGTGCCTTCGGCCTGAAGCGCCTGGATCATCCGCTCCACTTCCAGCACGTTCACGTCTGCGTCGTTGGTGGTGGTGTGAATCAGGAGCGGGGTGCCCTGGTATTTGTGCGCGTTCCACGACGGCGAGCGCCGGCGGTACTCCTCCACATCCTCGTAGGCGGTCTTGCCGACATGGAACTCGGCCGAGTACAGGTCGCGGTATCGCTGCGTCTTGTACCCCATCCGCGCCACCAGGTCGCTCACCGGCACGCCGGCGTAGGCCACGGCGTACGCGTCCGGGTGATCGAAGATGCCCATGAGGGCGTGGAGCCCGCCGTGGCTCCATCCCACGATGCCCACGCGGTCGGGATCGAGAAAGTCGTAGTTCTCGAGCATGAAGTTCAGGGCGGCGAAGGTGTCCTCGATCTCGAGCCCGCCGTAGTCGATGGCCTCGTACAGGCCGCGGCCGTACCCCGTGCTGCCGCGGTACTCGGGGGCAACGACCGTGTATCCCTGTTGGACCATCTCCCGCACCACGTTGGTGGCACCGGTGCCGAAGTTGCTGTGGACGCCGCCGTGGGGGAAGACGATCAGCGGCTGGCTCCTGCTGCGGTCGAGGTCTTTGGGGATGAAGACGTAGGCCCCGATGCGCAGGGGGTTGCCGGCGCCCTGGGCGGTCGGGTTGGGCTGATGCCGCAGCGGCGGGCCGGTGAAGCGCACCATGTCGATATCGGCGATGTCGCCCAGCCGATGAAAGAACATGATGTCGTCGATGCGGCGGTTCACCACGCTGAGTTGATGTTGCAGGTTTTCGATGTGGGCCGTGAGGGTCCGATGGATGTCCCCCAGCGTGATGCTGTCGCCGGCCTGGGGGGACGCCGGCGTGGTGACGATGGTGCCCACGAGCAGCATCATCACCGGTGCTGAAGAGATCTTCATGGTCGGGTCTCCTTCGTACGGTATTCACCTCTCGAAGGAGAATCTTCACGGGCGGCCCCGTTCGGGATAGGCCTCGACCAGTCCTTGCAGACGCCGGCAAATCGGGCCTAGCTTCGGGTTAGAATGTCTTTGCCGTTCGACGATGCCACGGCCGTGCGACCGGCCGCGTCTCCACGCACCACGCGCGGCATGCGTGCACGCGCCGGTGTTGGATTGACGTTCCTGGGCGTGCTGGCCCTGGGCGGGTGGGGATGCTCCGGCGACCCCACCGGCACAGACCTCCTCCTCAGCTTCACCGTGGAGCGGTTCGACCCCCGCGAGGGTTCTCTCCCCGCCGATGCCGCAGAGGGTGGCGATGGAACAATCACCGTCCGCGGTGGGGTGCAGACGCCGTGCCTGGCCGACCCCTCTGACCTCCATGGGGCGGCGGAGAAGGAGGGCTTCGCCCTCTTCCTCCAGATCAGGTTGGAACTGGCGGTCGCATGCACCCCCGGCGTGGAGGCCTTCACGTATGAGGCGCTCCTCGGAAACCTCGAGAGCGGTACATATCACCTCACCGTCAGCAATGTGTTCCTCAACCAAAGTGGGTACGTAACCCTGGAAACGGACGTGACCGTTCGCTGACGGTCCCTGCCCTGTGACCGAACCAGTTCATCTCCCGGGTCTACCATAACGCCACGTTGAATTCAACCAATTCCGCTCTTGGGAATCTACCTGCAGAGCTTTATTGTATTCAACTGTTGCCTCCTCTCGCATTCTCAGAAAAAGCAGCTGATCGCCACGGATACTGTAATGCCGTGCCTCGAACCGCTGCTGTACCTTCTCGGCTACCCCGGCGATGTCCTCATCGGTCTCTCCCACATTGCTGAGCCAAGGGAATACGCTCTCCCTTGCCTGCGCGATGTTTCGCAGGTTCTGCAACCAGTACACGTCCGACACGAAGTACGCCATCGCCGGGGTGAACTCGAGATACGGGTGGTTATCCGTGTTCAAGGCAGCGTTCCCCACGTACTCCGCCAAGGCATCCTCGCCCATCACAAACAGACTCAGGACGTCGACGGGGTCGGTGATATTGAGCAGGGCCAAGTCCTGCTGGACATTGCTCCTTTCCAGCTTGGCGCGCAACGATGCGAAATCGATCTGCAGCTCCTGCTGTGTCCCAACGAGAATGACGTACTGCCGCATGGGTGTGAACCAGAGCGTCGTGTGGGGAAACGCCGTCAGGAATGTCTTGGCAATCATTCTGACTTCCCGATCCGCCAGCAGGTGGTACGGTATCCACTGAACCAGCATCCCATCAGCAGACAATCGCGCTTTGAGCAACCTATAGAACTCGAGCGCATAGAGGCTGCCGTTGCCGGCCATCTTGGGAGACGTGGCATCGACGGAAATGACATCATATTCTTTGTCGGTCACGAGGGCGTAGTTTCTTCCGTCTCCCATGATCAAGTTGAACCCGGGTTCGTCGAGCACGCCGTGATTGATTTCCGGGAACCACGTCGCAGCATCGGGCACGGCCGGCACCAGCTCGACGCAATCCACCGCCGCAACGTCGTGCTGCATGACTCCCCACGATGTCCCCCCTGCCCCGAAGCCCACGATGTTCACCCGGGGGGAAGGGACCTTGCTCAACAGCAGCGGCAAATGCGCCAGTGGCTTTTGTGCGTCTTGCATCGAATAGGCGGTTCCAGCCACCGGGAATCCGTTGATACTCAGGGCCTTGTCGCCGATGCGATCCCTGTAGACCTTGACCGTGGCGCCGATTCCTTCCTCATAGGAGAGCACCTCAGGGCCTTCGATTCCCTCGTAGTACGACGTCAAGGTGGTCGGACCCCTGACGAGGTAGACCATCCCGACGGCGACGGCGACGATCCCCACCCCCGCCACCGTCGCCTGTTTCATCTTCAGGCTCATCGCCGGCTCGGCCAGGATGAGCGATCCGCCGATCACTACATTGACGGCGGCGACCACCATGACGCCGTTTTGCACGCCGATCGCCGGAATGAGCACGAAGCCGGCCAGGACGGAGCCCAGGACCCCACCCACCGTGTTGACGGCATACACATTGCCCAGCGCGGTCCCCACCGCGGCGACGTTCCGCGCGTAGAGCTTGCTCGCCACCGGGAAGGCCATCCCCATGAGGATCGTCGGCACGAGCATGACCGCCAGGCTGTTGGCGAACCGCATGCCCATCCACTTCCAGGGCAGCCATGCGTCGGGCGTCACATCCGCCATGCTCTGAAAGACGTAGGGCAGGTTGCTCAAGATCGGAATCGCCAGGATGGCGGACGCCCCAATGAGCACCTCGATCCACCCCAACCACGCCACGAGCTTCTTCTGCTTGTCGACGAACCGCGCCACGAGGAGGCTACCAATGCCGATACCCAAGAGAAAGGCCGTCAAGATCGTGGTAAACGCATGGGTGGAGTTGTCCAAGAAGAAGACGAGCGCCCGCGTCCAAAACACCTCGAACGCCAGGGCGCAGAATCCCGAAATCCCGATGGCCCAGAGCACCAGGTGCGCCACCGTTGCAGACAATGCGTCGCGACTCGCATCCGGCGCCGGCGCGCTCCTCGTCGGGAGACTGTCCGCCGCCCAGCGCGCCTCCGCACGCCAATGCAACACCCACACCATGCCCGCGATGAGGAGGTTCACCACCCCGGCGACATAGGCGGCTTCTTTGACACCCAACATCAAGATGAGAAAGAAGCCAGCAGAGACAGTGCCGACCACCGCCCCGAGCGTATTCATGGCATACAGGTGACCGACGTGCCATCCCAGTCGCTCTGGTTTCGTGGCAAAGAATTTGACGATCACCGGGAGGGTCCCACCCATCAAGGTGGCCGGAACAAGCAAAACGGCGAACGAGAACGCAAATCTGATCAGGCTGATTCCATAAAACCCAATAGTAAAACGCTGAGCGATACTGACATAAATCTCCCTCGAGCCGGCGAACAGGAGGGGCATCAGAAAGGCGAACACGCCAATCCCTGCTTCGAGAAGTGCGTAGACGAGAAGAGGATTCTTGCCCTTATCGATCATCCTCCCGAAATAGACCCCGCCCAACGCGAGCCCGGCGAAGAGTGATGCCAGAATCGTGCTCGTCGCAAAGGCCGTAGCGCCGAATACGAGGGTGAGCATCCGCATCCAGACGACTTCGTAGATCAAGGCACAGGCGCCCGAGAGGAAGAACAGGGCCAGGACCGCCAACCGGACGCGGCCTTCCGATGGGCGAGTGACGGCAACCTTCGCAGTTGGCTCAGGGTTTTTGCTCATGGTTCCACGAGGATGGGGCTCGAAAAAGTGTCCCCATCGGCCAGGGCCGATGGGGACGTTAAAAGTGAATCGATGTCACCGCAATGCGCCATGCGCCTGCGGCGTCATAGGCTGCATTCCGCCGCACCGCTAAGGCTTGGGTTCGACAGGCATTCGCTGAACGAGATCGGAATACATGAGGCCCGCTGCGTGATGCTCGGGTCCAATTCGTCGTTAGCCAGCGGCCACAGCCCGTTCAAGTACATGACCCCGGGCAAGATGTCGCGGCCCTCCGCGTCCCAGCGTCGGAGGTCGTGTATCCGCCGGCCCTCGAGCCACAAGGTGAGATAGCGCTCGTGGTCCAGCGCGATCCACCCCTCATCGAGGGTAGCGGGTGCCGGCGTGAGATCGGCTAGACTGTGGAACGTACGGACCTCGTTCATCTTGGTGATAGCGGTTGCGAGGTCGCTGCTCCGCAGGGCCGCCTCGGCCTCGATGAGGCGCATCTCCGTGCCCTTGACGACCGGAATGTTGCTACCCCGGTCGTCGAACTTCTCCTGCCGCCAGTAGGGCGTTATCCCGTCCGCCCCAGATTCGCTGCAGGTTTCCGTCACCGGGCAGTTCGTGTACGGCGCCCGCGGGTCGGGTGGGTCGAAGGTGCTGGCGTGCGTGTCGTACACCGACATCTCTGGCCGTTGGAAAGTCTCAACCCAGATCTCGTTGTTTTCCCGGCCCGAGTTGTCGGAGTATATCGCGTTGTACACGAAGTCGGTCGACACCATCCCTGCCTCTGTCACAGCGTTGGTCCAGTCACCCAGCCCCACATAGGCCTGGGCGCGGCCACCGTGGGCAGCGTCCAATATGTCATCGTCGCCGGCTCCCGTGGCATGGGTGACGGCCTCCGCCAGCATGTTCAAGGCCCGCTGGAACGCCTCGCTGGAGGGCTGTGCAGCCTCCGCGCCGCCCCCCAACTCAGCACTCGCACTGACAACGCCATAACAGAACGACTCCCCGATCACACGGTTGGCCAGCCCGGCGAAGAGGTAGGCCCGGGCCGTCTGAGCGTTCCCGGCGAACTCATACCCCTCGATATCGTCCCGCATCCGCCGGATGCCGTCCTCGGCCACCCAGCGTGCCCGCTGGATGCCTTCCCATTCACCATCCACGTCTTCCGCGTTGATGATTCCCAGCCGGTAGAAGTTCGATTCGTTGTAGCTTCCGCTCCCGGCCATGTCGTCCGTGACCCGCGCGACGATGAAAGCGAAGCCGTCGTACTCTTCGGAGAAGTCGGAGGACATCCCCGTGACGAGTGCGTCGATGGCTTCCAGGGTGTTCAGGTCGCTCTCGAGGACCGCGCCCGGGTTGTTCACGTCGAAATCACATCCAGCCAACCCCACCACTCCAGCCAGCGCCAGGGGGGTGAGCCGCGACCAGCAAATTCTCTGCATCATGGTTACCCCCTTAAAAGTTGAGTCTGAGGCCAAAGATGAAGTCCCGCGGCAGCGGCATGTTGTAGTAGCTGTAGCGGAACCCGATGCCCGCATTGGGGCTCGGATCCTCCATCGCCTCGGGATCGAGGCCACGGAAGTCGGGAGCGATGAGGAACAGGTTCTTCGCCGCCACGCTCACGGTCGCACTCCGGAAGGTGCCCGGGAGCCAGCTCTCAGGCAGGCGGTAGGACAACGTGATGTGGCGTAGCCGGAAGAAATTCGCCGACCTGGCCCAGTCGATGAACGTCGGCGCGTTGGCGCACAGCCCCTGCTGCTCGGCCGTGAGGCCGTCCACGTCGCCGGCCCGCACGCGGTCCCGAACGCCTACGCACTCGGGCCACGTGTTGCGCCGCACGGTCTGCCGCGCGGTACCCAGACTGATGAAGTGGCCGCCCTGCCCCTCACCCAGCGCGTCGATGGTGAGCCGCCGGCCAAGTGTTAAGCGGGTGCTGAGACCATAGTTCCACACCGGGAAGTTGGGGCCCACATACCCGCACGCGTCCGGATCGGTGTCGAACTCTACGCGGTCTTCCGGAACCTCACACCGGTCGACGGCGCCGACACCGACTGCGTTGGGGTCCTTGAGCTTGGGGCCGAACACGGCCGGCACCGGGAAGCCCTCGCGAAGGTCGACTGCCGCCGACCCGCGCTGAGGCAGGATCTGCCCGTCGATGTCCTCCGCGTTGCTTTTGTTGTGAGCGTAACGGAGCCCGACGTCCCAGTTGAAGTCCCGGTTTGGGATGACCGTCACATTGAGGGACACCTCGTGACCCACGTTCGTGATCGTGCCCACATTTAGCAGCTGGCTAGAAACAAACCCCAGGGAGGGAACCTGCTGCACCGCGACCAGGGCGTCGAAGGTCTTCTGGTTGTAGTAGTTGTACTCGAAAGAGACCCGGCCGTTGAACACTGTCCCTTCGGCGCCGAGCTCGAACTCACGAGTCTTTTCGGGCCCGAGCGTCCGGTCACCGGGGTTGGATGGTGTCACGCCCGCCTCCCCGTCGTCGCCCGCGACTGCGTCCCAGGTCCGGGTGGCATCGAACGTTCCAGGAGCCCGGCCGGACCAGCCCGCGGCCCCCCGCAGCTTCAGTTGGTCGAACCACAGCGGCCAGAAATCGTTCTCCGACAGCATGTAGGACACCGAGAGCTTCGGGTAGGCGGCGATACCGAAGTCTTCCCCGAACGTGCTGAAGCCGTCCCAGCGCACGCCGCCCGTGATGAAGAGCTTGTCGGAGATCCCGAGCATCTCCTGGAGGAAGAACCCGCCGCTGGTGAGATCTATGATGCTTTCCGACGCCGTGGTTAGGGCTGCCGCGTCGATGTCCTTCCTCGCGCCGGGTAGACCGAAATCGGTCCCGAACGCGTTCAAACGCCTGGTTTGCCGGTCGTAGATCTGGCCACCCCAGGAGAAGCTCGACGAGAGCGAGGACCCGATGGGCGCTTCCCAGGTACCGGCGTAGTCGAAGGTCAGGTTGCGGCTTTGATACGTATCGTTCTCGCGAGCCCCCTCCGGCTGTCCCCAGTAGCCAAACGGTTTCTCCTCACCGTACTCCGAGCGCTGCCAGTCCAGCCCCACGTTGATCCGCTGCCGGAACCGCTCCGACGGCACCCACGCGGTCTGCACCCCGGTAACGAAGTGGTCGAGGGCCTGATTCAGCATCATGTCCAGGATCAATGCGTCGTTATCCCCGGGGGTGTAGCCGGCCAGCCCGCGGAAGACGTTGAGCAAGAAGCCTTCCCTGTTGTCGCCGTCCGGAATGAAGACGAGTCACGACGCGTGTACGATGTGTTGTACTGGACGGAGAAGTCCTCCACGGGGCGAAAGCCAAAGTTCCCCCGAACCCCCCAGTCCTGCGAGCCTTGGGGCGCGATGACGCCGTCCTCGCTGTTCCAATGGCCGGAGACGAAGTAGTTGGTCTCCCCGCTTCCGCCGCGGACCGAGGCGTTGTACCGTTGCTGGTGACCGGTCTGGAGGTAGGTCCCGCTTTCGGGGCAGCCGAGGGGGTCGAGCTCGGTGCAGTCGTTGAGGAACAGCCCGGATGCGGCATAATCCTGTGCCGTCTGGGCAGCGGCCGCGTCCCCGGCCTCTGCGGCAGTCGGGAGAATGTCCTCTCCCGCCTTGATGCCCACATGGCCGAGTCTCTTGATGCCCTGTTCCATGGAGAACGACCACGACGGTCTGCCCGCCGTGCCCTTCTTGGTGAAGATCTGGATGACGCCGGCGCTGGCCTCGGTCCCGTACAGGGTCGTGGCCGCCGCGCCCTTCACCACCTCCACGCGGTCGACGTCATCGGGGTTAATGTCCAGCGCCATGCTCACGCGAGCACCGATCTCGTCTGTTTGCCCCTGAACGTTGGCGGAGTTGAGGCGTACCCCGTCCACGTAAATGAGCGGCGTGTTTGACATCTGAATGGTGCTGGGCCCGCGAAGCAGAATGTTGGCGGCCACCCCCACCTGGCCGCTGTTCTCCATCACCACGGCTCCCGCGGTTCGGCCCCGGATGATCTGGTCGAGGCTCGTGACGGGCGCATCCTCGAGCTCGATGGCCGTGACCGTGGATACGGAGTTGCCGATCTCCCTGCGCCGGACCTCGCCCGCCGTCCCGGTCACAACCAACTCGTCGAGGACGATGGCGAGCCGCCGTAGCTCGAAATCCAGCACCGCCGCCTGGGTCAGAGAAACGTTCGTCGATGCCGTAACGGCGTTATAGCCCACCGCCAGCACCTGAATTTGCCGCTGACCCACCGGGACGCTGCCGAACGTGAAGGTCCCGTCGACACCGGTGCGTTGCTGCTCGGTGGTGCCCACCAGGATCACTCGCACGCCAACGAGCTCTCTGCCCGTGACGGCGTCCGTTACAGTTCCCCGGATGGTGCCCGTTTGAGCGCTCAGCGGAGATGTGGCGGTGAACACGAGCGCCACTGCACCAAGCAGCAGCGACACGCGACGCCACCTTGAGGTAAGTAATACAGGTTTCACAAACACCTCCTCATGTTGGAGTTGATCTACATGGGAGGCGGCGCTGCGACCACCGATGTTGCATCTATTTAGATTGAATCGAACGCGACGTCCCCGGTTACCGACCACATCGGGCAATAACCCCGTCCTCTTCCAGTGCAAGGTCTACGTCGCCCCGCTTCAAATAGACGTGAATGACTCCGCCGGCGGCGTCCGTGCCGTACAGCGCGGTGCCCGCAGGACCGCTGAACACGACGATCGCGAAAACATCCGAAGGATCTATCATATCGAGGGCTTGGGCCGCCTGCGTGCCCGCGGCGTCCGCGCTCGGTACATCATCGCTTATGCGGACACCTTCAACGAATACGAGAGGTTCCAGGGACCCGTGAATCGAGCTGGTGCCGCGGATGCGGATCCTGGGTCCGCTTCCCGCCTGTCCACTCGAATACACCAGCTGGACCCCGGTGAGTCCGCTCCGGAGGGCCGAGGTGATGGATGCGTGACGGTCGATGTGATCTGCAGTGAGAACACTGCAGGAGAAGCCTGTCGCCGACAGGCGGTCCCGTCGCACTTCTTGCGCCTCCAGTGGTTTCCAGCCACCCATCAGCAGACTCAGAGCGACCAGGGCCACCGAGATTGGTCGCGCGAAGGCGTGCCACTGCGAGTTGCGCCGGGCGTCCGAGCACCCGCGTCGACTTGGCAACCGCGTCTCCGAGGCCGGAGGAACCGCAAGAGCCGAGCCGGCACCCCCGTCCATCAGCGGTGTAGTGTCGGGGAAGGGAGCCCCGACAGACCGGTCCATCTAAACACCACCAGCTAAAACGTTTTGCTGCTATCCGCTCGACTTACCAGGAAATTTTCGCTGGATCGGCGGATCTCATTAAGAGATCTTTAACTAAAGCCTCTTACAAGCCTTGTTTATAAATGAAGCTTGTTGGCGGTCGGCGCGCTGTCAAGTACAGAGGATTAAACACTATCTTAGAATGTCAGTTCATGACGTCTCTTTCAGGAGGTTCCAACCGCATGACCAACTTATTGTCTACTCTACCGCCGTTCCGCACCTGCTCTCCCTGCGAGGCCGCGAGACCACCACTGCTCCTGGCGCCGCTCATCGTGCTCCTGGCGACGGCCGC
>JBDHHA010000161.1:0-8768 GCA_039589615.1 Gemmatimonadota bacterium
ATTGCGGCCCTTGCATGCGGCGACGCTACGGGCGTGGACCCCGAGGATCTCGTGGGAACCTGGAGAGCCTCTTCGGCCACCGTGACGAACCCCGCCGACCCGTCGGAAACCACTGACCTCGTGGCCCTGGGCCTCTCCTTCACCTTCGTTTTCGAAGCCAGCGGACGTATCGAGACGATCATCGAATTTCAGGGCATCGTCCAAAGAGATGTCGGGACCTATTCCGTGACCGACGGCGAGTTCAGGCTCGATTTCGACGGAGGTGTGTCCAGGGGTACGATCTCACGCCGAGACGACACGCTGACGATGCTCGTCAGGACTGGCGCGGAATGGGACTTTGACAACGATGGCCTCGATGAGCCGGCCATCCTCCTGCTCGAAATGCAGCGATCGAGATAGGTATTCAATCGTGGAGACGCAAGGATGGTGACCAAGGCTTTCTATGTTCTCTTGCCCGCGGTGTTGTGCGCGCTCGCCTGTAGCGACGCGCCCACGGGTGAAGAGGACGATCTCCCTTACGAGTACGTCGTTCCCCCCGAGACGGGGGACGGATGGATCACCGCGTCATTGGCCGACGTGGGCCTCGCCGAGGATCGTTTCATCAACCTCATCGACGTCATCCGGGTGGGGACGTACGCCAACATCCACGGCATCGTGATTGTGAAGGACGACCGACTCGTGTTCGAGGAATATTTCGAGGGACAGGCGTTCCAGGGGATAGTCGGTAATACGGTCCTGGGTAGCCGCAGGCGGTTCGATCGCGATGAGCCGCACAACCTTGCATCTGTGACGAAGAGCGTCACGTCGACCATACTCGGCATTGCCATCGACCAGGGACTCATCAGCGGCGTTGACACCGCGGTGTACGACTTCTTCCCTCAGCACGCGAACCTCCGGGACGCCCGAAAGGATTCGATCACGCTCGAGCACATGCTCACGATGACCTCGGGCCTCGAGTGGGATGAGTCGACCTGTTCGTACGGGCAATCCTGCAACGACATCAATGCGCTTTTTTCGCAGGCCGACCCCATCCGGTACATCCTCGCCAGGCCGGCCGTCGACCCGCCCGGCGAACGGTGGCTGTATAATGGCGGCGGCACCAATGTGCTCGGCCAGGTGGTACGCGAGGCGTCGGGGCAGACCCTCGACGAGTTCGCCAACGAACATCTGTTTGGTCCGCTGGGCATCTCCAGTCCAACTTGGGTTCACCTTGCGGGCGGGATAACGTACGCCTCCGGCGACTTGAGGCTCCGGCCGCGCGACATGGCCAAGATCGGATACCTCTTCATCAACGGAGGGCAGTGGAACGGGCAGCCGGTTGTTTCACCCGACTGGATTGCGGAGTCCACGGAGCACCGTAAGGAGACACGAGATCCCCGCTGGGGATATGGCTACCAGTGGTGGCTTTTCGACTATCCGGCCAACGGACAGACGTACCGCTCCTTTGGGGCGCGTGGGTGGGGCGGCCAGATCATCACCGTATTTCCCGACCTCGACATGGTGGTCGTGCTGACCGGCGGAAACTACGTGGGGTCCGACCCGGCCGACGCCGTGATTCGACAGTTCGTGTTGGACGCGCTGATCCAGTAACCAACGCCAAGCTCAGCGGACTCACCCTCATCGGCCGTTGTCTCAGTTGGCGGGGTCACGGCCCTCCACCGCCGAGATCCTGAACACCCACGCGTAGGCGCCGGGTGGGTTGTCCCTGATCCCCTCCGGCACCTCGACGACGAACCCCGTGTCAGCCGCTTCCCATGGAATCATTCCCTCGAGACCTAGGAGGGACACCGTCGCCCCGACCGTGGGCCGCACCTCCCTTAGGGAAACGGACTCGGGAAGTCGGGTCTCTCCTTCTTCCGCCAGGTAGATCATGTATACCGCCGTCGAAGGCAGCCTTACGCACGAGGTGTACTTCGGGCGGGGCGATTGAAATTCCTACTCTGTGATACGTGGACCTCGATCACCACAACCGGTGCTCCCGACGGTCGATCCGCCCACCGGGCGGTGTGGACGGGGACGAAGATGATCGTTTGGGGAGGATTCACGTGCTGCGCTACCCCGCCCAGCGTCTGGAGGAACACTGGCGGAATCTACGACCCGGCGACAAACAGCTGGGCATCGATCACCACGACCGGTGCTCCCGCGACCTCACGGAGCCGTCCAACAAGGCCGTGAAACTTCGGAGGGGTCCGTCTCGTTTTTAACATAGACAGTCTATATAGACCGCCTATACCCGGGAGAATCAAGGTGGGCACCATTCGAGCTGGAAACCTCTATGGAACGCTGGAGATGTTGATTCTGAGAGCGTTGGAACTCTGTGGGCCCATGCACGGGGTGGGTATCGCCGATCATATCGGCTCCCGGTCGGATGGGTTGCTTCGGGTGGAAGAGGGTTCCCTGTATCCGGCGCTCCATCGTCTTCAGGCCAAAGGGTTTGTGGACTGGGAGTGGAGGAAGACCGAAGAGGGGAAGCGGGCAAAGTTCTATGAAACAACCCGGAAGGGACGGCACGCGCTGTCCAGTGAGTTGGAGTGTTGGGTCGCAAGCACCCGGGCGATGCTCTCGCTCCTCGAGGTCCCCATGGAGGAAGTGAAATGAGGCGACGACGGCTGAAGAGGCTGATACACATGGATCGGTTCGAGAAGGATCCCGAGGGTAGCCTGGATGAAGAGATCAACTTCCACCTGGAAACCAGGATCGGCCAGTTGGTTGCCGAGGGGAAGACCGCTGAAGCGGCTCGGGAAGAGGTTCTGAGGCGATTCGGGGACCCGGATTTGGTGGTCCAACGCTGCCGCCGGATCGACCAGGGACGCCTGCGACGTCGGTTCATCCGCGAACTCTTCTCCGACATCCTTCAGGACGTTCGGTACACACTCCGGGGCCTCCGAAAAGCAGGCGGCTTCGCTATTGTGGCGGTCCTCTCCCTCGCCGTGGGAATCGGGGTGAACACCGCGCTGTTCACCGTGATTCATGCCGTATGGCTTGCCCCGGTCCCAGGTGTGACGGGCCAGGGCCGGATCGTGGACATGGTTCCCGTCGTCAGAGGAAATGATCACTGGAGTTGGACATATCCCGATTTCGAGAATGTCAGAGATGCAGACACCCCTTTCGAGGCCCTGACCGCATGGGCCGAGCGGGACGCCACCTTCGGTGCCGAAGATGGAGGGAGGCGGGCCAGGGTGGCTTATGCGACCTCCGAATATTTCCGTGTGCTCGGAGCCGATCCCGCGGTGGGCAGGGGGTTTCTGGACTCGGAGGATGGGGGCCCTGGTCAACACCCGGTGGTGGTGGTGAGCCATAGCTTCTGGCAAGACAAACTGAGTGGGCGTTCCGAGATTCTGGGCCACCCCCTTCTCCTGGACGGCATTCCCTTCACGGTGGTCGGCGTGGCGCCGGAGGGGTTCAGGGGTGCGCGCGTAAACCGGAGCAGCGTGGACGTGTGGGTGCCGCTCTTTCAGCACCCGGATGCGGGCGGCGATGAGTCGGTGTTCAGGAACAGGGGACTCGGCTCTGTTCAGGTATTGGGAAGGCTCCGTCCGGGTGCAACAATCTCCGAAGCCCGGGCTGCGGTTCAGACGGTGTTAGCCAGCCTTGCGACGGAGTACCCCGAGACCAACCGGGACCGAACGGTCAAGGCGGTGAGCTTTGGGCGGTTCCCAGCCCAGAACCGGGACTTGGAAGCGGTTGCCGTGGTGGGAATCTTTGGCCTATTCGCCGTTCTCTTGCTCATCATCTGCGGGAACCTGGCAGGAATGTCCTTGGCCAGGTCTGCCGCCAAGGAGCGGGAAATCGGCGTGAGGCTGGCTTTGGGATCGAGTCGTATCCGCCTGGTGAGACATCTGATGGTCGAGGCGGGCATCCTGACCGCGATTGGCGGGGGAGTCGGGATCGTTCTGGCCATGATGGCGATGACCAGGGTTTCCCCGATGGACCTGAACATTTCCGCTCCCGGAGCGACCTTTGAACCCAGCGGATGGACGGTGGCATTGTCCCTGGCCGTTTCCTTCGTAGCGGCCCAGGCATTCGGACTCCTTCCCGCGCTTCGGTTCAGCCGGCCAGAGTTGGTCTCAGCCCTGAAGGACGATAGCGGCGGAGGCGGGCGGCGGGTGGGAAGGATTCAGCGGTATGCTTCATCGTTCCAGACCGGCGCGGCCTTTCTCCTACTCCTGATGGCGGCCCTATTCCTCCGTTCCCTGGAACGAACGGATGAAAGCCATATCGGATTCAGACCGGAGGGCATGGCGGTTGCCGACTTCCGGACCGGGGGGACGTTCCTTGGGTTTCTGGACCCGTCCGAAGAGGGTTATCCGAGCATGGCAGAGGGCGGATCGGCCCTGGTGGGCCAACTGATAGAGTCCATCGGGTCTCTTCCGGGCGTAGCATCGGTGGCCGTGTCCACCGGTTTCCCCCTGGACCGAGCGAGAGCCTATTTTGCGGTAAACCCGGCGGGTCAGCCGAGCCCAGATTCAACCGGGGTGCGGGTGGAGTACACCCTTGCCACGGAAGGGTACTTCTCCACCATCGGCACATCGATCCTTCAAGGCCGAGCCCTCCTCCGAACCGATGACGGAACGTCCGCCCCGGTGGCGGTCATTACCAGGTCATTCGCTGACCGTCTGTGGCCGGGCGAGGACGCTCTGGGCCGGCAGTTCTCGCAGGCCGGCGCCGAGAACCACGCCCACGCCTGGACCGTCGTGGGGGTAGTAGGACATGTGGCATCGAGTGCCGTAGCGGAAGATCTGCCTCAGATGTTCGTTCCCCTCAGCCAGGCGCGAAGTCCTCATATCATCATCTTGGTTCGGTCAAATACCGGCACCGATCCAGCCGCACTGGCAGGGCCGGTTCGTGAGGCTATTCGGTCGGTGGACCCTCGCCTGCCCGTTCCAAGGCTGGTTCCCGCCCAGTCCCTGGTGGCCTGGGCCAGTCAGGGACAGCGGACCAACGGACAAGTTGCCGGGGGTTTGGGCTTGCTGGTGCTCCTCCTCTCTGCCATGGGCGTTTACGGGGTCGTGTCCCTCGCCGTAACCAATCGCACCCGGGAGATCGGCATCCGAATTGCCATGGGGGCCACCCGGGGGGTGGTCATCCGCGGCGTCTTCGGGGACGCCCTTCGCATGGCGGGGCCCGGGTTGTTGGTAGGGGGCCTTGTGGCAGTCGGAACGGCCGCAGCAATGCGCTCCATGCTCCTGGGGCTGAGCCCCGTCGATCCCGTCTCATTCTTTTCCACCGGAGTGGTGCTGCTCTTCGTGGTTGTCACTTCTAGCATGGGCCCGGCGTTGAGAGCCTCTGGGATCCACCCGATGGAGGCCTTAAGAAAGGAATGACGTCGGTTGGAAGGCTGACCGTTGGTGTATGCCTGAGGTTGGAGGATGCTCACAATTGAGGACAGATCCCCATCCCCCGAGCGGTGATCAGGCCACTCGGCAGCTCTCGGGCATCCCTCCCTGAGTGGTTTTGCCAATCGCGTCGATCGAGGTCCCGGATCGAGCAAAAAGCTAGGTAAAGGACTCGATCCGATGGGCCAAGGGCAAAGAGCCTGCAACCTGGTTTTGGAGCCCGGCGGGACGCATGCGGGTGCCGCGCGGCGGCCCGACGAGTTCCTGAGAGCCCGGGTACGCCTCGAAGGCAGCCTTACGCACGAGGTGTACTTCGGGCGGGGCGATTGAAATTCCTACTCTGCTCTGATTGTGGGAGCCCGACATTGGGCGAGAGATCCCGCTGCGTTGCAGAGCCGAGGGGCACGTCCTATGATGGCTTGGCCCAGGGGCGACCGAGCGCCTTGGGCCACACTGACGACCCACATCCTCCCAGGCCAGTTTCCATGGCAATCTCCCGCCGGAACTTCGTTCAGAGTGCGCTGTTCGGCGGCGCCGCGCTGTACCTCCCGCCGACAGGAGAGCGGGGTGGAGCGCTGTGGCCCCAGGGCGCCTCGGTGTCCTCCCACACCCTGTGGTACCGCCGTCCCGCCGGGGAATGGAACGAGGCGCTGCCCGTGGGCAACGGCCGACTGGGAGCGATGGTCTTCGGGGAACGGGATCACGAGCGCATCCAGCTCAACGTCGACTCCCTGTGGGCAGGAAGCCCGATGGAGAGAGAGCGAGAGGTGGCCCCGGGCGATCTCCAGCGCGCGCGGGAACTGTGGTACGCCGGACAGGTGGAGGAAGCCCAGCGCATCATGCAGCAGGGGTTCATGAGCGAGCGGCTCATCCGAAGCCACCAAACCCTGGGCGACCTACACATCGAAGCCCCCGCCGGCTCGTCCGTCGTCGACTACCGACGTTCCCTGGACCTGGGCGACGGCATCGCTCGAACCGAGTGGACGGTAGGCGGACGCCAGGTGTTGCGGGAGGTTTTCGTCACCGCCGTGGACGACCTGATCGTGGTGCGCATCGAGGCCCCGGGCCTGCCCCGGCCCACCGTCAGCCTCTCCCGTCCGGAGCTCCCTGAAGGCTCCGTCCAGCACCGCGGTGACCGCGTCGAGATGACGGGACGAGCCGTCAACGAGGGATATCCCGGCGTGCGCTTCGCAGCGGTGGTGCGGGTGCGCGCCGAAGCCGACGGGGCGACCACGCTGCTCGTCGGCGGAGCAACCGACTACGACGGCGACGATCCGCTACAGGTCACCCGCGCCTGGGTCGAGGCGGCGTCATCCAAGAGCTATGCAGACCTCCGGGCTGCCCACGTCTCGGAGCACCGGTCAAACTTCCATCGCGTGTCGCTGGATCTCGGCGCTTCGGACCAGGACGGGAAGTCCACGGACGTGCGGCTGGAGGAGCTGCAGGCCGGCGCCGCCGATCCGGCGCTCTTCGCCCTGTACTTCCAGTACGGACGCTACCTCCTCATGGGCTCGTCCCGCCCGGGCACGCTGCCAGCCAACCTCCAAGGCATCTGGAATGAGCACATCGCAGCGCCGTGGAACGCCGACTACCACATCAACATCAACGTCCAGATGAACTACTGGCCGGCGGAGGTGGCCAACCTCTCCGAGTGCCACGAGCCGTTCTTCGACATGATGGATCGCCTGGTGGAACGTGGCCGGAAAACGGCTCGCGACCTCTACGGAGCCCGCGGGTGGATGGCCCACCACACGACCGACGCATGGTGGTTCACGGTGCCCATTGGCCGAACCGTCTGGGGAATGTGGCCCCTGGGAGGCGCCTGGTGCTGCCGGCACCTGTTCGAGCACTGTCAGTTCACGGGGGACGAGGATTTCCTGCGCCGGCGGGCGTTCCCGGTGATGCGTGAGGCCTCTCTCTTCTTTCTGGACTACCTCACCGAGGATCCGGAGACGGGACTCCTGGTCAGCGGTCCGTCGAGCAGCCCGGAGAACGTCTTCATCACGTCCACGGGAACCCGCGCCGACATCGGAATGGGCAACGCCATGGACCAACAGATCGTTTGGGATCTCTTCACCAACCTCCTCGAGGCCGCGGACGCCCTGGAGGCAGCGGATGACGAGATCGTCAGCCAGGTCCGGCGGGCCAGGGAGCGTCTACAAGGTCCCATGATCGGAGACGACGGTCGGCTCATGGAGTGGTCCCGCCCATTCGGTGAGGCCGAGCCCGGCCACCGGCACATGTCCCACCTCTTCGGCCTGCACCCGGGCCGGCAGTTCACGCCCGATGGCACCCCCGAGATCACCGAGGCCATCGAGAAATCCCTCGCCTTCCGCCTGGAGCACGGGGGAGGCCACACAGGCTGGAGCCGCGCGTGGATGATCAACTTCTATGCCCGGCTGCACGATGCCGAAGCCGCCCACCACCACTTGGGCGAGCTCCTCGACAAATCGACGCTGCCCAACCTCTTCGACAACCATCCGCCCTTCCAGATCGATGGAAACTTCGGCGCCACCGCGGGCATCGCCGAGATGCTGCTCCAGAGCCATGCCGGCGCCATCCACCTTCTGCCGGCCCTGCCGGATGGGTGGAGCGATGGATCGGTTCGGGGACTCCGGGCGCGGGGCGGCTTCGAGGTGGACATCTCCTGGCATGACGGTGCACTGCAGGAGGCAGAGATCCGATCCGACCTCGGACGGGAGGTCACGATTCGGTATCGCGACGAGGAGGTGCTGATCCAGCCCCCGGCGGGGTCGGGCTACGTCTTCACGTCACGCTGATTCCTCGGCGTGCCCGGATACCGACGGGGGGTGCCACGGCTGGCGCGCCCGGGGCGGTGGGCACGACCGGTGCGAACGCTCGAGAGTGCGACCCGCAAGGGGGCGGACGGACCTCTTCGTCCGGCCGCGCTGCCGCATCTCTGCGAAGTTGAAGGCGATGAACTCGGGGTTAACGGTGAAGGCGGGTTGGGAAATGTGAGGAGATGATGCTCCCATGATGAGGGCGGAACCGAGTCGAGGCAGGTCCTGCCGGCGATCACTGCCGCTGTACGTGACCGAGAACCTTCTCAGCGTTGCCCTCAGGAGAGTCCCTGCCGTCCAGCCAGCGGATCTCGACGCCCCGACGCTCCATGCGCCGAAACCAGGTGTCTTGCCGCTTGGCGAACTGGTGGATCGCCGTTTCTAGCGTAGCGAACATCTGCTCGCGAGAGATGTCGCCGCGCAGGTGTTCGGTGACGTAGCGGTATTCCAATCCATAGAAGATGAGCTGGTCATGGGTCAGCCCGCGATCCAGCAAAGCGCGGACTTCATCGAGCAGCCCGTGGTCGAGCCGGTACGCCAATCGTCGCGTGATGCGCTCTCGCAACTCGCGGCGCTCCCAGCGAATCCCGAAGGCGCGCGAGTCGAGTGCGATCGACGGCGCGCGGGCGGA
>JBDHHA010000162.1:0-8952 GCA_039589615.1 Gemmatimonadota bacterium
GGTGTGGGGCACCTTGAAGCGGGTCGTGCTCATTCCGAACCTCGGCGTGTATGGGTCGTAGGGTCCGAACTTAGCTCCGGGGGGAAGGTCGGCTAGACCCGGCCCAGTCCTGGCTCGCCAAGATGAAGACCGGGTGGGCAGCGCGAACCACCGCGCGTCGGCATCGGCTGGGCGCCGCGATGGCTCGCCGCCGGCGACGGCCGTTGCGCCAGGGCTTGCTCGTTGATCTACCGTGGGGCCAAGTTGACGGACGGTCTCGGCGTCACGCCGAGAATCTCCAGATTCCATTACCCGTTCGGAGTAGTGCCATGATACGCTCGCGTGTCCACCAAAGAGGCTGCACACTAATGACTGGCCTTGCTGCCGTCACCCTGACGTTGGTCACACCGTCGCTTTTTGCTCAAGAGCGTTCCTACAGTGATGTTGTCACCGCATCCGTCGAGACGGACCGCGGCCTGTTCGATGTGCATCGAATCGGCGACCGCCTACTCTTCGAGATTCCCGACTCGATATTCGGCCGAGACATGGCCGTTATGAGCCGCGTGGCCCAGGCGCAAACGGGGATGGCTCGTGGAGGAGACCGCTTGTCACCCAACATGATGGTGCGTTGGGAACGGCGGGAAGGAAGTGTAGACTTGCGCGCTGTTTCTCACGAGAACACTGCGGATGAGGGATCATCGATTTACCTCGCCGTTGAGAATTCGAATTTTGCGCCAGTGCTCCAATCCTTTGCCATAGAAACCCGCGGCGACGGCACGACCGTCATCGACGCGACCGACCTCTACCTGGGCGACGTCCCCGCGTTCTCGCTCCCCGCCACCCGGCGCAGACAGCTCGGTGTGCGACGTTACGATCCGGAGCGGAGCTGGCTGGAATGGGCCAAGAGCTTCCCCATCAACGTCGAAATCCGCGTGGTGCGCACGTACGAGGCAGACCAGCCTCCGTCCAATCCGCGCGGAGGGACGGTCTCGTTCGAGGTGAATCACTCAATGGTGCTGCTACCGGAGGAGCCCATGATGCCGCGCCTGTGGGACGAACGCGTGGGCTTCATCTCCATCGCACGCACGGACTACTCGAGGGACTTCCAGGGCGTCCGGCCCGACCGCTACGTCGTGCGCTACCGTCTAGAGCCCTCGGACCCCGCCGCCTTCGCGAGGGGCGAGTTGGTTGAGCCCGTCAACCCCTGGGTGTGGTACATCGATCCGGCTACGCCGCCCGAGTGGGTTCCCTACATCGAGGCCGGTATCCTGGAGTGGAACGAAGGCTTCGAGGGAGCGGGATTCAAGAACGCCATCCAGGTCAGCTTGGCGCCTACCGAAGAAGAGGACTCGGAGTTCTCGCTGCTGGACGCCCGCTACTCGGTGCTCCGCTATGTCGCATCGCCGACGCGCTCTGCCAACTCCGGCGGTGACGTCGTCGACCCGCGCTCCGGCGAAGTCATCCGAGCGCATACGAACTTCTACCATGGCGTTTCGGAAAGGATGCGCTGGCAATTGCTGTCCCAGGTAGCGACGGCGGCAGACGATCCCCGCTACAAGGACGACGAGCTTCCAGAGGAGTTGATGGGCGAGGCGATCCGCTACGTGGTGTCACACGAGACGGCCCACTCCGTCGGGCTCCCACACAACCAACGCGCGAACTTCGTCTTCCCCGTCGACTCCATCAGGAACCCGGACTTCGTTCGGCGCATGGGACACTCGGGTTCGTCGGTGGGGCGGACGCGATTCAATTACGCTGCTCAGCCCGGCGACGGAGTGCCGCCCGAGCGGCGCATGGGATTGTGGGATGCATGGGCGGTCTACTGGGGCTATCGACCCATTCCCGAGGCGTCGACGCCGCAAGAGGAACTGGAGATCCTGAACCGCTGGATTGTGGAGCGCGCCGACAAACCGTGGTTCCGTTTCGCGTCAGCGCAGTTCGGCATGGACCGGGAGTGGGATCCCTACCGCATGACCGAGGGGATCAGTGACGACCCGGTCGAAGCGGCGATCCTCGGCATGAACAACCTCCGCACCATGGTGGAGAATCTCATGGAGTGGGTATTGGACGAGGGCGAGGATTACTACGAACTGGAGACGAATTACCTCCAAGCCCTCACGCAATGGAATCGTTACGCGGAGCACGCCGCCGCTGCGGTCGGCGGTTCGTGGACCCACCACAAGCGGTACGGGGAGGCGGGCCCGGTGTATCGGACCATCGAGCCCGAATATCAAAGGAAAGCGATGCGATTCATCGACGAGCACGTGCTGCAGACGCCGACGTGGGCGTTGGACACGGACATCCTCCGCCGGCTGGAGCACGCCGGCGCCGTGGAGCGAATCCGGGCGTATCAAGAATTGGCCGTGCAGCGCCTACTCAACCACGCGCGACTCGCCCGACTCATCGAGCACGAGACCTTCCTGGGCGACGCCACGTACACCGCCACAGAAATGCTGGACGACACGCGGGAGATCGTGTGGCGAGAAGTCCGTGCCAACCGGCCGATCGATACACCTCGTAGGAACCAACAACGGGCCTATTTGGAACAAACTCACTTCCTACTGCACGAGGCGACCTCTGACAGTTGGGAGCCGCCCGGGTCGGGCAACCTCCGTGTGGGGCGCAACAACGATCCGCCCCTGAACGCCGACCTGCACATCGCGCAGTCCGACATTCGGCCGCTCATTCGAGACCAGCTGACCCTGCTCAAGGGCGAAATCGAAGAGGCGCTGACTCGAGGCGTGGACGACCGAATGACGCGCATTCATTTGGAGGATGCGCTGGTGCGGCTCACAACAACGCTGGGGGGCTGAGTGCCGGCGTTGGGCCACATGGTGGGTCCTGGTGTCAATCGCTGGCCGGAGCCATCGCTCACCCGCCTGCCGCGTCAGTGTTGCTTTGTCGAGTCCGGTGAGAGTTGGCGGAGGCTGTCTTCCAGTTTCATGTACCAGGGATCATCGACGCTCTCGCGTTCGAAGTAGAGCATGACTTCCTGCTCCTCGATGAGCTCTCTCATGAGGAGCTTCACCTTCACGCGCAACTTCACCCGGGCTCGGAGTCCTCCGGAATCGATGTCGGCGAAGACGACCTCGTAGTCCATGATATCCAGGGCCTCCGGTCTGACCGTGAAGAGGCGCTGGATGAGGAACGGAATATCGACGCCGTCGCGTATGTCGGGCGCGTGGTAGCCCGCCGCGCTCACGAAGTCCTTGAACTGGATGTCCTCCAGGAACGAGAGAGCTAACCGCCGGAGTGCGCCACGATCCCCACCGAGAGCCAAGCCCATTGTCCAGAAGACGCCGCCGGAGACGTGCGCTACGCCGAGGTAGCCTCCCGTGAGAAGGCCGAGCACCAGCAGGGCGGTTACGACCTTTTTCATGTCACCACCTCGCGCCGATTGAACAGGGCCACAGTAGTGACCCCGAAGATGAGCGTACACATGGCCGCCAAGACGACCAAAGATAGTACGACTATGTGCCAGCGAGGCTCGAGGGCCGCGCTCTCCTCGAACACCCGGAAGGCCCAGTGTACAGGCATGGCCTTTTCCAGTGCAGCGACGACGTCGCTGTACAGATTATCGGGGATCGCCAGCTCGGAGAACAGGATTTGGGGGAGGAGGAGAAGCGGTACCGCGAACACCGCCCGCTCCTGGGTCGTCGCCACAGCGCTGACGAGGAGGCCGAGGCCGGTACCGGCCAGCGAGGCACCGAAGAGTGCCAGAAGCTCCAGCGGCATGGGGCCTCGGAGTTGGAGGTGCCACTCCACCGCCCCCTGCATCAGGACGACCTGAACCGCGCCCAGGGCGGCCAGCACCCACACCTTGGAGACGACGTAGGCGCCGGGGCGGAGGCCGAAGAGGCGCTCCCGCTCGAAGATGGCGCGCTCCTTTACGATTTCCCGACAGGCGTTGACGCAACCGAACCACACAGCGGACAGGCAGAGCACGAAGTAGAGCGCGGGCGTGTCCTGCTCAATGGATCCCCACACCACGGCGCACAGCCATCCAATGAAGGGGGCCTGCGCCAGGACCAGGAAGAGGCCGCCCTTGTCGCCGAGCAGGCAGTCCCGGTAGCGGAACGCCAGGATGTGCGACTGCCGGCGCGTCGTGCTCACGGAACGTCCGTGTTCCCCAAGCGATCCTTGAGGCGCTCTAGGGCCTCATCGACGCCGGTCAGACCTGCCGCACCAGATGGCTGGGTGGCTGGCGACGAGCGGGGGGCCGGGCCCGGGCGGCGGAGAAACGTCTGCTGTTCCGGGTTCCGGCGGGCGGCGAGGCCCCAGGCCGACGGCTCTCGTTTGTCGAGCTGTCGGAAGATCTCGGGGTACCGATCTGCCCGAAAGTACGGCAGCGCCTTCCGGGGCGGACCGAAGTAGGCGACCTGTCCGGCCACCAGCACGCACAACGCTTGGGCCTTGTCGAGGCTCGCCATGGCGTGGGTGGCCACCAGGACGATTCGGCCGGTCTCCGCGACCTGGGAGAGGAGCGTCATCGTACGCGCCTCGAGACCAGGGTCGAGACCCGAGGTCGGCTCGTCGAGGATGAGCAACGGAGGGCCGGTCAGGAGCTCGAGCGCCACGGACACGCGCTTTCTTTGGCCGCCGGAGAGTCGGCGAATGCGAACTGCGGAGCGGTCACCAAGGTCGACCTGTTCGAGCACCTCTGCGATCCGGGACTGGCGTCCTTCTGCGCTCGTCCCCGGTAGGCGCAGCTCCGCGGCATAGGCCAGCTCGCGCTGTACGGTGAGCCCCCGGTGCAGTACGTCGTCCTGGGGCACGTAGCCGACTGGGCCCAGCTCCGCCACGGGGCGGCGTCCCATCATCACGGAGCCCTCGTTAGGATCCCGAAGGCCCAGGAGCGCCTTGATGAACGTGCTCTTTCCCGCTCCCGACGGACCGATGAGCGCGCACATCTCCCCGGGATGCAACGTCAGGTCCACATTCCTCAGGATGCGGGTGCCGCCGGCGGAGACACCCACGCTCTTCGCGCACAGGGGGCCAGGGGGGAGGATTGTCGTCGAGGCCATTAAAGACGGTTCCGGCTACGATTGCGACGGCGAGGCGCTCAAGGCTAAGTCCTCATCACAGCAAAGCTAAGGATCTCTCCGTTCTACGATGTGACGGGGGTCCCAAAGGGTTGGCAAGCGCCGCGACGAGCGGTTCGGCCCACCGTTGCGAATAGCGGCGGCTACTCGTGGCGCAGGGCTTCAGAGGGGTTCACCGCCAAGGCTTTTCGCACCGGCATGAAGGCGGCGGTCAAGGCGATTGTCATCAGCGCGGGCCCGATCAAGGCGAAGGCAACCGGATCGGTGGGCGTGACGCCGTACAGCAGGCTCGACATGATCCGGCTCAGGGCCAAGGCGCTCGCTCCCCCGATCATGACCCCGACGGCCATGTCGAGGGCGGCGCGGTTCAGCACGAGCGCGACGACGTGGGCCTTCTTGCCTCCCAGCGCCACCCGCAACGCGAACTCCCGTGTGCGGCGGCTGGTCGCATAGGACATGACGCTGTAGACGCTCACGGTGGTCAGGATCACCGCCGTCCCGGCAAGGAGCATCATGAGGGTGGTGATGAAACTCATCTCCCGCCTGTCCTCCGCCATGCTCTCATCCATCGTCGTGACGTCGAAGAGAGCGCGTGTCGGGTCGATCTCCCTGACGACATCGCGAACCGCATTGACCACGGCCGTCCGGTCGCCGGCGACTCGCAAGAAGACGTTGGCAAGCGCCGTCGGATTCTGATCCAAGGTGATGTAAGTGTCTCGGAGCATTTGGCTATGCGTCCTGCCGAGGCCCCGCATGCGCGCATTGGACACGACGCCCACAACCGAGCGCCAGCCGGTGAGGGGATCGCTGACACGTTTCCCGATGGCGCTCTCTCCCGGCCAAAAGGCCCTGGCGGCGGCCTCGCTGACGACCACGCTCGGAAGCGCATCGGCGTGGTCCGTTTCGTCCAGCATGCGTCCCTCGACAAGCTGCAGCCCAATGCGCTCCATGGCCCCGGGCGGCACGAGATGGAACCACGTGTGCAGCCCGGTATACGAGGGGTCCGACTCCCGTCCCTCCGGGACCAGCGTCCGGAAGAACGTGCTGGACCCTGGGAGACCCGGGCCCCAGAGGCCGGCGTCCGTCACGTGGGGAAGCTCCCCGAGGCGTTCCTCCAATTCGCGGTAGACGACCCGGAGCCTGGCGGCGTCGTAATCCGGGCCGTCGAACAGGAGCCGCATGTAGACCAGGTTCTCGGTCTCGAAGCCATAGTCCGTGTGGGTGAACACGTAGAGGCTGCGCACCACCAACCCGGCGCCGGCTAGGACCGCGACGCTGACGGCGACCTGCATGACGGCCAGACCGCGTCGCAACAGGTTGCGTTCCCGGCCACCACCGCCCGCACCAGCCAATCGCAGGGCGCCACCGACGTCGTTCCCGGCACTACGCAGCACCGGGATGATCCCGAAGAGCAGCGTCGTGGCCAAGGCGAGGAGCAGGGTCATCACAAACACGCTGCTGTGTACCGTTACGTCGGCAAAGCTGTACATGTTCAGGGGATTGCCCACGAAGACGAGCTTGATAACTAGGTAGGCCAATCCGAAGCCCACCGCGCCGGCCGCCAGGGTGATGGACACGCCTTCGGCCAACGCCTGGTTGACGAACCGGCCGGGGGTGGCCCCCAGGGCCCGGCGTACTGCGAATTCCGTTGAGCGCTCGACAAAGCGCGCCAACAGCAACAGGGTGACGCTGATACAGCTCAAGACGAAGACCAGCCCGGCCGCAACCCCCAGGACCGTGACAACGTCGTTCAGCCTCCCGAACCCGGCACGCAGATCGGCGAACGATGTGACATATGCCTCGATGCCGGCATTCGCATCGGGATACTCGTCTTGCAGGGCAAGCGACACCGCCCGCATGCCGGCCTGCGCTTGGGCAACCGTGACGCCCTCCTTGAGTCGCCCGACGACGATCGACGTATTGGCGCTTCGGTTTCGATAGAGACCGGCCGACGGCCCCACGGCACGTGTCCTGAACGGCGCCACCAACTCGAGCGGTTCGTGGAGCAGCCAGCGGGTCTTGGGTGCCATGACACCGACCACGGTGTGCAGGCGTCCCCCGAGGTCGATCGCTTTCCCCTCGATGTCGGGATCCGCGCCGAGCACGGACTGCCAGAAGCCGTAGCTGAGGACGACAACCGCCTCGCTCGTTCCCGGCTGATTGTCCGCCTCGATCAGGGGGCGCCCCACGGCCATGTCGATATCGAGGGTCTCGAAGAAGTAGGGATCGACGTAGGTCGGCGTGACCCGCACCGCGCCCTCGGGACTCCGGACCGACGATCTGCCGATGGTGTAGGCGGCCAAGCCGTCGAAGAACGGCTCGCCGCCCTCGATCCAATCCAGAATGTTGAGGTAGGACGTCGCCTCGCGTTGGTGGATCGGCTCCGGGCCCTTGCGCCACAGCACGACGATGCGCTCGGGGTCCCCGTAGGGCACCGAGCCCAGGTAGATCGAGTGCGCCAAGCTCGCGACGATCGTCACGAAGGATATGCCCAGCGCGAGGATGAGAATCACCGTTGCGGTGAAGCCGGGCCGACGAGCGAAGGACCGAAGGCCGTAGATCACGTCCTGGGTGGGCATGATGACTCGCCGTTTCTTGTGTGGGATGGGACGCCGCGGCCGGCGTGCGGTTCGTCGCAGGCGGAAGCCCCCGGCGCTGGACCTCATGGCTTGCCTCCAGTACCAGCGGGTGGCCCGGTAGCGCCCCATTTGCGCATGGCGCTCGACGAATTCTTCTTCGAGGTCGCCCATCACGAACTCGGCGACATCGGGATCGAGTGCAAGCCGCAGCAAGAACGACGGCAGCCGGGGCGGCGCGCCTGGGCTCACACTCCGGCCCCCCTGTCGATCTGGGCGACGGCTTCGTGGATCTTCGGGCCCAGCCCTTCTGCCATCTTGGTGTAGTCGACGTACGAGTTGCGCAGCGCCAGGATGCCGGGCGCCTCGAGGTCGTAGTGCTTCTTCCGCCGTCCGCCGCGCTCGGCCGTGGGCTCACCGACCTGCGACGAGACCAGGCCGCGCTGCTCGAGCCGCTTGAGGGCGGTGTACAGCGCGCCGGTCGAAACATCGCGCCCGGTGCGCTCCTCGACCTCGCGCCGTACAGCGAGCCCATAGGCATCGGGCCCGAGCCGCAGCAATGCCAACAGGATCAACTCCTCGAAGCGCCCCAGTGAATCGTTCATGTCCTTGTCTCGTCCCGTGTGCCGTGTCCCCGATGATTACTGTCGCGGCGTAGTACATATATAACTCGCACAGCGCAGTACATATGTCAAGGCCCAGGGGATCGGGTCGGCGATGAGGGGGCAGCCCCCTATGCATTTCTGAATGGCTCTTCACCTCACGATAGCCATGCGGTAGTGGTGTTCCGGCTGGCGGGGAATCATACTTGGCAGCGGGATGGCGGATCATCCTACACAAAGAGGGAAGGAAGATGAGATGAATACAGCGACCAGACATCTTCGTGTGTTGGCTGCTCTTCTCCCGCTGGTACCGTTGCTCATGGCACCGACAGCGGTCTGTCATGCTCAGGCGGCTGACAGAGTATTTCTCAACGGGAACATCTATGCCGTGGATGAAGCCTTCACGACCGCCTCCGCCCTGGCAGTGAGAGATGGTCGGTTCATCTACGTGGGGGATGATGCTGGAGTCCAGGCCCATGTTGGCCCCACCACTCTTGTGTTCGACCTGGAAGGAGGGAGCTCTATCCCCGAACGCCGGACATCCGAGCGGAACTCGGTGAGTGGGCCTCAGTGGAGCGGATGCAGCAAGTGATTAGGCACGCCCTGGCAACCGGGGAAGGCATGCGTCCCGGGCCCGAGCCCCGTTGGGTGGTATTGAGGGGTTGGATGTCGGATGTCTGGGACCCGCCGGTATTCCGCAAAGAGCTCATTGATGCCGTCGCCCCGAACAATCCCGTGTTCATTGGCCGATAC
>JBDHHA010000163.1:0-8670 GCA_039589615.1 Gemmatimonadota bacterium
AATAATCGCTGGCCTGCCGCCCGACGTCCGCGCAGCATATGCAGAAGCCAGTCAGTGCCTTGCCGTCAATGCCGACACCGCTGCGGAGTTGGTTTGCCGAAAAATCCTCATGCACATCGCGGTGGACAAAGGCGCAAAAGAAGGTGAGACCTTTGCCGGATATATCGACTTCCTGGAGCACGAAGGCTACGTGACGCCGCCGATGCGGCCATGGGTAAAGCTGATCAAGGATCACGGCAATGCGGCCACGCACAAATTGGAGACACGTAACAGAGAGCGGGCCGAAGGAACACTTCAATTCACGGCTCAGCTGCTCAGGTCGATCTACGAGATGCAACATCTCGCGGACAAGTTTGCAAAACCACCGGCTGGAACGAAGGAAGAGGCGTAGGTGACGCCATGAACTCCCACGGTTTTCCCGCACCGGAGGAGGAGGCTAGCTCGTAAGTGTATACCCCGCCAGGGACTCGAACCCCGAACCTACTGATTAAGAGTCAGTTGCTCTAGCCAGTTGAGCTAGCGGGGCGTGACGCGGAAACGTAAAAACCTGCAACGCCCGGTGCAAGTCACCATCTCAGCGACCCTCCGGAACAAACCGCCGTTCGGCGTATAACCTCGCCATGGTATTGGCCACGGCCCCCACGCGGTCCCGGACTGCACCCGCAATCTCGGGTTCAACCGAACTCACGTCTCGGAACTCCCCCGGATCGGCCGCCAGGTCGTACAACGCCTCGGTCTCCGCCGCCTGGGACAGCACGTACTTGTACCGACCGGCCCGAGCGCCCCACAACCGCAGGTGGAAGGGGTTGTTGAATAGCGCAACCCGGCCGGGAACGGCACGCCGGAGAGAGGTGCCGACGGAGTGATTGACCCCTGTCATCCCCAAGGCATCCATCACGGTGGCCATGAAATCCACCTGACTGCCCACTTCGTCTACCCGTGCCGGGGCATCGATCCGCCCTGGTGCCCAGATCAGGAACGGGATACGGACGTTCTCCTCGTACAGATGTCTCGCCACCATGTAGTTCTCGTCCCGGGTCCCCATGGGCTGGGCGGTGTCCGACAACACGAAGAGGACGACCTTCCCGGCAAGTCCCCGCTGCTGCAGAAGCTCGGTGAAATACCCCAGTGCGTGGTCGCTGTAGGAGAACGTATCGAGATAGTCCCTGTATTCCGGATCTTCCGGCGGAGCGGCGAACTCGGGAGGCACGAAGTCATCCGGGGTCCGCCACGGATGATGGGTGGTCATGGTGAAGGCCGTGATGAATCCCGGCGTGCCCTCGGCATCGGCCTCCGCGAGCCATGCCGCCAGATCCTCCATGAGGTACGTGTCGAACACGCCCCAGCTCGTCCCACCGGCCTCCGGGTGCCACCGCCGGGTGTCCTCCACACCGTAAACCTCTTCGTAGCCGTGTTCCGGGAAGAAGTCCTCCTTCCGCTCGAAGGAGAGAGAGCCGTTGTGGAAAAATGCGTTGCGGTAACCCAATTCCTGGAAAAGGTCCGGCAGCCCGGTGAGGGGATAGTCGATGTCGTCGGACTGGAGCGCGCGCCGGGAGAACCGGGGGTGCACGCCGAACAAGGAGGCCACAACGGCTCTCGTAGTCTGGACACCGCTGGCGTAGAAGTTGGTGAACACCACTCCCTCCCGGGCCATCCAGTCGAAGTTGGGACTCGCGGACGGCTGGTGCGGGGCACCCAGCACCCCCACATCCCTGGCGCCGAACGATTCCATGAACAGGAGCACCACGTGGGGACGCTCGTCGGCATCCACCCGCAGATCGAAATGCGTGGGTCCCACAAACCCGGCGGTGCGCTTGAGCAGCGGGTACTCGGGATCGATCTTCTCGAAAGCTTCGGCTTGCGGCGTGAGATATTCGGCAACCGGGTCAACGTCGGGACCGTCGAACCAGGCGTGTTCCCGGTTGTACACCACATTCTGCACGTCCCGGAACACGATGTTGCTCGCCGCATAGTGGGTCGTCCGGGGCAGAAACTGCGTGCCGACCACCACAGCCGCGACGAAGACCGTGGCGGCAGTCATGGTAACGGTATCGTGTTTCTCGAGCGCGGTTCGGTGGCCCACGCGCCAGACCAGCAATCCGGCGGCGGCGATGAACACACTCCCCACCAAGAGCACCCCTAGCCCCGTTTCCCATGCCGAGTCGATGAACGGCGCCGGGAACTGGAGGAACTCCCAGAACGTGTGGCTCATGCGGATGCGTAGCGCGCGGAACAGGAGAAAGTCCAGCAGATAGTAGAAGTGGGAAAAAACGAAGAGGAAAACACCCAGCCCGGCAGCGGCCCCAACGCCCGCCACCCGCTTCGCCAAGAGCACTGCCCCGAGCGCCAGAACGCCGACGCTCAGATCCTGAAGCGTACCCAGACTCAACCCAGCGACGTACGCGCCCCACGTGGGTTGGTCGGCAACCGTGACGCTGGGAATGCCCACGCCCCCCAACGAAAACCAACGGAGCACGCTCGGCACCACCGCGAACACCAGCACGAACCCCAGCATGCGGCGGACATCATTTCGGGTTTCCGTCATCACACGCCGTTGCGCATCCAGGTCAACAAAAAAGCCAGCACCACGGCACCGGCTCGGGGCCACAACCTATCCCGGAGCGGTAAGCCCGGCAACCGCACAGCCGCCTTTCTAATAAAGGAATACGCCGTAGGGGGTGGCCGGCTCACGGCTCACCCCTTAGTTCTCACGGATCATGTCGAGAGCGTTCGTCAACGAAGATGCCGCCCAGGAGCCGGAGCCCCGGTACGTGCTCCCGAAGCGGGACGATCCGTCATACGACGAGGCCGCCGCGTGGGCGCTGATCGAGGGCGCCAACGCGGGGAACTCCCGCAGCGCCGAGTTGGCCACCGGCTACAAGTGGGGCGAACCCGCACTCGTGCCGCACGTGGAAGCCATCCTCCAACGCGCCCGCGACGAAGGAAACGAGCGGACGGAACAGTTAGCGGAGCGGTTTCTCAGGAAGTCGCGCAGCGAGCGGTGAGGTTCACTCTTCGAACTCGGCGAAGGTCACGATGGACCCGCAAGTTGCCCGCACCACGATCTCCCGAGCGCCGTAGAACGTCTTCCGCTCCGGCACCACCACGTCGCCGGCCTCCAGGGTGGCCTTGATGGCATCGAGGCTCTCGACCCGGATGAAGAGATTGATGGGGCCGAACTCCAGATCGGCGAGGTCGGGAAGGTCCTCGGCGAGACCGGCCTGCGACTGATACATCACTTCCACCCCACCGCTGGACATGGCGGCGAAACCCAACCCGTCCTCCTCGGGTACCTCCATGGTCCGCTGGAAACCCAAACCCTCCCAGAATCCGAGGCAGGGCTCGACCTGGTCCACGAAGATCACCGGTGTCAGTGTTTTCACGACAACCCCCTTGCGAAATACCGAAGATTTACCGAAGATAGAGACCCCGCGGGATTTCCGCTAGACCCGAATCACCCCTGAGGGAGGTGGACCGTGACCATTGCAGAAGGGCTGCTACAAGAGCTGGAGGACGAAATCGCCGCCACGCGGAAGGTGCTGGAGCGGGTACCCGAGGACAAACTGGAATGGGCTCCCCACGCCAAGTCCATGAAGATGGGCCGCCTCGCCAACCACGTGGCGGAGGTGCCCGAATGGGCCCCCATGTTTCTGAGCGCCACCGAATTCGACATCACGTCCATGGAGGGGCCGCCCCCCCAGGCGGATACGGTGGCCGGCATTCTCGAGAAGTTCGATGCCGGGGTGAAGACGGCCCAAGAGAGCATCGGCAAGACCAGCGATGAAGACTTCGACGTGCATTGGACTCTCAAGAACGCGGGCGAGACGATGTTCACCGCTTCCCGGTTCTCGGTGCTCCGCCGATGGCTCATGAACCACCTCGTCCACCACCGGGCGCAGCTGGGTGTCTATCTCCGAATGAACGACGTGGCGGTCCCCCAGACCCTGGGGCCCACGGCGGACGAGACCGGCATGTAGGAGGGTGCGGGAGGGCGCGTGCCGCCGCGCCCCTCTCGATCCAGAGCGCCGGTCAGCGTCCGGGGGCGGGATGGGGGATGGGCCCCACCTGGCGCAGTCTGCCGTTGATCGCGGCCAGCTCGAGCGCCAGCTCGCCTCGGAATGCTTGGAGAATCTCCTTGGCCGCCTGGATACCGGCTTTTCGGTGGCGGTAATTGCGGCTCTCATAGAGCCGTTCGTCACCGTACTTCACGCGTCGGTCGAACACGTAGGTACGGAACGGCACCCGCCGGGAATCGTAGATCGCCACTTCCACCTGCAGCGTCCGTTCCCTGATGGTCAGTGGTGCGCCGAACAACACAGGAACGAACAACGTCACCACATTTCCGGCGATCAGCGCAGCACCCCCGCCGGTGATCTTCCTGTCGTCGAACGTAATCCTGAACTCGATGTACCCCCACCGCAGCGTATCTTCCAGGAAGACATTCGCCTCGAGGTCGCGGCTGAAGACGGTCGTAAAGTCGCTCTGGACGACCACCGGGCGCGTCTCAGGAGGAACCACCACCTCTTGTCCGAGTCCCAGCGTGAGTGGGAGGAGCCGCTGGGGCATCGGTTCGGGAGCCGGGTCGAGCATCTCCGGGCTCACCCGGGCGCAGGCGGTGAAAATCAACAGCAGTGCAACGGCGCGCGGACCGTTAGACACCGATCGTCACCCCCAGTCGGAACGTCACGAGGTTGGCCTCACTGCGAATGGCAAAGTAGGAAACCGTCCCGTCGGAATTCTCCAGCACGCTTCCCTCCCGCAGATAGTCGGCCTCGCCGTGATATACGCTCTGGGCGGACAGGTCCAGGGACACGGGGTTCCCGCCGTTGGTGAGTCTCAGGAGCAACCCGGCGCCGGCGGTCAGGGCTTCCGTCACGTCGTCGAAATTCGTGCTGCTGATTCCGTCGAAATCGGCCGTCCCGCTCGCCGTGGACACGGTGGCGAAGTACGAAAACCCCACGGTGCCGTAGACGTAGGGGCGCACCACGCCGTGGCCCAAGGTGAGCTGCGGGCCGACCCCAAAGGACGCGATGATGTTGTCGGTGTCCACATCCACGGTAACCCGCGGCACCGTGTGGCTCAGGGGGCGCCGGAAGGATTCGTGTCCGTACAGGAGAAACGATCCGTCCAACCGAATGCCCAGGGGGCTCCGCCTCGACAGACCTACGACGCCGTAGAGATCGATTCCCCCACCCCAGTCGACGAAGTTCTGAAACTCGCCCACCGGCCGGGCCAGAACACCACTGATGCCCACGAGGCTTCGCTTCTGAGCCTCCGCGCTGGTGGCGAGCACGCCCGTGAGGGCGAGGAGCAATAGGGTATGCCGAGCGAGAGACGTGTTCTTCATGAGTGACCCCACAGTTCTCAGATTCCACTGGCGGCTTGGTGCCCTTGCTAATGGCAACAAGCATGCCTCAGGACCGATGAGCCATAAGCCATTGACTGACATCTAGTTACGATGACCACACCTGCTCGGGAGCGTCCACCGTGGGGGACATGTCTTCCAGAGACCCCCCACGAGAACCCAACGCGACACGACGTTTTTGCTATATTGCTAAGTCGCAGTGGGGGATGGGGTTACGGGCAACGCAGACCGCGGAGACACGATGGCCTCGATCCTGATTATCGATGACGACGAGACCACCCGCGTCATGATCGGAATGGCGGTGGAAGAGCTGGGGCACCAACCCACCTACGCCCACGACGGCCAAGAAGGTGTGGACATGGTCAAGGCCGAGTCCTATGACGTGGTGTTCATGGACCTGGCCATGCCCCACAAGAACGGGCTGGTGGCGATCCAGGAGATCATGGCCGAATATCCTGCCACCAAGATCGTAGCCATGTCCGGCGTGGACGCCGAGATGCTGGAGCGGGCCCTGGAGTATGGCGCCATCGAGGCCCTGCCGAAGCCCCTCGCACCGAGGCAGGTACAGGACATTGTGGATGGATTGCTGCGGGGGAGACCCACCGGGGGTTGGGACGACGTCCAGGCGGACTAGCCCTTCACCATCCCCCTCACGCACCGTAGACCAAACCCCTCGACCCATCCCCAACTCCGTGTCGGAGCGTACGGCGGTAGTACAACGTGCGGCGTACCCTAGTCGTAACGAGGGTGGCACCGGACCCTTTTCCGGAAGCTTCGGTACCATAGCCAGACGCCCGCAAAGGATGCCGACGAACTCCGCTGTTTGATGACCGTTTTCGTAGCAAAAGCCGCTACATTTGTCGCACGCCGAGCCCCCGTGACCCCCGCCGGAAGGACTGAACAACCCCGAATGCCAAACGCGTTGCGACCGTCACGCGTCTTCGATCAGCCAACAATGCGCCGCGCACCGTTCACTGCGGCATGCATGCTGGTATTCGCAGGCCTCAGCACCGTATCGGCCCAACAGCAGGATACGATCGTCACGTACAAGTTGGGGGACATCGTCATTGCGGCGGCCGCGGACGCTCCCACCGCAACGACATACACGCTCAAGCGCGTGGACCTGGCGAAGATCGTGCGGCAGAACGCCGCCGTCTTCGCGGATCTCGGCCGCCTGATTCCCGCGGCACACATCCAAACCAATTCCCGGGGCGAGACGCTGGTCTACCTCCGCAACGCGGGCGAGCGACAGGTCGGCGTGTTCTTCGACGGCGCTCTCCTCAATATCCCATGGGACAATCGCATCGACATGAGCCTCATCCCCGCCAGCGTGATAGGTGGGCTGTCGGTGGCGAAGGGTGTGCCGCCCGTGGAATACGGCGCCAATGTGGTGGGTGGCGCCGTCAACCTCACGACTCGGTGGCTGAGCACGCCGTGGTCCCAAACCGAGTTCTCGAGCCGCGTCGGGACGGAGGGGCGGATCGAGGGAACGGCGACCCACATGGGCCGCAGCGGTCGGTTTACCTACATCGGCTCCGTCGCCCACACGAAATTGGACGGCTTGTCGGTTCCGTCGGACGCCAGCCTTCCATTCAGCCAGACGGGCACCGACACGCGCACGAATACGGATTCCCGCATCACCAACGTCTTTGTCAACGGCACCTACGAGTTCGACCGGTCCCAGTTCGGCGTGTCGCTCATTCACCTCGACGCCGAGAAAGGCGTGGCGCCGGAGAGTCACCTCGACCCCGCGGTGTCCCGGGTCCGGTTCTGGCGCTACCCCACATGGCACAACACGATGGCCATCGTGAGCGGCGAGGGACGAGCCGGCTACGGAACGGTTTGGAAGGGCGCCGCCTGGGCCAACGCCTTCGCGCAGGATATCGAATCCTACGAGGACGCGAGCTACCAGCGCGTCGAGGAACGACAGGAAGACAGCGACTTCACGCTGGGCACGCGCCTGACCTTGAGTCAAATACTGGGCACCGGCCTGGCCAAGTTCTCGGTCAACGGTCTCACGTCCACCCACAAACAGCGGGACCTGGAGCTGGACGCCACCGGCAACCCCGATCCCGGACAGACCTTTCCCCTACTCGAATACCAGCAACACGTCGTGAGCGTGGGCGCCGAGTACGGCTTCAACCCGAGTGCGCCGCTGATGATCACGATCGGCGCGAGCTTCGATGCCATGTTCACGCCGAAGACGGGAGACAAGCCCGAGCATGACGCGTTCACGGATTACAGCGCGACGCTCGGCGCAAACTACGATCCCGGCGACGGGTGGTTCGTCCGGGGCACCGTGGGCCGGAAGAGCCGGTTTCCCACGATGCGGGAGCTGTTCGGCGAATCCCTGGACCGCTTCCTGCTGAACCCGGATCTGGGCGAGGAATCCTCGATCCTCACCGAACTCGCTTTGGGGTTCACGGGAGATCGGTTCGCCGGCGAGATCATCCCCTTCGGCACATTCACTTCGGGGACGATCGACCAGCAAACCGTCTTGGTCCCAGGCGAGACCCGCCCTCGCCGCCAGCGGATCAACTTGGAAGGCAGCCGGGTGCTGGGCGTCGAGCTCATAGGCACGGTGGCGGTGGGGGATGACATCACCGTCGAGGGCCACCTGACCGTCATGGACATTCACGTGAGGCAGAACGCACCCGACGATCCCGACAAGTTGTCGGAGAAGCCACAGGCGCTGGGCCGCCTCGCCGCCACATATGCGGGGGAACAGGGCACCGGCTTCACCGTTGAGGGGGTCTACACGGGACAGGCCTACAGCCTCGCCGACAACGACGAGTTCGTGCCCCTCGACAAGTCCCTCGCCCTGAACGTCCGCGTCAGCCAGACCGTCCGCGTCGCGCCGCGGCGAACGGTGGAGCTGTTCGTCCGCGCAGACAACATCACCGACGAGGTCGTACTGCCCCAGCTCGGCCTGCCGGCCGCGGGGCGAATGTTCTCCGGCGGAGTGAAGGTCGGGCTCTAACCGCCCCTTCATCCCAGCGCTACCCCTTGCAGGCCCCTCGACCCGGCCAGCATAATCCCGCATGCATCTCGAGCCCGTCCTCGCCACCACCATCGCCGTCGTCGCCCTGCTCCTCATTGCCGCCGCTGCGGCCATCGGCCTGAAGCGGGTGCAGTTTCCGTTCACCGTAGGCTTGGTTCTCGTCGGGCTCATCCTGGGCGCCCTGCGGCACCGGGTCGACGCGCTGGAGGTCCTCGGGAGCTTTTCGCTCTCGCCGGACCTGATCCTCTTCGTCTTCCTGCCGACGCTCATCTTCGAATCGGCGTTCAACCTGGACGTGCGGCTC
>JBDHHA010000164.1:0-8649 GCA_039589615.1 Gemmatimonadota bacterium
GGCGGGGGCGGCGGCCGCCAAGGGAGGTACGGGTGTACCCGGAGGTCCGGCTGCGGCTCCGGCGCCGCCGGTCGAGACACCGGACGCTTCCTGGTCCAAGGACGACATTCACGACTACCTCGATGCCCGGGGCATCACCTACGACGGGCGCTGGTCGGTGACCAAGCTCCTGGAGTTGGTGTGAGCCCCACCCGCAAGGTGGCCGGTGGGTGGAAGTGGGGATCGAAGGGGAAGGTCTACAAGACCAAGGCCGCCGCCGATCGGCAGGGCAGAGCGATCAAAGCCCGGCAGGCCCGATCTAGGAAGAGGAAACGATGACCGACAGAGGAAGAGGAGGATATCGTGCCCCAGAGAGACCCGCAGCGACGTCGATACCGCAGTCGGGAGCAAGAACTGATGGCGGTGCCGGTTCGAGAACGCAGCCAATCCGAGTCGCTCCTGGTGGCCGATATGGAGAACGAGCGGCTTCGGTGGCCCAACAACAGGGCGCGCCCCTTCCTGCCCCGCCGGGCCCTCAACCGACCGGGGGTGTGGCCGGTCCCCCAGTAGCACCAACCCCTCCACCTTCGGGAGTGTTCGGCCCTTCGGTCCGCCCTCAGGGTGTGGACACCGCGGCATCGACCGCGCTGGCTCCGCTCGAAATGGTGGCCCAGGACCCGCAGATGTTCGCCAGGGTCCTTGCCGAGCGTTTCCCTCATCCGGCGATTCGGCGTCTCGTTGACTGGTCGGCTCCGACCGGACCTCAAGGGGCCCAGCCACCGACCCCAGACGTAGCGGAGCGGTTGAGAGAACTGGGAGTGCCCCTGCGGTGACCTACCCCGTTTACAACTCGCTGGCCCAGGAAACCTTCTTGCGGTTCGATGCCGACCGTGCTGCCCGCATGGAACGGCAATTCCGCCAACTGGCCACCCCGGAGGCTGCCGCATCGGTGGCGTTGATGTCCGACGAGTATCCCCAGAACTCGGACGCCTTCATCTTCGGGACCGCCCTTTCCGGCCAAGCCCCCCAGGACCCGCACGTCCAACAGTTGGCCCAGGTCGAGTTGGGGAACCGGGACACCTTGGGGCCGGTGGAGGAATCCGGGGGTGGGGTCTTCAACCTCTTTGCTCGGGGGGTCGACGAGTTGATCTTCGACCCGATCAAGGGCGCCACCCGCTACGGGATGATGGGCCTCATGTCGGTCTGGGAGATGACGCTGGGTGGGGCACCGCTACGGGCCGGAACGGTCGCCAAACGCGAGGACCGGTCGGGAGGGTCCGCCTTCTACGAGCAGGGACCTTTCGCTACCACTTCGCTCGCCGATATGTTCGGGTCACCCTCCAAGTTCGGGCAAACCTTGGCTTCGACATGGAAGGAGTCCACCACCCGGGACGAAGAACAAGAAGCGCTGTTGCGTTCCGGTGACCTCCGCTATACGTCGAACGTCGGGGGTGGGTTCTTCCCTTCCTCGGACGTCGACCCCGAAGTCCAACAGCGGGTCAACGAAGAGTTCGCTCGCCTGGAAGCAAAGCTGTCATCGGATTCGTCGCTGTCGGCGAACGAGAAGGAAACGAGGCGGTTGACGGCATCTCCCGAGATCTGGCGAAACGCCATCGCCCAGAGTTCGTACCAGGCGGCTTTGGGGAGACCTACCACCCAGTTGGGCTATTCGTTGCGTGAATCGGTGCTCTACGACGTCCCCACCGTGGGTGGGTCGGGGGCCCACCGCACCCCCTGGTCACCGGGTCGATTCGTCACCGCTACGGTGATGGAGCCGGGTACCTCTGCGTTCAGCCGCACGTCGGGCACCTTGGACTTCACTTCCCAACTGGTGTTGGACCCTCTCAACGTGATCGGTGCGAAGTGGGCCAAGGCAGGATATGCCAAACGGTTGTTGGGGTCGAGGGCGAAAGCTGCGGCCAGAACCACCCAACGGATGGATCTGGCGACCGACCCTCAGCGCCTTGCCCTTCCGGCATCGGTCGCCACCGGCACCGTGGTGCCTCCGGTAACCGTCACTGGCCCCGGCGTCGTACCCCCAACAACCGTCGGCGGTCGTTCTCTGGGACCCGAACTCCCAACCCGTGTAGGGGCCGTTGGGGAAACGCCGACCGATGCGGCCAAGGCGCTCGCCGACATGGACGCCAAACCCCGGGGATCGATCCACTCTCCCGGCGAGGCCGGAGTGAAGCTGGAAGACCCCATCGGGACCATCGTTGATCCGGTGTTGGCCTACGGCGGGGAATATCTCGATGATGCGACACGGCAATCGGTTCGGGCCAAGATCAACGAACTTCGGGTCAACCCCACCCCGAACGCTGCGGTCGATATCGCCAAAGCCGAACAGATGCTGGCCGACGACGTGTGGTTCAACAACTTCGAGGCGTATACCTCGTGGAAACGGACCCGTGGTGCCGCCCAGATTCTGCTCGATGAAGTCGGGACGGACGCCGCCGTCATCGATGATGTTCTCACCGACGTCAACAAGCTCCAGGTGTTGATCGGGTCTGCGGACAACAGCGCCGACATGATCGACAACATCAAGCTGGTCGTCCAGGACACCCCGCTTCCTGCTCCCCGGCCCCGAACTCCGATGGCCCAGATACCCGACGACCTCGGTTCGTCGCTGTCATACGTCGGAGGATCGCCTGGGGCCGTGCCGTGGTGGATGGACCCCCGCAAGCTGGAACTGAGGTCGCTCGGACCACTCGACCCACCGGAATGGTATGTCGAAGCCCATCACGGCTATCGGGCCGGAAGGGTGCCTCCCGGGGTCCCGGTGGTGACGAAACGCCGGGCCGGGATCTACCAGGTGGATGTGGCCGGACGACAAGGCAAATACACCATCCAGAAGGTGGGGAGACGGTGGCGGGTGCTCTCGGTCCGTGGCCTCCCCGAGTTCGACGATGACTTCAAGACCTTGAAAGAAGCATCCGAAGCGGTGCTCAACAAGGTCACCGAACTCCAGGACGATCCCAAGTTCTTGGGGCGGACCCTCGATGAGTTCACCAACGAGTTCGAGGATTTCTTCCTCGAAGACGGGATGATCGACGAGCTTTCCTCGGCAGGGTGGGGGGCACGTCGGGTCGATTCCGAAGTCCCTGCGTTGCGGCGAGTTTCAACCCAAGCCCCCAAAGGGGGGAACGCCAAGGTCCGGGTGTTCGGCAAGACCTTGGACCTGACTCAAGCTCCGGGACGGCTCCCCAAGTGGGCCAGGGATGCGCTGATCCGTAGCCGCAAGCTGGACCGCAACGGATTCCGGGGATTCCGCAATCCCCGCCTGGACAAGTTCGGAGACCTCCCCAAGCTGATGCGGGAGAACGGATACGGCAAGATCAAGTTCGGCGACGACGAATGGATCATCCTCGACGATTTCGTGGGAGGGTCCGCCGACGTGGGGCCGTTCGGTCGGGTCTGGTTCGCCAAGGGGGATCAGCCGATCCGGGTGATCGACGACATGACCGCGGTCGGGCCGACCCCCAACATGGTGAACCGGTCGCTCGACACCATCCGGGACGTGGGGCGATACGCCCTCGACGATGCCGGGGTCGTCGATGCCAACCGCCTGGAACGCCGGTTCATGACCGACTGGATCGAGGACAACAAAGAGCACCTCGACGAACTGAACCGGATCGCCAATCAGAATCCGCTCGACAGGGGTCCGCTGCTCGACAAGGGTCCACGCCCGACGGTCGAACCTTCGGAGGTATCCCAACTGATCGGGTCGGATCGTCTGGTCGGACAGGTCATTTCGGACATCTTGGTCATGGCCACCAAGCCCGACGGGGCGGCTCGCATCGATCGGTGGTTGCGCTACTACACCAAACGGGGTGTGGACGTCCCACTCTGGGTTCGTGACAGGTTCCTGAAAGCGGAGACCGAAGAGGACGTGGCCCGAGTGTTCAACGAATGGCTGGGCGGTCTCGACGGGACCTCTTCACCCACCTTCTTGAATCTTCCCGGAGGAACCCGGTACGGTCGGACTCGGGGCATCCAGGAAGCGCTCAACATGAAATGGGCAGGACGGGCCGCTCGGGGGGAGCGATCCATCATGACCAACTGGGTCGAGAAGCCATGGTTGGCTCGGCGTCTCGCCCAACAGCTTCCCTGGGAACCGATCAACATGGTCGATGACCCGTCCGGTGCGTACTCCTCGGTGCTCGAAGTGCTCCCCAACTACAACGTGACCAGGGGAATGGACCCGCTCTCCTACATCGATGAGGTCGGAGACTCCCATACGACGAGAGCGGTCGAGGACGTGCTCACCGACTGGCGTACCCTCCAGCCCGGAGACTCCGCCCAGGCCCGGCAGGTCTACCGCGAATTGACCGAAATCCTCTTCGCCAGCCTCGCTCGGGATGAAGCGTTCCCCCCGGAATTGATCCGATGGGTGACCCGGTGGATGGACGACACCGGATCGAAGCGAGTCTGGGATTCGGAGCGAACCGCCAAGATTTCGTTGGGCCCCCAACACAGCGACGGTCCGATCGTGGCCGGACAGCAAGTTCCGTTGGCGTCCCCGGCGTTGACTTCGGAGGCATGGTCGGGAGTGCTGTACTTCCCGGACCCCAGGGAGGTCAAGCGGATTGCCTCCCACCACGACCTGCTGGGCAAGATCTCTGCTTCGCTCACTTCCAAGACGGTGGTGTCGAGGGAGGGACGGTTGGTGTCGGCGCGCAAGGCGGCACGCCAGGTCCGCAAGGAAGCCGGAGAGGTCTCGCTGTCCGACATCGAGAAGACCATCATCTCGGAAGCTCCCGACGTAGGCATCCAGGATCGGACCTGGTTCCATGTGGCGTCCTGGATGGTCGACAAGCTGTGGAAGCCGCTGGTGTTGCTGCGGGGGGCGTGGACCTTCCGTATCGGCCTCGACGACCAGATGCGGATGGCGGCCGAGGGATACGAAACCGTCCTGACCCATCCCTTCAACGTGGTCTCGGCGGCGATGGCCCAGCCGAAGAGCTTCTGGACGGCTTTCAAGAGAGGGTACGTCGATGTCAACGGCGTCCGCTTCTCGATCAAAGAGATGGATCAAATGGGTTATGCCCATTACTTCAAGAGCGCCTTGATGAACACGAATCTGGGGGGAGGGGTGGCGGCGCAGGGGAAGCGGTACACCAAGACGATCCGGCGGGAGAACGAAGGCTATTCGTCGGCGGTTGCCGACAAGACCCAGCAGTTCGCCGCCGACCCGATCATGCGTCGGTTGGCTCGCTCCCAGGCCAGAGATCCGGTCGACGAAGTGGTGGTCTGGCTCCAGGGCCAGAACCGTCGAGGAGAGGCGCTTTCGTCCAAGGCCGCCGAAGCCGCCACCCGTCGTCGGGAGGCGTTGGCCGAACAGGTGGGCGGCAAACATCTTCCCCAGGTTCGCGACCTGATCCTGGAGGGGGATTACGACATGCTCTACCAGGTGGTCGAACAGCAGATGTATGGGCGGCTCCATCGGATGACCGGTGGCGTTGTCGTCATCGATGACGGTCGGGGAGGATTGTGGGGGTACAACGAAGCAGAGCGGGTACGCATCGGCGACGCTCCCATCCCGAAAGGGGAGGTTCGCGAGAGGGTCATCGTCCAGTCCCCCGGTGATCGAGAGTTGCTCGACATCATCGGTGACGGGAAGGGGCATATGAAGTCCCGGATCAAGAAGGAGAACATCGACCTTCCCGACGATGCCGGGGTTCCCGAGCTTCGCAAAGTGGTCAAATCCAAAGTCGGGAAAGCCGAACCGGACCGATTCCCCTCCACCGTCGAGGTCTACGACCACGACAAGGTTGGGGCACGAACCAAGCGATCGGTCACCGAGGTTTGGGATGACGCTATGGGTGGGTTCTACGGGTTCTTCATGTCGAAGCCGTCGAACTGGCTGGCCCGGATACCGCTCTTCGGGCAGGCATATTGGCGTCGTATCGGCGAGTTCATGCCCTGGATGTCCGACGGGATGCGAGCCCGGTTCATCGAGAAGGCCGAATCCGCCGGGATGCTCAAGGTCGTGTTGCGGATGGAGCGTCAGACCAAGAAGGGTTTGGGGGCAGACCAAGCCGCAGCGGTGCGTGGAACCTTCGCTCCCGATGCCGACGCCAATGGGCTGTTGTCCTACCGGCTGCGGATTCTCGAAGAGGACCTGGCCAACGGGAAGATCGCTCCCAACGAGACTCAGGGCATCATGGATGTCTACAACGCCCGTAAGTCGAAGATTCTCGAAGATGTCCCGTCGCTGACCGAACAGAAGTTCGCCGACGCTTTCGACGCTCTCGACGCTCAAGCCAAGGCGTTCGGGTTGGCCCAGGTGGAGCGGACCTTGTTCACCCTGGTCTCCAGGAGGAACATCTCTGATTCGGTCAGGCTGATCTTCCCCTTCGCCGAAGCCTGGGGTGAGTTCCTCACCCGTTGGGGTCGCCTCATGGTGTGGGGGGATCGCAACGTCAAGAACATGAATCGCTTCCAGCAAGTCATCAACGGGCTGCGAGAGTCGAACCCGATCGATGCCATGACGGGTAATGCCCAGGCCGACCGGGGGTTCTTCTACGAGAACGAGTACGGCCAAGAGGTCTTCGCCTTCCCCGCTTTCACGTCGAAGGCGATGATGAACTTCCACAACGTGTTGACCAGGATTCCCGTCGTCAATGCGGTCGTCGGTTCCGAACAGGTCGACCCCCGGCTGATGGACCGTATCTCGATGACCGGGAACGTTTCGTCGCTCAACTTCGCCGCCGGGGTGATCCCCGGATTCGGGCCGGTGATCCAGCAGGTGTCGAAGAACGTGATGGGGCAGAACCCGGAATGGGATTGGTTGCGTGACATCATTGCCCCCTACGGGACCGACGGGGGGTGGGAGAACGCCTTCCTTCCCGCCTGGATCAAACGGATGCGCTCTGCCCAAGGGTCGTCGGATACCGCCCTGAACTACACCTACCAGGCCACCGTCCAAGATGTGCTCGCTACCTCCATCGAACTCGGCATGTTCGACGGGCTCACCACCCCGGGAGCGATCAGCCAGCAGATGGAATGGGTCGAGAAACAGGCCAAAGGCATCCTGATGGTGCGGGCCGCGGCGACCTGGGGCTCTCCGGCGTCACCGAGCTATCGATGGGAGAAGAAGGATCGCACCGGGATGGTGTGGGCCTACACCCAACTCGGCCAGGAGTATCGACGTATCCTCGAAGAGGATGCCGGTAACGATGACCACATCGCGTACCGGATGTTCTACGACCGCTTCGGGTTCCTCCCCGCACCGTTCATACCGTCGCGCACCTATGCCGTCGAACCCCGAGGCCGGTCGGTTTCGGCGGGTCGCTTCGAGCGGCTCAACCAGAAGCTCTTCGACGAGTATCCGGGGACGGCCATGTTCCTGGACCCCAAGGTGGGGCTCGACGAGAACTACAACTTCTCGCTCACCCTCTCCCAGTTGGCCAAAGGAGAGCGTGAGGCGTACACCCCGGAGCAGTATCTGGCCATCTCCCAGGACTTCATGGGTGATCTGGCGTGGGCCCAGGTACAGAAAGACACCGCCCACCTGGTCGGGCCGGGGTTGGCCCAGACCCGTGTCGCTGCGGAGAGTACGGGTCGTGCCGCCATCCAGGCGCGCTACCCCCATTGGAATCAGCCGATATTGGGCAAGCGGAACGCGATCACCAACGACCAGCAGATGATGGAGGTTGGTCGCTGGCTGTCCGACGAACGCCTGGCGGGTCGCCAAATCGTCGAAGCAGCCCGTGAATACGAAGCCTACCGGGAGGCGTTGCTGTCCATCCTCCAATCCGAGCGTGGGCTTTCATCGCTGGATGGATCGTCGGACCCGCTGGTGGTGTGGGCGCGGGCGACGCTCCGCACCCAGGCCGAGATCATCAGTGCTCGGGTGCCGCAGTTCGACGAACTTTACAGAAACGTCTACGCCCGCGAGGTAGACACCTACCACGACGGGTACAAATCGGAGGTCGTCCAGTTCGGCGACGGGGACCTGTTCTACGATACGTTGGGGGTCGACCCGAGCGTGCTCCCGCTCTACCAGGGAATGGAGGCCGTCGGTGCCTAGCGACATCACGGGAATGAGCCGGGAGGAGATGCTGAGGCTCCTGGTTGGAGAAGGGGTCATCAGCGAGGATCAACGTGACCTGTTCTTCGAGTGGACCAAATCGGGTGATTCCGGGCTCGACATCTTGAACCTGGCGGCAGGTCGAGGCGGAATCTCGGAGATGGACTTGGAGCAGATCGTTGGGATTCCCGGTATTGCCCAACACATCGTCCCCAAGGATCAACCAATCAGCGAAGGTCTCAAGGACGTCTTCGGGTTCGTGTCGCGGATTCCGGGGAATATCGTCTCTACACCCGAGCGAGCCGTTTCGGCGGTTGGGGAGGCGATCACCCGGGGAGGAGTCGAGTTTGTCTCCGACGTGGACTTCGAGGCATTCACCACCGGAGACGAGCGACGAGATCTCATCTCTGACGCTATCGCTCGGATACGTGACGCCAAGATCATCTCCGAAACTCGTGACCGCGAACTTCGCGAACAGGCGATCAACGATCCCGAAGGAGCGCTTGAAGCGATCTCCGAGATCGAGGGTGCTACCGATATTCTGACCCCGGAAGAAAAGAAGGTTTGGCGGGAACTCATCATCGAGCAGCAGGGAGGTCTCCCCTCTGCTGTCGAGGTATCCGAAGAGCGACGTCGCG
>JBDHHA010000165.1:0-9365 GCA_039589615.1 Gemmatimonadota bacterium
GACGAGGCGGGGCGGTACCGCAGACGCCGGTAATCACTGCGTCACCCCCGAACCACCACTAGATTTCCCCATCACCCCGCGTGGAGCGCTCCCATGATGACCCATGACCGCCGCGAGTTTCTCGGCCTGATCCTTGGAGGCGCCGCCGTCGCCGCCTCTCCCCTGACGAGCCCCACCCCCACGCAACCGGCCGCAGTCCGACTCGCCCGCCTCGCCAATGCATCGGCCCAGGACGACGAAGCGTTCTGGCAACTCGTGAAGCACGAGTTTCCGGTGCGACCCGGTTTGGCAATGATGAATGCCGCGAACCTCTGTCCCTCCCCCTTCGTCGTCATCGACGCCGTGGCCCGCCTCACCCGGGACGTCGACGCGGACGCGTCGTTTCAGAATCGGGGCAAGTTCGGCGCGTTGCGCCAAGCGGCCCGGGAGCGGCTGGCCAACCATCTGGGCGCCGACGCCGGGGAGATCGCCATCACGCGCAACACCAGCGAGGGGAACAACACGGTAGTCCACGGCGTCACCCTGGACCGCGGCGACGAGGTGGTGATCTGGGCCGAGCGCACGGGGTTCACCGTGACCAAGGTGGCGACGCCGACAGCGCCGGAGTCGGAGGACGAGCTCGTGGAGGTGTTCGCTCGGGCCATGACGCCCCGAACCAAGGTCCTGGCATTCAGTCACGTCTCCAACGTGACGGGGGTGCGGCTGCCGGCGCGGCAGCTCTGCCAGCTCGCCCGAAGCCGCGGCGTTCTCACGCTGGTGGACGGGGCCCAGACGTTCGGCGCCATCCGGGTGAACGTGCACGATATGGGGTGCGACTTCTACACGGGCAGCTCACACAAGTGGTTCGTGGGCCCCAAGGAGGCCGGGGTCCTCTACGTCCGCGAGGACCAGATCGCGGACCTCTGGGCCAACGACGTGGGCGTGGGCTGGCAGGGTGCCGTACGGAACGGCGCGCAGAAGTTCGAGAACCTGGGACAACGTGACGACGCCTGCGTGGCGGCCATGGGCACGGCGCAGGAGTTCCACGCCACGATCGGCATCGACCGCATCGACGCGCGGGTGCGGGCCCTGGCCACGGCCTTGATGGAAAGACTCCGGGAGCGCATCCCGGGCGTGACCTTCGCGACGCCGTGGCACCCCGACCTTCGGGCGGGGGTGGTGATCTTCTCGCCCCCAGGGGTCGACACCGGCGACCTGTACAGCCGCCTCTACGCGGAGCATCACATCGCCGGCGCCCGCCAGGCGGCGGGGATGCGGCTCTCCGTGCATTTGTACAACACCATGGAAGAGGTGGATCGGGCCGTCGAGGCGGTGGCGACAATCGCCGGGTAATGTGACATAATCCCTTTTCGGGATTCCCGGCCCGCCGTAGGTTGAGTGGAGCCCGCGGGAGAGCGTCTCACCACCATGATCTGCGTCCACTGCAACACGCCGGTTCCAGACCACTCCAAGTTCTGCCTGTCGTGCGGATCGCTGGTGTCGGACCCCGACGTCCAATCGGCGGCGACCGCCGCCGTCGACGCCTCGGCCACGATCCAGATGGAGAACCTCCTGCGGGAAGACACCGAGGGCGAGTTCGAGATCGGGGAGTTGATCGGGCGCGGTGGGATGGCTGCCGTCTACCTCGCCACCGAGATCCATCTTTCCCGCAAGGTCGCCATCAAGGTGCTGCCCCCCGAGCTGACCTTCGGTCACGGCATCGAGCGGTTCAAGCGGGAAGCCAAGATCGCCGCCGCCCTGGACCATCCGAACATCATTCCGATTCACCGAATTGCCTCCGGGGGGAAGGTCTTCTGGTACGCCATGAAGTACCTCGAGGGCGAGGGCCTCGACGAGATGTTCAGGGAGAAGGAGCGATTCACCCTGGACGAGACCGTCGACATTCTGTCTCAGGTGGCTGACGCCCTGGATTACGCGCACGAACACGACGTCATTCACCGGGACATCAAGCCGGCCAATATCATGGTGGACCACCGCGGGCGTGTGGTGGTGACGGATTTCGGTATCGCCAAGCCGCTCACCGAGGGGACGTTGACGGCGTCGGGATCGGTGGTGGGGACGCCCTACTACATGTCGCCCGAACAGGGTGCCGGAAGACCGGTCCAGGGTACGTCCGATCAGTATTCCGTGGCGGTGGTGGCGTACGAGATGCTCGGGGGCACCCGGCCCTTCGACGGCGATTCGGCCATCGACGTGGTCCACAAGCACGTCATGGTCGAGCCCCCGCGGCTGGAGGAACATTGCCCGGGACTGCCCCAACACGCGTACGCGGCGGTCCACAAAGCCCTCAGCAAGAAACCGGAGCAGCGGTTTCGCACCGTGGGCGAATTCCTCACCGGCTTGCAGAGAGCGTGGGACACCGCGGATGCCGACGCGACCGTCACCGAGATGGAGCCGGCCAGGGCCCCCCCGGTCGACACGGCCCCGACCGTGGTGACCGCCACTCCGGTCCGCCAGAAGAAGACCACCCTCCACGTCGGAACCCTCGTGGTCTTCGTGATCGCGCTCATCACGGGCGGCGCGTGGTGGTGGTGGTGGCGCATCACTCCAGACACGCCGCCGCCGGCCATCGGGGGCGTGGCAGTCGCGGCGGAGCCTCTGGGCGAGGCATCGGGAGTCGGAGCAGCGCCCGCGGAGCAGCAGGCCGCCGCCGGCGAGCAGCCCGACACGCAGGCCGCCACCGTCACCCGTCCCGAGCGCCGGCCGGCCCAGGCTGCCCCCCCGGTTGCGCCGGCCCCGGCTCCCGGACGCGTCACCGTCACGGGCCTCCCGGACAGCGGGACGGTGATCGTGGACGACGGCGACGCGAGCACGGCCCGGGACTTCACCCTGGCCGCCGGGCGCCACATCCTGGTACTGGGAGCTCCCGGATTCGAAACGGTGGTGGACACGCTGCGGATCGCCCAGGGCGATCAGATCCGCATGCGATACACCGGCCGGCCCCTCCCCCCCCAACCAGTAGTGCCGCCTGAGCACGACTCCACCACCCAGGCCGTTCCTCAGGCCGAACCTCCGGATCCGGGCCCCCCAGGCGTTCTCGTGGTGCGAATCCGCGGGGGGTGGGCCAACATCTTCGTCGACGATGTCTTCAAGCGGCGAGCCCAGTTCACCCTACCCGACACCCTCCCACCGGGCGAGCACCGAATTCGCCTCGAACGTCAAGGGTTCTTCACAGTCGACACCACCGTCACGCTGAGGCCCAATGAGCGGCGGATGATCACGATTCCCTTGCGGAGGCGTGGCAGATAGTCGATCCGCAAATAATCGGTTTGGGGTGATTCGCAATTGTCAATTGGCCTTGAGTCCAATAGACGTCCGAGACATCAGGAAATAGTCTTGTTGCAGCCTCTTTCACCCTGGACGCCTACCATCAATTCCATGATCGCAAACACTGGTTCTATGCGCGCCGAGCCGAAGCATCCAATTCAGGTTGTCGCCCGGCGCACCGACCTCAGCGCAGACGTTCTTCGCGCCTGGGAGCGCCGCTACAAGGCGGTCCAGCCCCAGCGAAGCGCATCGGGGCGGCGCCTCTACTCCGACGCCGATGTCACTCGGCTCTCGCTCCTCAGGCGGGCAACGCTCTCCGGGCGGAGCATCGCCCAGGTCGCCCAGCTTCCGGACGACCGGCTCCAGGAGTTGGTGGCGTCCGACTCGGCCAACCACCGCGGAGCGGCCCCCTCTCCACCGATCGCAGATCCGCAAGACCCCAATGCCTATCTGCAGCGGGCGATGGCCGCCGTGGACCAGCACGGCGCCGGTGATCTACACAACGTGCTCCTGGCTGCCGGGGATTCCCTCGGCCCACACGCCGCCGCTGAACGAGTCCTTTCGCCGTTCCTCGAGAGCATCACGCAGTCGTGGCCCGAGGACAACGCAGCGCTGGCCGTGCGGTACGTCTCTGCGGCACTCGCCCGCTCCCTTCAGGAGAGAGCCGACGGGGGCTGAGGGCGAATCTGTCTCAGCTGGCCTCGGTCGTGGAGCGGATCTTCGCCACCAATAACTCCACACCGACGCGATTGAAACCGCCCTCGGGAATGATGATGTGGGCCCACCGCTTGCTGGGCTCCACGAAGTCGAGGTGCATAGGCCGAACGGTTTCGAGATACTGCCCGAACACGGATTCGATCGTGCGGCCCCGCTCAGACACATCCCGCTCCACACGCCGGATCAGGCGGAGGTCGGCATCCGTGTCGACAAACACGCGAATGTCCATCAGGTCGCGCAATGCCGGTTCGGCAAGTATCAGAATCCCTTCTACGATGACGGCATTTCGTGGCTCGGCCCATACGGGTTTCGCCAGTCGGGTGTGGTTGGTGAAGTCGTAAACGGGAACCTCGACGGGCCGGCCCTCCCGCAGCTCGCGCAGGTGATCCACGAGCAACGAGCTTTCCAGCGCATCCGGGTGGTCGTAGTTGAGCCCAACTCGCTCCTCGGGGGAGACGCCACTTCGGTCGCGGTAGTACGAGTCGTGCTGGATGACGGTGACCTGCTCCGCCCCCAGCGCCTGGACGACCCGCTGGACGACCGTCGTCTTGCCCGAGCCGGAGCCCCCGGCCACCCCAACAATGGTTGGCTTGATGGTGTCCTCCCGACATACCCTCGGTTCAAGAAACCACCCCGGAACGCGATCTGCCAGTCGTCGGAAGTCGTCCTCCGCAGCCTCCCGACGCTGGACGGCACCAGACACCACCACTACCTTCTGCTACGGACCCTTCGCGATCAGCGGCCATGCACGACAAAGTTCTACCCCTCAGCAACACCATGAAGGTCAATACGGGACTGTTCTCCAACTGTCTCGAGGGGATCGACGACGAATCGGCACGCCGGCGGCCCAACGATCACACCAACAGCATGGCGTTCATCGCCGCGCACTTGGTCGAGGCGAGACACTTCCTCGCGTCGCAGCTGAACGTTGCTGCGGCGACACCCTTCGACGGCATGCTGAGTGGTGCCCAGGCGATCGACGACATCACCGATTACCCCACGGTGGACGCCATCCGGGCCGCGTGGGAGGAAATCACCGACAAGCTCGCCAGCCGGTTCGAGACCCTCACGGACGAAGAACTCGCCGAGACATCGAAGCCGTCGGTTCCGGGAGACGACCGGACCATTCTCGGTGCAATGGCGTTCTTGATCCAGCACGAGGCCTATCACATCGGCCAGATGGCGTTCATTCGCAAATTCTTCGAGCGCGGCCCCATGAGCTACGATTTCTCGTAGCTGGTCGCCTAATCTCTCGTACCCTCCGGCAACAACACCGCGTGCAAGTAGTTGTTCAAGTCGAAGAATCGGCGGGCGGCGCCTTGGATGGTTGCCGCATCGAGCGCCTCCGTCAGGTCCCCGCTGCGGAGGATCTCCCGTAGATCAGTCCCTTCGATCACGCGTCCCACGATCTGCCCCACCCAGTAGTTGTTCCGGCGGAGGTTGGTTTCGCGTGCACGGCGGTGGGCTTCCTGGACCTTCACCACATCATCCGTCGACGGACCGGTGGTCTTGAGGCTGTCGATGTGATGGAACACTACCGACGCCAATTCATCCGCGCGCTCCGGCGCCGACCCGAACGCAATGTTGACCCGGTACCGCTCCCTCGGAATTCGTGACACCGATCCGCTCACGCTCACACTGTAGGTTCCGCCGAGCTCTTCCCGTAGGGTTTCCCGTAGCCAGGTCTCCAGCACCTGGCTCATGGACTGCAGCGCGTATGCGCTTCCGCGGCTGTACGGCACGGCGCCCGTGAAGATGATGTTGGTCTGGCTCTGCGGCTCGACGCCGCGATGGACGGTTTTGCGAATCACCCCTTGCGGTGGGTCGATGCTCGGGTCCCGCCACGTTTCCTCTCTGCCCGTGGATGGAAGGCCTCCCAGATAGGTTTGCACCAGCGGGCGGATGCTGTCCACGTCGAAGTTGCCCACGAAAACAAAGGTGAAATCGCCGGCGTCGGCGAAGCGGTCACGATAGAATTCGAGGGAGGCGTCGAGGTCCATCTCCTCGATGAGTCCCGCGGTGAGCGGGCGGGCCCGGTGGTGATGCTGGGACATGGTGACGCTCACCGTGTCCGCAAACACCGACCCGGGGTCGGCGCCGACATTGGCGAGGCTCGCTTCCAGGCGCTGCTTGAAGGCCCCGAACGCCGTCTCGTCGGCTCGCGGGGCCGTGAAGTAGAGGTAGATGAGCTGGAACATGGTGGCGAGGTCCTTGGGAGAAGCGGCGCCGGACATCCCCTCCGAGGATTGGGATATCGTCGGCTGCACCCGCACGGCTTTTCCGGTGAGGACCTTTTGCAGATCCACCAGCGACAGCTCGCCCACACCTCCCTGGCCCACCACTGCCGTCGCGGTCACGGCGGCAAAAAACTGTGCGTCACCGGCCAAGGAGTGGCCTCCGGGACTGGTCGCCCGGAATACCACCTGATCGTCCTGAAAGTCAGTGGGCTTCAGCAGCACCCGGACGCCGTTTTCCAGCCGCCAGTCGATCACCCCGATCTCCTCGATACGCTCCTCGTTGACGATGGCCGCGGGCGTCGGCACGGCGGCCAGGAGCGGCGCATCGGTGCCCGTATCCTCATAGGGAGCGATCTCCTTGCCATCGACCAAGTCGAACACCGCAAGGAGTTCCGCCTCCGTCGGGATCGTGAGACCCTCCTTGGCAGGTGCATCGACGAGGATCACCCGGTTTCGATCGGCGAGCCATGCCCGCGCCACGTCATTGACTTCGCGCAGCGACACCGTGGGGACAAGCCGCTGATGGATTTCGAATTCATACTCGACGCCGGGGATCGGCTCGTCCTCGAGGAACGCCCGGACGTACTCGGCGGCATACCTCGCTGACGGCGTCTTCTCCCGCTCCGCGTGGGCCACCTCGAGTCCCCGCAGCAGGTTGCTCTTCGCCCGCTCGAGCTCCGACTGGGTGAAACCGAAGCGTGCCGCCCGAGCCGCTTCCGTGAGGATCCCGTCCAAGCCCTCGACCGCCCCACCGTCCCGGACGCCGGCCCCCAACAGGGACACTTCGCTGGACCGCACGAGGCGTCCACGGCCGGATCCGGCACCAAGGAAGGGCGCATCGGGTTGCTGAGTGATCTCGAAGAACCTCGTGTTGAGCATGCCGTTGTGCAGCCCGTCCACGATACCTTGCCGATAGGCACCCACCGTTCCGGTCTCACGGAGCGGCTGTTTGTAATACACGGCCACGTTGGAGCTCGTGGCTTCGGCATCCGTGGCGATCGTCACCAGGGTTTCGTCGTGGCCAGGCACCTCGAACAGCATCCGTTCACGCGGGCTTTCCGTTCCTTGGATGGGGCCGAAGTGTCGTCGGATCAACGCCTCGACCTGTGCCACGTCGAAGTCACCCACGGCAATGACCGCCATCAGGTCTGGCCGATACCAATCCTTGTAGAAGCGCCGCAACGTGGCATAGTCGAATTCCTGCAAGACGGCAGGCGATCCGATGGGGAGGCGCTCGGCGTAACGAGAGTTCCTGAAGACGACTGGAAACTGTTGGTCGCGCAGGCGAGCCGACGCTCCACGTCCGAGTCGCCACTCTTCGATCACCACACCCCGCTCGAGGTCGACCTCCGTATCGTCGAAGCTGACTTGGTGGGCCCAATCCTCGAGGATCTGGAAACCTCGCGTGAACACCTCGGCCGTGTCGGTGGGAACCGTCAGCATGTAGACCGTCTCATCGAAGGTCGTATATGCATTGATGTCGGGCCCGAACCGCATGCCGATACGCTCGAGGTACTCCACCAGCTCCTGTTTGGGGAAGTTCCGGGTTCCGTTGAACGCCATGTGCTCCACGAAATGGGCCAACCCCAATTGATCCTCATCCTCCAGCACGGAGCCCGCGTTCACCACGAGACGCAACTCCGCGCGGTTCTCCGGCCGGGTGTTCGCCCGGATGAAATAGCGGAGGCCGTTGTCGAGCACCCCCATCGTCACCGCGGGATCGATGGGCAGCGGCTCGGTGAGATCCCGCTCCTGGCCCAGGAGCGGTGTCGTCGCCAGCACGGTGACGACCACGGGCATTAGACGTCGCAACATCGTAGGGGTAGCTCCTGGAGGAGTGTGGTCGAAAGCCTATACCCTGTCGTTGACCTACAGTTTCGCAGCGGTCGGTGGAATCGCTAGCCCACCATGCTCAACATGAAGAGCCCGACCGCCACGAACAGTGCGGACAAGCCGAGCTTCACGTGACCGGGATCGAGCTTGGGCTGCAGGAGCGGCCCGAGCTGTCCCCCCACGATCACACCGGGGATTGTGAACGTGACGATCGCCAGGAGCTGTGGCAGCACCGTGGGATCCGAACTCGTCGCGAAATTGTAGAAATGGCCGCCGGAGGCAATCAGGCCGGTCACCCCAACGATGAAGATGGACGTACCGACGGCCACCGGCGGCGGGATGCGGCAGCGAACCACGAAGTGATACTCCTCGAGTTCCGACAGGCCCACCGATATCATGCCCAGGAACAAACCGCCCAGGGCCGCGAACGACCATGCCTCGGGTTCGTGATACAAGGTGTAACGGTATTCCGTCCCGTCCCGGTCCACGAGGACGGATTTGTGTTCGACCGGATTCGACACCGAGTCGCCCGTGCGAGTCTGCACCGGCTCGCCGCGGTCGTGCCGGTACGCCAGGTACATATGTAAACCGATGAAGATGATCCCCACACCGAAGGTCCCCTTGAGCAGGTTGGGGGGCAGCGCATCGGCGTTGGTGCTGCCGACGATGGCAAGGGGCACGGCGAAGCTCAGGAGCCGGCGGCCGATCTTGAAGTCGATCAGCCGCCGCCGCGCGTAGGCCCACACCCCGGAGGCGAAACCGAACAGCTGGGTTATCAACGCCGTGCCAATGGCAACGGACGGCTCGAGTCCGAGCACGATGATGAAGAGTGGGGAGAAGAACACGGCGCCGCCGATGCCACTGGCCATGGCGGCCGTGGCGATGGCTACGGAGATCGGAAAGAGATACCAGTAATCGAGCAGCACGATGCGACGCTATTGCCTCTTCGTGTACTGCCCGTCGAATACGATCTGCCAGGTGGATCGCCACAGTTGGCGCACCCGCCCTCCGTTCAGCGGCTCCCACGAGATCTGGTTCACCGTCGTCTGCCCTCCCTGGCCTACGGTCTCACCGCTGAGAACCATCTTGCCGCCCTCGACGCCGCCGTCCAGCAACAGCAACTGCCCTCCCGAGTCCACCCATGTCTGATGCCATTGACGTGTCTGGAGATTGAAGATGTTATAGCTGTATCCGGTACTTCCTCCGGCGCCCCGCCAGTGCTCCTGGAGAACGCACCCGCCCAAGATTTTGGTGATCGTGTTGGCACCCGCGACCGCACCTTGGGGATTGGTGACCTCCCACTCCCCCACC
>JBDHHA010000166.1:0-14650 GCA_039589615.1 Gemmatimonadota bacterium
GCCACGCCTTCCACCCGGTTCACACGGAGAAAGTCTGAGATTCGTCCCGCGGAGAGAGCCCCTCCCCGGAGTTGGCGGCTGAGGGCGTCGACCCCCACGAGCTGCTGCGCTTGCTGGAGCACGCGCCGCGCGTCTTCGTCGCTGGCAAACCGCACGTCCTCCGGTAACGAATCCACAATGCCGCCCTGCCACGGGTATTGGGCGAGTTGGGTCTGAGGCACGCGCACGAACTCGGTGCCAGCAAAGGCCGCCGAGTCGAGTCCCACGTTCAGCTCGTAACAGCACACCTCCCAGCGCGCCCTGATGATTCCCCGGGCCGGAAAATTGAGCCAGGTGGTCTGGCGTACGACCTCGACTTCTTGGTGGGACGGAAGCCAGAACGCCCCGATGCGGGCGTTCTCCAGCACGACCGAGAGGCGCTCGATGCGCTTATCCAGGAAGGCGTGACTGGTGAACGTGAGTGCCATGCGCGCCACCGCACCCGTATCTCGGTCCAGAAACACCGCGCCGATGACGCCGGGTTGGCTCTCGTCCTTGGGGCGCACCTGGATGATGTAGAGGTTGAGGACCAGCTCGGGGGACGCGACCACGATCGAGTCCCGAAAGGAGTAGTCGTAGGTTGCCAAGCCCAGGTTCGACAGCGGGTGGGGGATGTCGCGAACGTCTCGCCCATCCCCCATGCGAATGAGGTCGGGGAAGTTGTTCTGCACTATCCCGAAGCGGTCGCGGTAGTAGCCGATCTCGGCAGGCAGCAAGAGGGTGTCGCGCTGCCCGATCAGCCGCTGCTTGCTGAGCATCGGCGCCTTCCAGAGCACCTCCACGGCGAGTTGGTCCACCTTCACGACCCGTGGAGGCTCGGGGAAGCCCTCGCCGAACTGGCCGAGGAAGGTGAGATATCCGCGTGCCTCGGCGGTGTAATCGGTGAGCCCGCTATCGGCAAACCGACGGGACCGCCGGTCGACGGCGCGCTCCACCACCGCTAGGGTTCGGCTGTCGTTCCACACCGTTTCCTGTGCGTGTACGGGACGGGGCAACCCGGCGACGAGGGCCCCGGCGAGGATCCAGTGTCTCGGGGTGCTCATCGGGTCTTGCAGTTCGCGCATACGCCGTACAAGACGACGTCGTGGGCCTCGACACGGAAGCCCGACGGTGCGTGAAACTCCTGCGTGCCGGGACAGTCCTCGATCTCGAACGCTCGGTCGCATTCGCGGCACAGGAAGTGGTGATGATGCGGCTTGCCGGACACCTCGTATCTCGTGGGCTCCCCGGGCAGGTTGACGGGACTGAGCCATCCCGATGCCGTCAACAGCTTGAGGTTGCGATAGACCGTGGCAATGCCCAGCCCTTTGACCAGGGACTTGCCGGCGTCGAGGACCTCGTCCGGACTCATGGGACGGCCGGTACTCGCCAGGACCTCGCGGATCGCGCGGCGCTGAGGTGTGTCGCGTTCCATGCTTTGCGTGTCCGTCTCGTGCATGCTCCTCTCACCCTCGCGCAAACGGAGGTGCAGGGGGTTCTCGGGTGGAATATGATAATAGATTATCGAAAGTTTGTTGAGGCGGCCGGACGGTGACCCCGGTGGTGTGCTGGCGGGTCGCCGCGCAGCCGGCCATTATCACCCGGGTCGGCGTATCGATCAACCGTCCAACTCGTGCGAGGCGAGTCCCATGGCCGAAGAGACGATTTTCAGCAAGATCATCCGCAAGGAAATCCCGTCTGACATTGTCTACCAGGACGATCTGGTGACCGCGTTCCGGGACGTGAATCCGCAGGCCCCGACCCATATTCTCATCGTGCCGAACCATGTGGTGCCCACGGTTTCCGACGTCACCGCCGACGATGAAGTGGCGTTGGGAAAGATGTTCACCGTGGCCGCGCAGCTGGCCGAGGCCGAAGGGATTGCCGCCGGCGGATACCGGCTTATAGTCAACTGCGGCGCGAACGCCGGCCAGGAGGTTTTCCACCTCCACATGCACCTACTCGGCGGGAAGCCGCTGGGGCCGATGTTGCGTCGAAACGGATAACCACACGAGGCATTGAGACATGATTGATCAGGAGCTGTTGGAGATCCTCTGCTGTCCCAAGACGAAGGTCCCAGTCGGGATGCTTCCTGAGGACAAGCTCACGGCGTTGAACGAACGCATCGGGCGAGGTGAAGTGAAGACGGTGGATGGGAAGAAGGTCGATACGCCCCTCGATGCCGGGCTCATCACCGAAGATGGTGAGACCATCTACCGGATCGACGACGACATCCCCATCATGCTCATCGACGAAGGCATCCCCGCGGGCCGGTGAAGTAGGGAGGGTCTTCCTTATATTAAGGGAGACCCCTCACTTGCCGGAGAACGACAGCTCCGCCACGAATCCTCGAGGACCCCGCCGCAGGAGCGACGCCCCAAAGATCACGAACAGCGCGACCACCGCCCCGAGCTTGAAGGGGGAAGTGGTCTCCGGCGAGAACGTCTCGAGAGAGACGCGTTGAATGTCGGCGAAGAAGCCGTTGACGACGAAGCCCGCGCCCACCGACGCGCCGATGATCGCGAGAGAGAACACGGCGGCGGCGCGGCGGCCGTGCAGCCGACTCAGGACGCCGAACGTCGTGATGTTGGTGGCGGGTCCGGTGATGAGGAACGCCAGCGCAGCCCCAGGCGACAGGCCACCGATCATGAACACCGCAACGAGCGGTGTCGCAGCGGAAGCGCAGACGTAGGTGGGCACACCCAGCAGCGCAAAGAGGATCACGTCGATTCCCGGCGGGATCGAGGCCAGCGGCGCGCGGTCCAGAAACGGCGCAGCAAGTGCCGCCAGGCCCAGGCCCGCGAGAATCCACGGCGCGGTGTCGTCCACGACGTCGCCGAGTCCCACTTTGAGCGCCCGGGCCATCCGATGGCCCAGCGGTGCCGCGACGAGGGTCGGGTCGGCGTCGGCCGCGTCGGGATCGTGTCGCACCGGCTTCGTCATTCTCCCCACCAGCCAGCCGACGAAGAACGCGACGGCCGCGGCACCCACCACGCGAATGATCGTCATCTGGGGACCGAGCAACGGCACAGAGATGAAGATGGCGTCCAGCCCCAGCTCCGGTGTGGCCACCAGGAATGCCATGGCGGCGGGGGCCGGCACCCCCCGCACGATGAGTGTGCGATAGAGAGGGACGACACCGCACGAGCAGATCGGCAGCGGGAGTCCGAATGCCATTCCGCGAAGGGCCTGTGCTCCGGAGCGGCCCCGGGCCATCCACGCGATGGACGACGTCGGCATGAACACGCTGATCAACCCCGCGGCGACGAACGCCAGGACGAGGGCGGGGGCGCTCTCCATGGTGAGCTCGAGGAAGGTGCCGACGACGCGGCTCCCCAAGTCGGTGCCCCCCACGTCCACGGCGCTGGGCATTATGACCAACAGGAACAACACGGCGAGGACCGCGCCGACTCCCTCGTGCCGGCGGGTCCGCTTTGACGTGTCGATCTGGGTTTGCGGGTGGCCGTCCAGATGGGGACGGAAGAATACGACGTGGAGGAGCGACCCGGCGACGAAGGCTTGAAACCAGGCCACCGACTGACTGCCCAGGCTCTCTCCGAAGGCCGGTCCGATTCCGTAGCCCGCCCCGGTGGCGGTAGCCACCAGGCCCAAAACGACGCTGGGCACCGCAAGCCCGAAGTGGGGCCGGAGGAGCCACCAGATGGCGAGCCCCACCGGAAACCGGTGCAGCACCACTGCGGCCGTCAGCTGCGCACCCGCGGTGGAACCCAGAGCAGCGCCGTCGACGAGGGCGTGAAGGCAGAGACCCACCATGCCCAGCGCCAGGGCTGTCACGTGAGTCCTCTTGGCCGCCCGGTGAAAGAGGTGCTCGGCCACCGTGGGTCCGGCAAACCCGAGGAGGACGAACCCGACGGTGGGCCATCCGCCCTGGGCCATGCTCTCCGGGAGGACGCTCAGGATCACCAGTCCCCCGATGGCGACAAACACGAAGCCGTCGAGGCCGGCGAGGACGGTGTGACGGCCACCGGCCATCCGGTATGCCAGGGGGCCGAGACACAAGGCGAGGATGCTGGTGAGAAGCAGAATCAACGGGACTCGGTTTCCGAAGGTGGGGCGAGGGGTAATGATAGTCGATTATCGAAAGCCATCCAACTCTTCTCCCGGGTCTCGCGTAGAGTCTCCAGGGCTTTGGACATTCCTGGCCCGCCCTGGCTCGGAAGTCTATTCCTGCTGCCCACGTAGAATCAACGACAGACACTTCCCGGAGGGAACCGCCATGCAGCATGTTTGTGCGAGTCGGTTCAGCCTCGACAACAAGCACCTCTCGTTGTACGAGAAGTATCGCGGCCGTTAGGCAACATTTCGTAGAAGGAGCATCGAGGGCCGGCTCGCATTGGGCCGGCCCTCTTTGTTGCGAGCCTGTTTACGCCAGCGCGTTCTGCAGTTGCAGTAGGTGCCTCAAGTCATGCCCTGCCTGCACGCGAAGCAGCGTGTCCAGGGAGATGGTGATTCCGGCGCCCACATGTTCGCCCGTCCGCTGGCGGTCTTCCGGTGTGGTTCGCCGCCACATGTCGAGGTTTACGCCGCGGAGTGCTCGGAACGATTCGAGGACTCGCGCGGGGTCGAGGTCGTTTGGCTGCTGCCGCTGGATCCATGCGTCCTGGTCGATTTCCGGCAATCTCGGCTGAGCGTCGCACAAGATGGTCCGAGCCCGGAATCCGAAGATCCACTCCATGTCCGCCAGGTGTGCGATTATCTCCAGCGGCGTCCAGTTTCCCTTGGTCCGGCGGCGCCGTAACGTCTCGACCGAGTGGGTAGCTGTTACGTCACGGAGATTGCTTTCGGTTTCCGCGAGCACGTCCAGGGGATCACGCGATCCGAGGAGGCCGATCTGTTCGGCGAGGAATGCGTACGCGGTGTTCACCTCGGGAGGGATGGGATCGGTCACGGGCTGCATCTCCAACGATTGGATGTGACGGGAGTGAGAAAAGTAGACACTAGAGCGGTGGGCAAGGAACCCTGGCGAGGGAAGGGACTATATTCTACGACCATGCGGTTACTTCCCTGGGCCCTCCGGGCCGCCGTGTTGTGCGCCGCGCCCGCCACGCTGGTGGCGCAGACTCCCGCAGCCCAGGAGCCCGGTGCACAGATCCGCGTTGCCCTCGTGACCATCGGGCCGGGCGCAAAGATCTACGACCGGTTTGGACACAACGCAATCTGGGTCCAGGATCCCGACCGGGGTATTGATCTCCTTTACAACTACGGCACCTACGACTTCAATGCGGAGAATTTTGTCCTTCGGTTCGTCCAGGGGCGGATGCTCTACAGGCTGGCGAGTGGCAGTCCGGAGAACGCGTTCCGGTTCTACCGATCGATCAACCGGAGTATGTGGGTGCAGGAGCTCAACCTCACCCCCGCCCAGCGCATCGAGGTGCGTGATTTCCTGTTGTGGAACGACCTGCCCGAGAATCGGGATTACCGCTACGACTACTACTACGACAACTGTTCCACGCGCGTCCGGGACGTGCTGGACCGGGCGTTGGGGGGACTGATCCAACAGCGTACGGGGGAGCACTCCATCGATGCCACGTTCCGGTTCCACACCCAGCGCCTCACGACGAACAACCCGTTGTACTACACCGGGCTGATGATCGGCCTCGGACCCACGGTGGACCGGCCGATTACGGCGTGGGACGAGATGTTCCTGCCCATGAGTCTCCGCGATCGGCTGCGAGACATTACGGTGCCCGGGCCCGACGGATCTCCGCAGCCTCTGGTAGTGTCCGAAAGCACGCTCTTCGAGAGCACGGCCCGGCCGGCCGGCGACGAGCCTCCGTCGTGGCTGCCGGCGTACTTGGTCGTGGGCATCGTCCTGGCAGGTATGCTTATCTGGCTCGGGCAAATGCCGGGTACCGGACGGGCTCGCGTCGGCTTCGCCGGGGTTGCGACGCTGTGGATGGCGGTGGTCGGTGTCCTGGGGACGGTCCTGTTCGGTATGGTCACCCTCACCGACCACGCGTCGGCCTACTGGAACGAGAACCTCTTTCTCTTCAACCCCTTCGCTCTCGGTCTCGCCGCGACGCTGCCCTTCCTCGCGGCGGGGTTCCGTTGGAGTCGAAGACCAGCCGTGTTCCTGGCCGTGGCCGTGATGGGGCTGTCCGTCGTCGGCCTGGTCGCGCAGGTGTTGCCGTGGCTCGACCAGGTAAACGGGCAGCTCTACGGATTGGTGTTGCTGCCCAACCTCGCCGCGGGTCTAGGGACGTACCGGCTGGCGAACGCCGACCACGTATCGGCCTAGGTAAGAACAAGCCGCTCGCAACCCCGGAAGCGCCCTTCGGCGCGGGCGAACCGCCGCTCGCGCGTTCCTCCTTCCATCCAGTGGGACTTTGGCGTTTCTTTAGGGTCCGAATAAAGCCGGTCCCCAAGTGTATCTTCACGTAGCAAGCTCATTCGGTCGAGGCGTAGCATGAGCGACCTGTTTTTTGGTTCATTCGCAGCCTGGTTTACTGTCCCCGCCATCGTCGGAACGTTCTTCTTCACGCTCCGGCTGGGGCTGATGTTCGTCGGCGGTGCGGATACGGGGTTGGATGCCGACGTGGACGTGGACTTCGACATGGATGTCGATGCCGATGTCGACCTTGACGGCGCGGACTCGACGGAAGCGTTCAAGTTGCTGTCCGTCCAGGGTATCGCCGCGTTTCTGATGGGGTTCGGGTGGGGCGGCCTCGGCGCCTTGCGGGGCGCGGGATGGTCGTTGACGATGAGCGCCGCGTTTGGCGTCGCGGCCGGAGTAGGGATGATGTGGCTCTTGGGGAAAATGCTGCAACTCGTCTACCGGCTTCAGAGCAGCGGAAACATCTCCATCCACCAGGCCCTCGATCAGGACGGCATGGTGTACACGTCCATCCCGGCCCACGGGCAGGGCCGGGGCATGGTTCGCCTGGTGATCGATGAGCGCGAGCGCTTCTACAGGGCCATATCGGACGGGGAGGCGTTGCCCTCCCGGGAGCGCGTACGCGTCGTGAATATCAACGACGACAACTCCGTGACGGTGGAGAGAGTCTGACGACAAATGCTTAACAATCCTCTGGCGATGTTCATACAAGGAGGCGTTGTGGAAACACTTCCAATGATGTGGGTGGGACTGGGAGGATCGGTCCTGCTGCTTTTCATGTTCTTCCTGATGTTCGTGGTGAAGCAGTACAAGCGGTGTCCGAGTAACAAGATCCTCGTCATATACGGTAAGGTCGGTACGAACAAGGCGGCGAGCTGCTTGCACGGTGGTGGGAAGTTCGTTGTCCCGTTGATTCAAGATTATGCCTACCTGCCGCTCGAACCGTTGGTCATTGACATTCCGCTGGAAGGTGCGTTGTCGCTGAACAACATCCGCGTCAACGTTCCCGCCACGTTCACGGTGGGTATTTCCACCGACGGTGTGTTGATGAACAACGCCGCCGAGCGGTTGCTGCATCTCGATGATCGGAAGATCCGGGATCAAGCGCAGGACATTATCCTCGGCCAATTGCGGTTGGTGATCGCGACCCTGTCGATCGAAGAGATCAACAAGGATCGCGAGAAGTTCATGACGCTCATCAATACGAACGTCGGCGAGGAAGTGAACAAGATCGGCCTCACGCTCATCAACGTGAACATCCGGGACATCACGGACGAGAGCGGGTACATCGAGGCGATCGGGAAACGCGCCGCGGCGGAGGCCATCAACCGGGCCCGGGTAGAGGTGGCACAGCAGGAGCGCGACGGCGCAAGCGGTCAAGCACTGGCGGACCGCGAGAGGACGGTCAGTGTGGCGCGGGAGGAAGCGACGGCGGTGACCGGCGAGAAGGAAGCCGAGCAGACACGCCGCGTTTCCGTGGCCAAGTTGGAAGCGGAATCCATCACGGGCGAGGTGGAGTCAAAACGGGACTACGAGATCGCCGCCGCGCAGCGCGAGGCCGAGACGGTCGCGGCGACGAAGGAGGCCGAGCAGCAACGGCGCATTCAGGTCGCCCAGGCCGAATCGACCGCAGTGGAGGGCGAGAACAAAGCCAACGCCGAGATCGCCGATTCCAACGCCCGGTTGGCGGAGATCCGCGCCGAGGCGACGCGCAAGGCCGAGGTGGCGGCCGCCGAATCACAACAGGCCATTCTCGTTGCGGAGCGGGAGCGGGAGCTGGCCCGGCTCAACAAGGAACAGTTGGCCAAGCAGGAGATCGAGAAGACTCGCGTGGAGATCGCCGCGGAGGCCACGGCCGAGAAGGCGCGACGGGAGGCCCGGGGTGAAGCCGACGCCATCCTGGCGAAGTACATGGCGGAGGCCGAGGGAACCCAAAAGGTCCTCGAGGCCAAGGCGGAGGGGTATCGCCAGCTGGTGGCGGCGTGCGCGAAGAATCCGGAGGTTGCGCCGACACTGCTGATGATCGAGCAGCTTCCCACGCTGGTGGCGGAGCAGGTCAAGGCCATTCAGAATCTCAAGATCGACAAGATCACGGTCTGGGATTCCGGTGGAAGCGGTGGCAAGAATCGTGGGGCCACCGCGGACTTCCTGTCCGGTATGATCGGCTCGCTCCCCGCGATGCACGAGCTGGCCGAGCAGGCCGGCATCCAGCTGCCCCAGCTGCCGTCGGTCCTGGGGCACGTGCGGAACGAGGGGGACGAGGCAGTGGCGGTAACCGAGGTCAAGTGATGGCGAGCGGTGAAGGGTAGGCTGCAGCACACCGTTTGTCCCTTCCGCGCGCTGCGGTTTGCTTCAGAGCCAGATCTCGGGACACCCTGAGCTTGCAAACCAACGCGCGCTGCAGTGACAAACGGTGCGCTGCAGCCCTATCACTACTCGCTCTTGCGCACCTCACTGCCCCGCCGGATTCCCCGGCGCCCGAATTTCTTGTTGATGTCATCGACCACCCGCGCCACGGCGCGGTCGTGGTCGGTTTCTAGATCTCCCTCCGAGCTTTTCGCGAACAACGACAGCTGCGCCAGGTCTCTGGCCTTGACCAACTGAGACACCGCCACGCCCAGGAGCCGGGCGCTGGTGCGTCGCGCGCGGCGGAGCTTGTCCAGTAGGTGGTGTGCGGTGTCCACGATGGGCCGGTCGGCAGAGATGGGCTCGGGAAAAGTGTGGCTCGCCTGGCGGGTCTTGAAGTCGCTGTCCTTGATCTTCACGGTGACGGTCCGGGTGAGAAACCCGCTCTTCCGCATGTCGGCGGCCACGCGTACGGCGAGGCGCAACACTTCCTGGTGGAGGGCTTCGTCCGTGGCCAAGTCCTCGAAGAACGTCACTTCGTGGCTCAGGGACCTGGAACGAGGCCGTGCCGGCGCCGGTCCCCCGTCGATTCCGCGAATGCGATTGTGGAGCCAGCGGCCGGCCCGCTTGCCAAACCATCCTTGCAGGGTCTCGACCTCATGCGGCAACGCGTCGCGCACCGTGCGCAGTCCGTACCGGGCGAGGCGCTCTTGAAACTTGGGACCGATCATGGGGATGTCTGCCAGGCTGAGGCGGCTCACGAAATCCGCCTCCTCACCGGGGGGGACGATGTACACGCCCGAAGACTTCCGATCGCTGCGCCGTTTGGCCTCTTCCGCGGAGAGCTTGGCAATCAGGCGGGAGGTCCCGCCGCCGATGGACACGCTCAACTGCGTGGAGGCGAGCACCGCCTTCCGGATGCGCACTGCGGTCTCAGTCAGGGTTTCATGGAACAGGCGCTCCGTCCCGGTGAGGTCGAGGTAGAACTCGTCGATGCTCGCGGGTTCGACCACCGGAACGATGCCCTCCAGGGTTTCACGGATCTCACGGCTCTTCTGGCCGCAGACATCCATCGGTACTGGAACCACGACGGCCTTGGGGCAGAGACGGAGCGCGTGGGCGGTGGGCATGGCGGATCGCACGCCGAACTTACGCGTTTCGTAGGACGCCGACGTGACCACGCCGCGGTTGGACGATCCACCGACGATGAGGAGGGGCTCCTTCCCGGCACCGTCGGGATCGACCAGCCGTGCGACGGAGACGTAGAACGCGTCGGCATCTGCCAACAGGATACGCCTCTCAGAAATCGATGATGGCGGAGCGTTCGTGGGCATCCCTGCGTCCGTGAGGTGAGGACGAGCCGGCCCATCCGGCCGATCCCTCAACCTACACTCGACGACCCGGGAGCTTCCACGGACAACGAAAAACGGCCCACGAGTGGGCCGTTCTTCTGATGGTTCCGGGCGAAGGTCTAGCCTCTGCGGCGCCCGCTGGAACGGGAGCCTGAGCTTCTCGAAGCCCCGGAGCTGCGTGATCCGGAGCTGCTCCGGGCGGCGCTGCCGGACGAGCGGCTCGAGCCCGAGCTCCGTACCGGCGGTGCGGAACTCCGGGAAGAACCCGAGCTGCGTCGGACCGCACTGCCAGACGAGCGGCTCGAGGAGCCGGAGCTGCGTCGGACCGCACTGCCAGACGAGCGGCTCGATGAGCCGGAGCTGCGTCGGACCGCGCTACCCGACGAGCGGCTCGATGAGCCGGAGCTGCGCGTCGCCGTGCGTCCGCTGCTACTCCGCGACGCTGGCGGCCGGCTCACCGACGACCGGGTCGGCGTGCTCCGCTGAACTGTGGACCGCGCGGGCGACGATGACCGGGTGCTGGTCGTAGGACGCCGAACTTGTGTCCGGGATGTGTTGCTCCGGACGGGGGTCGCCTGCCGGCTACTGGAGCCGGTGGTGGGGCGCACCTGGGAGGTCGAACTCCGGCTGGACGGCGGTGTGGCCCGGCGCTGGGCAGGAGGCCGTTGCGTGGGCTGGGCCTTGGTCGCTTGGGTTCCCCGAGAGGAGACCCGCGGCGCCAGCCGATACTCCACTGTTCGCCTCGCCGTCGCCTGTCCGCTGGTGCTCCGCTGCGGTGTCGCTTTGGCCGTTCCCGTGGTGCGGCGCGGTGTGGGTGTGGCCCGTTGCACGCTGCCCGCTGTGGTGGAGCGCTGCGGCGTCGTGCGACGGACGCCTTGAGTCGGTGTGGCCGTCCCCGCGCCGGTTGTACGGCGCGCAGCCGCGGCGCCGGTGGCTCGGGTGGGTGTGTTGCGGGCCACTACGGTGGATGCCCGCCGTGGCTCGGGCCGGCTCACGCCCGACGTGCGCCGCGCGCCGGCCGACGTCCCCGTCGGCGACAGACGCCGGTCACGATACGACGTGCCCACCACCGTCCGGTTCCGCTGAGTGTATTGGGGATTCACATAGGCGACCGGAGTGGCGTAGTAATATCCCGGGCTGTAGTAGTAGCTCGGTCCGCCGCAGCAGTAGTAGTAGCCGGGGTAGCCGTAGCCGTATCCGTAGCCGTAGCCGAACCCGAACCCCCATCCGGCATAGCCGAATCCGAAACCGAAATACCATGGATCGTAGTACCACGGGTCGTAATACCCGTAGTACCCGTAATACCCTCCCCAACCGTAATACCCTCGATAGCGATAGGGATGCAGCGGCCACCCCACGTAACCCAGGTGGAGCCCGATCCGGACACCGACGTCGTGGTGGTCGTGACGTCCCGAGGTCCAGTAGCTGTCATACGCTCTGGTATACGCCGCCGGCGGGTTGAGATAGTAGGAGTCGGCGTCGTAGACGAACGCCGTCCCGATGGCCATCCGTTGGGCGATCTGTGTCAGCACCACCTCGGCCTCGCCGAGAATCTCAAAGTCCTCGAAGGCCCGATAGTCCCAATGGTCGCCGCGGCTGAAGTCACCGTAGCGGAACGGGTCTTGAGAATAGGCGACGTACACGGTGCCGAACCCTTCCGACTCCGCGGTGACGATGGCGTCGCCGTTGTCCCGATCCCGGATCTCGTAGTCCCGGCCACCTCGAATGAAGTCGTCCGCGGTCGGGTCGAGCGGAAACAGGACGCGGATCCGCCCTTCCGGATCCGCGTGCAGCACCAAGAGATGTCCGTCAGCCTCCGAGCGTACGTACACTCGGATTCGGTCCCCGAACTCCAACTGTTCCGAGCGATCGAGCCAGACCTGCAGGGGTGGGTCCTGTTGAGGGGCCACGGCAGGAGACGGGGCTTCGAGGGCCACCAGACTCGGCATCAGTAGTGCGAACAGTGCGACGGATTGCATGGTACCTCCAAACGTCCTGAGGCCAATATTGTGGTGACGCCTTGCTTTGGCAAACTCGAGGGGAACGACGAGCGGCGTGCATCGCATCCTGTGGAGCCGGCGTCTGCTCACAACTTGTAGCGAGTTGTGTGCCAGAACGTAAGTTATTGTAATATATAGTGTTAAGTTGTATGTTGAAGAGCCGAATCGTCCCCAGAACAGGACGCAACTGTAGGCGTGGGGAGAAACGTTACTCTTTGGAACAAGCGGTCTGTCGTGGTGCCCACGTCCCCTCGTCGTGATGGCGTGGTCAAACGTCGCCGTGGATGCAGCCCACACGTCACAGCGGAGCACCCGATACCGTGGTAAATATGAATCCGGAGGAACGGTCCGCGGGGGAGATCGCGGAGCGGCAGCGCTTGACGGCTGAGGCGCTGGCGGTGCCGGACCTCAAGCGACACATCTTCCTGTGTTGCGACCAGACCAATCCGAAGTGCTGTGACCTCTCCCGCTCACTGGAGGCGTGGACGTATCTCAAGCGCCGGCTCGACGAGTTGGGTCTTTCCAAACAAGGTGGCGTGTACCGGACCAAAGCGAACTGTCTGCGAATCTGTGAAGGCGGTCCAATGGCCGTTGTGTATCCGGACGGAGCGTGGTATAGAGAATGCGATCCTCCGGTTCTGGAGCGCATCATTCAGGAGCATTTGATTGGAGGACTGGTGGTTGCCGACTTCTTAGTTGTCCAGCGTGAGTTGTCTGGAGAGCCGGCGACACCTTCGGACGGCGGAGGGGTTCGAGAGGCATGACCGAGTCGCGGAAGGACTATTCGCTGGTGATGACGGTGTCCATGATGGTGCTGGCCACCGTCGCGATTGCCGTGGCGCTGCAGTACACCCGGCGGGTCATGGTGCCGTTCGTCTTGGCCATCTTCATTTCGTACCTCGTGGCGCCCCTGGTGGACTTCCTCCGGGTGAAGTTGAGGATCCCCAAGGCGGGGGCGGTGACGATCGCGGTCCTCGTGGCGGCGGGTCTCTTCACGCTCCTCGGGCTCCTGGTCACGACATCCACGCAGGACCTGCTGGACAGCGTGCTGGTGTACCAGGACCGGATCGCCCGGTTGGCCCGGCGGATCTTCAGTGTCCTGGACGTTCGCAACATCGACCTGGGGCAGGATCGAGTCATCGCGTTTCTGGACGATCCCAACATCCTGCAGAACATCCCGTTTCTGTCCGTGCTCCAGACCACGGCGGAAGCAGCGTTGAAGCTGGTGACCAACGGCGTGTTGGTATTCATCTTCGTGCTCTATCTCTTGATCGGCCGGAACCCCAACCAGTTCCGGGAGGGCTTTTACGCCCAGATCGATCGCAAGATTCGCAGCTACATCGTCATCAAGTTCATCACGTCGGCGACGACAGGGATTCTCACGGGGATCATCCTCACCGTGTTCGGTCTCGACCTGGCCATGGTGTTCGGCGTGATGGCGTTCCTGTTGAACTTCATTCCGTCCATCGGCTCGGTGATTGCCACGCTACTGCCCCTCCCCATCGCGCTGATCCAGTTCGAGAGCGGTGTGGCCATAACCCTCGTCGTGGTGTTGCCCGGGGCGGTGCAATTCACCATCGGGAACATCGTGGAGCCACTGGTCATGGGCGAGGGACTGGACCTCCACCCGGTCACCATCCTGCTGATGCTGGTGTTCTGGGGCCTCCTCTGGGGTCCCGTGGGCATGCTCCTGGCGGCTCCCATCACGGCAGTGCTCCGCATCGTGTTGGGTCGGTTGGAGATCACCCGGCCGGTGGCTGAGTTGCTGGCCGGACGGCTCCCGCCCAACCTCCCGACGGGCACCTATCCAGCGATGTCGGCCAAAGGGTGAAGCTTCCCGACCCAGCCTGTTCCTTGATTGCCAACCCCAGGGCCGCCCGCGGTGCTGGGGTTTCTTCGGCGCCATTTGCCGACGGGCTGGCTGCAACCCAGGGGGCTCTGGACGACATTCGTGGCTGGCCCGGTTACGCCCCCACGACGCTGTGTGATCTCCCCCAATTGGCCAGCGCCATTCACGTCGACCGCCTGTGCTACAAAGACGAAGGGCAGCGGTTCGGCATCAAGAGTTTCAAGCCGTTTGGTGGCGGCTATGCCGTCGCCCGGATTCTGGCCGGGCAGGTGATGCGGGAGACGGGTGCGGCCTCCGTGAGTTCCGCCGACCTCCTCAGCGGGAAGTATGACGCCCTGCTCAAGCTCCTCACCGTGGCCTGTGCCACCGACGGGAACCACGGCCGGGCGGTGGCGTGGGTGGCGCGCACCTTTGGGTGCCAGGCCGTGGTCTACCTGGCCTCTCACGTGAGCCGGCTTCGGGAAGACGCCATCCGCGAGTTGGGCGCCGAGGTGGTGCGCACGGAGGGGAATCACGACGACGCCGTGCGACTGGCGGCGGCGGACTCGGCACGGGAAGGGTGGGCCTTCGTCACGCAGATGGCCACGGCCAGCGACTCGCAGATCCCCATCGACATCCTTACCGGATACTCGGCCCTCTTCGCCGAGTGCGGAGAGCAGTGGGGCGAGGACGATGTACCGACGCATCTGTTCGTGCAGTGCGGGGTGGGCGGTTTGGCGGCGGCGGGCGC
>JBDHHA010000167.1:0-13857 GCA_039589615.1 Gemmatimonadota bacterium
CAACCCCTCCATGGAGAGCCACGATGCGCTCCATGCACTGCAGCGGCTGTGAACACAACGACGTCCCCAAGACCTACGCCCGGTCGAGCCTCGCGGCGGAGGTCACCTTGTGGCTCTGCGGCATCAGCATCGGGTTGGTGAGCGGAGCGTACCGGGCCCTCGTCTCTCCATCCCATCCCGTCCCAACGGAAGAAGTCCAGGAGCGGATGTTGGCCACCGTGTCCCAGTCCTTCGCCGTGGCCGATCCGGCGGCGGCAACGGAGACTGTGTACAACACGGACAACATCATTTTCGAGCTCACCGCCTGGTTTTCCGACGTGTCATTTGGATTCGTGCGCACGTTCTGGTGGGCCCTATTGATCCCGGTGGTGTTCTCCCTCTGGCGCCAATTCTCCAAGTACGAGGGCTGCCGCCGCTGCGGCAGCAGGCACCTGGCACCGATCGAGATCGACCCCATACTGTCCTAGCACAAACACACCACGGTCACGGAGGCCCAATGTCCGACGTATATTGGGCCTTCCACCAGCACGCCCTGGAGTAGCACATGCAGCGCATCGTTTCTCTCATGCTCCTCGCCGGGAGTGTGGGGCCGGCGGCCATGCAGGCCCAGATCATGACCGTGGACGAGTACAGTCCCAAGTCCAGCCTCGTGGTGCCGGAGCACCCCCTCACCCGGTCCCGCTTCCCCTTTGTCGACGTCCACAGCCATCACTCGCGCCCCACGCCGGCCCGGGTCGATTCCCTGATCCTGGCCATGGACGCCATGAACATGGCGGTCATGGTCAACTTGAGCGGTGGGACCGGAGAAAGCCTGGTACGCACCGTCGCCGCCATGAAGGGACGGTACGCGGGCCGCTTCGTGGTCTTTGCCAACCTGAGTTTCGCGGACATCGACGATCCCGAGTGGGGCCGGCGAGCGGCGGCCCAGTTGGAGGAGGACGTCGCAGCCGGCGCCCAGGGCCTGAAGATCTTCAAGAGCCTCGGCATGACGCTCACGGACGGCGCGGGCAGCCGTATCCCCACGGACGATCCCCGGTTCGATCCCGTGTGGCAGAAGGCGGGAGACCTGGGGATTCCCATCCTGATCCACACCGGCGACCCCAAGCAGTTCTGGGAGCCCCAGGACCGCTTCAACGAGCGCTGGTTCGAGCTCAAGGAGCGCCCCCGGCGGATCCGCCCCCCCGATCGCTTCCCGCCGTGGGAACAGATCATGAACGAGCAGTGGAATGTCTTCCGGCGCCACCCCAACACCACGTTCATCGCCGCCCATCTGGCATGGTTGGGAGGAGACCTGGGAAGGTTGGGCCGGTTGTTCGACGAGCTTCCCAACATGCACGTGGGCATTGGTGCCGTCCTCGCAGAAATCGGGCGCCAGCCGCGCTTCGCCCGGGAGTGGTTCATCCAGTATCAGGATCGCGTGCTGTTCGGCAAGGACGCGTGGGAGCCCGAGGAGTACCACGTGTACTTCCGCACCCTGGAGACCGCCGACGAGTACTTCGACTACTATCGCAAGCGGCACGCGTTCTGGAAGCTGTATGGACTGGACCTGCCGGACGACGTTCTGCGGAAGCTCTACTCGGAAAACGCCGAGCGGCTCATACCGGGGCTGGCGGTACGCCGGTAGGCGGCAGGACGGAGCCCGGATAAGGCCCAGCACGAATCTCTGGAGGCCCGGCCCCGTAGGACGTGGACATGAATACCGCCGTCAACGACCCTCGACTCCGCCGCGAGGCTCCCCTCGCCCTCCTCTACTTCGCCCTCTACATGGGCTACATGTTCTGGCGCCCAGAGAGCGAGACGCTCCATTGGCTCTCGCTCGTGACGATTCCGTTGGGATTGCTATGGTGGATGCGGAGAGGTGCGAGCGAACGCCCGTTCCGCGACGCCCTCGCATCCGTGGGGTTGGCCCGTTCCACGATCTTTCGGGGGTTCGGATGGGTGGCCGGCGCGGCGGTGCTCATCGCCGGCATCCAGTTACTGACACCGCAGCGGGAGGCGATCCTCGCCGCCTTCCGCTCCGGAGAGGCCCTCTATCTCCTCCCATTGGCGATGCTTCTCATGCTGCTCCTGGCCGCCACCACCGAGGAGGTGTTCTTCCGGGGCGTGTTGCAGACGCGGTTGCACGCGTGGTTTGGATCCCACATCTGGGCCATCGCCGCGTGTTCCGTCCTCTTCGGGCTGTACCACGTTCCCTACGCCTACCTGAATCCCAACTGGCCGTCTGCCGGCAACTGGGGCGACGCGTTTCGTATGGCGATGTCGAACGGGGTGTTGGGCGGGGTGGTCCTCGGCGTGATCTACGCTCGATCCAGGAACTTGCTGGCAGCCATGGTGACCCACGCGTTCGTCAACGCGTTTCCCGCCATGTCCCTTATGAAGGAATGGTTTCGGGGGTAGCGGGCGGCAGGTAGTTGACCCCTGCTATTCCGTCCTCAGCGCGAGCATCGGATCCACCTTCGTGGCGCGGCGTGCAGGGAAGTACGACGCCGCGACGCCCGCGCCCAACAGGAACACTGCCACGCCGACGAACGTGGGCGGGTGGAACGGGTTCACCCCGTAGAGAAAGAGCGACAGTCCCCGAGACACCCCCAGAGCGAGGAGTATGCCGACGCCGACGCCCAGCCCGGCGAGCATCGTCCCCTGCCGCACGACCATGGACATGACGCTCCGACCGTGGGCGCCCAGGGCCATCCGGATGCCCAACTCTCTGGTGCGCTGGGACACGGAGTACGCCATGACCCCGTAGACGCCCCCCACCGAAAGGACGAGGGCGACCAACGCCAGGACACCCATCACCCGTGGCATGATGGCGTCGCCTTGGAGGGCGTCACGAATGACCAGGTCCAGACCCATGACCTGGAACACCGGCAGATTCGGATTGACCGCGGCCACCTCCGCTCGAACCGCGTCCGCGAGGGCGGCCGGCGGCGTCGACGTCTCTACCACCCAGCTCATGCTGCGATTCATGCCCTGCACCGTAGCCATGTACATCATCGGGTCCGGTGCGTCGGTACTGCCGTACTCCCTGGTATCCGCCACCACACCGACGATTTCACGTACGCCGCTCGAGAGGTGGATCCGTTGCCCGATGGGATCCGCATCGGCCCAGTGGCGCGCTACCATGGCTTCGTTGATGACGACAACCCGGGCCGTCGTGGGACGGTCCCCCCCGGTGAAGGTCCGGCCCCGCAGCAAGGGGACGTCCAAAGCCTCGAAGTACTCCGGCAAGATGTACCTGTAATTGGTAATCGACTTTTCCGAGTCGAGAGGCTCCTGCTCGCTCAGCCAGTACCATGTCCCGCTGTTGCCTCGCCACGGCAGGATCGATGTGGCGGATGCACTCACCACACCGGGAAGGGCCTGAATCCTGGGCCGCAGGCTTGTGTAGAAGGCGTCCAGGGCGGTGGTGTCCGGAAACTCATTTGCCGGAAGCGTGATCCGGAACGTCAGCACATCCGTCTCGTCGAATCCGTTCTCGCCACCCTGCAACCGGTTGAAGCCCTGCACCAAGAGCGCCGACGCCACGAGCAGCGTGACGGCCAGCGACACCTCCGCCACGACCAAGGCCTTGCGGAACCGCCCGCTCGTCACGCCGCCACCACTGCGGCCTCCCTCTTTGAGCGAGTCCACGAAGTTCGTCTTGGCGCTTTGCAGGACCGGAGCCATTCCGAATATCAATCCCGTGGCGATCGTGACTACCCCGGTGAAGAGCAACACACGGCCGTCGAGCCCGACGGCATCGATGCGCTCGAAGTCCGGGGGGATGATGGAGATCAGCCCGCGGATCCCGAACGCCGCGAACACCAGTCCCAACGCGCCGCCGAGGAGCGAGATGACCACGGCTTCCGCCAGGAACTGCTGGGCAATGCGGATTCGTCCCGCACCCAGGGCACCGCGAAGGGCCACTTCGCGATCTCGTCCCGCTGCCCGCGTCAACAGGAGGTTGGCCACGTTGGCACAGGCAATCAGGAGGACGAAGGCCACGGCGGTCATGCCGATCAGGCTGCCGCTCCGGACACCCTCATCGGTCATGTTGCTTTGCAGCGTGAGCATGTGGGCGCCGTTTCCCGAGCTCGTTTGCGGATACGCGGCGGCTATCTGGTTTGCGATCTGGGAGATCTCGACACGTGCTCGGTCCACCGTCGCAGTTGGCTGCACCCGCCCAACGACACTGAGGTAGTAGGACGCCCGGGACTCTTCCCCTGTGACGCCGAAGGGCACCCACACGTCCACACCGTGGTACTCCGACCAGAAGTCGGGCGACAAGACCCCAACGATCGTATGGGGCTCTCCATTCAGCAGGACCGTCTCGTCGAGCACGGCTGGATCCGCCCCGAAGTGGCGATGCCAGAAACCGTCGGTGATGATCACTACCCGGTTCTGTCCCGCTCGCTCTTCGCCTTCCGTGAAACTCCGGCCCCGGACCGGTGGCATGCCCAGCACGCGGAAGAAGTTGTACGAAACCCGCCGCCCCACGACGCGCTCCGGCCGGTCGCCGCCGGACAGGTTGAAGCTCTCGCCGGAGCTAGCGGCGATGTCCGTCACCTCGCTTTGATCTCTGAAATCCAAGAAGTCCGGAACGGTGACGCTCACCTCGGTCCAGCCGCGCTCCTCATTCGTGGTGTAGATCCGGACGACCCGCTCCGAGTCCTCATACGGGAGTGGGCGGAACATCAACACGTCGACCACGCTGAAGATCGAGGCGCTGGCCCCGATGCCGAGGGCCAGTGAGATCACCGCCACGGCAACGAGCCCCTTGCCGCTGCGCAGCGAGCGGAGGGCATAGCGAACATCCTGTAGAATCGAATCCATCGTGAATTCCGTTCTCAATACGTACCACGCGTGGGAAAACGCGCCGAGGGACCAGCGGACCAAGTCCCGCGCCGGTCGTTGTCGGTGAACCTGCCAGCGGTGCTCGAGCTCGGCGCTCCACAACCGTTGCCATTCCCCCCGGCGTTCACGGGGAACGAAGGCGCCGGCGAGGCGGATGACGGTGCGGGCGGCGCGGAGACCGAGGGGAGCACGGGACACTGTGTCGCAGCCTCAGATGGTCCGGGGCTTGGAGGACGCCGCGGCGGCGTCGAGGGGGGCCAGGGAGCGGTATCGCTCCAACGCTTCCACCAGCGTCGTCTTCCCGCGAGCCGTTATGGTGTAGTAACGCCGCGCCGGCCGCTTCTCCTGCTGGGCGACCCGGCCGTCCTCCCACTCCGACCTGGCCAGGCCCAATTGCTCGAGCTTCTCCAGCGCCGGGTAGATGGTGCCGCTGGTGAGCCCGGTTTCCTCTATGATGTCGAATCCGTACTGGCAGCCTCGGGCCATGGCGTGGAGCACCATGACGGTTCCGAGGCTCAGGGGCAGCCTCGGGCCATGGCGTGGAGCACCATGACGGTTCCGAGGCTCAGGCGTTTGTCTTCCTTCATGGAGCGGTCTCCAAGAGGCTATATAGATATTCTATATATATCACTTATCACAATATATCGAGACTCCACATTAGTCTACGGTCCCCGGCGCCACCGAGTTTCATCCCCGGGTGGATCTGGCCGTCGCCCACCTATCTCACTACTATGTAACAACTTACACCGGCTTCGAGCGTGAGATTGCCCCTTCGCCGCGTCACGCCGCCCCTCACCACCAGCCTGCTCTTCTCCGGCAGCTTCGTTGCCGCCCGCGTGGTGACCCTGGAATTCGATCCCCTGACCGCCACCCTGCTCCGCTATCTGGTAGCGCTGGCGTTCCTCGGCACCCTGGCCTGGGCCGGCTCCCAGTCCCTTCGAATCTCCCGGAGAGATGCCTTGAGGTTCTTAGGCCTCGGACTCTTCGGGATTGCGGGATACCACTACTTCTTCTTTCTCAGCCTGCGATACACCGACGTGGTGAACACCGCCATCCTCAACGGCCTGAGCCCCGTGATCACGGCGGTGCTGGCTGCCCTGTTCATCCGGGAGCGGCTGGCCCCCAAGCACCATCTCGGCATCGCGTGTTCCGTGGCGGGGGTGCTGGTGCTCCTCACGGGAGGTCGGGTTACGGCCCTGGTGGAGTTGTCCTTTAATAGGGGAGATCTGCTGATGCTCGTGGCGGTGGTGAGCTGGGCGGCGTACGCCCTCTTGATTCGCACCATGGTCGCGAGGTATTCCGTCTTCTGCTTGACCTTCTACGCCACGGTGTTTGGGGTGGTGCTCCTCGCCGTCCTGGCCGCCCGTGAGGGGCCATTGGGTCAACTAGCGGCGGCGTCCACCGGGAGTCTCTGGTCCCTGGCGTACATGGGCGTGGCCGCGTCCGGCGTGGGGTATCTCCTGTACAACTCCAGCGTCCGCCTCCTGGGGCCGACCACCACCGCCGCGATCGTGTACAGCCTCGTCCCGGTGTGGACCGCCGCACTGGGCGCCCTCTTCTTCGGCGAGGCACTCTCCACCAGCACGGTGCTGAGCGTGGTACTCATCATCGCCGGGCTCCAGTTGGCTCTGGCTCCCCGGCAGGATTCCGAGGTCTCTCCAAGGACCCCACCCCGCCCCGAATAGCCGCACCCGATCGAAACTTTCTCGCCTCAAATACTGTAGTAACCAGTACTATAGTTATCGATCATTCATTCATTTGCCCGGAAACCGGTTCATGTCTCGTAAGCCCTTAGAACCCAATGACTTCCTGCCACTGAGCAACCTCTCGTTCCATATCCTCTTGGCCCTGGGAGAGAGCCCCTCCCACGGCTACGCTATCGGGAAGGACGTGGAGCAGCGTTCGGGAGGCAAGCTCAAGCCCACCACGGGAGGCCTCTATCAGGCCCTCAGGCGGCTCGGCGAGGACGGTCTGATCGAGCACGTCCCCGACGCCCCGGAGGGGTCCACCGATTCCCGCCGCCAGTACTTTCGGCTCACGGAACTGGGACGCGGCGTGGCTGGTCTCGAAGCGCACCGGTTGAGTGAGCTGGTGGCGGTCGCTCGGGAAAAGGACCTCTACACGGGATCCGCCTGAGCCATGTCCGACTCCTACACACCCATGGACCGCCTCTACCGGCGTCTCCTGTCGCTCTACCCCCGCCCGTTTCGGGAAGCCTACGCGTCGGCCATGACCGAGATGTTCGAGATGCGCCGGGCGGACGTGTACCAAACCAACGGACCGGCACTCCGCTGGTGGTTCTTCCTGCGGGAGGTGTTGGGCCTCCTGGCGTCGGCGATTCGACAGCGCCTCAGCGGCGCGCGCAGCCGCCGCGGACACGCACCGCAACACGATCCGCGTTCTTCTCACAACCGACGAGGAAGTGAGCTCATGTCGAGCTTGACCCAAGATCTACGACACGCCGTCCGCCGGTTGCTCCACGCCCCCGGCTTCAGTGCGGCCGCGGTGATCACGCTGGGGCTCGGGATCGGCGCCAACGCCGCCATCTTCAGCGTGGTGCACGGCGTGGTGTTGAACCCGCTGCCGTATCCGGATGCCGACAGAGTCATGTGGATCTCCCACTCCGCTCCCGGCCTCGGCGTGGATGAGGACCTGGAAGTCCCTCAGGGTATTTATTTCCTCTACCGCGAGCAGAGCCGGACCCTGGAGGAAATCGCGCTCTTCAGCAGTGCCGACATGACGTTGAGCGACGGCGGCGACCCTGCACGAATCAGGATCGCCATGGCCACCTACACTCTCGGCGACGTGCTCCAGGTTCCGCCGGCTCTCGGACGCTGGATCGACGAGGACGACGACTTCGCCAACCGGACAAGCGTGGTGGTGCTGGGCCACGGGATCTGGCAACGTCGCTTCGGAGGCGACCCGGCGGTGATCGGCCGCACGATCCGGATGAACAACTTCCCCTTCGAAGTGATCGGCGTCATGCCCAGCACTTTTGCGTTTCCCGACACGGAGACCGACGCCTGGATCCCTCGCGTGGTTCGAGAGGCAGCCGGATTCGGTGGCTTCCGGGACAAGAGTGTGGCGCGACTCAGACCTGGTGTGTCGGCCGCCGAGGCCCAAGCGGCCTTGAACGGCACGCTGCCGCTGCTTCGCGGGCGCTATTCTGCAGAGTTCGTCGCGAGCGTCTTCGACAACGCGCGACTCGGAACCCTCGTGCAACCACTGCAGGACTACATGGTTGGGAGGATAGAGCAGACGCTGTGGATCCTACTGGGCACGGTAGGATTCGTGTTGCTCATTGCGTGCGCCAACGTGGCAAATCTGTTTCTCGTGCGCACCGAAGCACGCCAGCGTGAGGTGGCCATACGGACCGCGCTCGGGGCCGGGCGCAAACAGATGGTGCGCTACTTCCTGATGGAGAGCGGCGTGTTGGCCACTTGCGGAGGTCTGGTAGGTCTCGTGCTCGCCTTTGTCGGCGTGCGTACCCTCGTTGCATCGGGACCGGCCATGATCCCCCGCCTTCACGAGATCTCGATCAGCACTCCCGTGTTGGCGTTTACCGCCGCCGCAACGATCTTCGCGGCGTTCCTGTTCGGTGCCATCCCCGTGTTCCGGTCAACGCCGGATCTCGTGTTGTCTCTCAAGGAAGGCGGCAAGGGAGCCACAATAGGTCGACGCCGCTTTCATCTGCGGCAGGCGCTGGTGTGTGGCCAGATTGCGTTGGCGTTGGTGTTGTTGGTGGGGTCCGGCCTCATGGTTCGGAGCTTTTGGCACCTGCAGAACGTCGATCCCGGCTTCGACGCGCAGAACGTCCTCACCTTCGAGATCGGACTGGAAGGCGCCAGCGGAAACTACCGGGCAAGGGCAGATGCAGCGGCCTTCCACACAAACCTCTTGGAACGTATCCGGAGTCTTCCCGGGGTGACGAGCGCCGGCGCGGTGAGTTGTCTTCCGTTGTCCGGGTGGTGCGGTGGAGACCCGTTGGTAGAACGAGGCGTTCCGGTGGATCCCACGGTGATTCCGCCGGTGGTCGCCCAACGGACGGTGGAGCCCGGGTACTTCGAGACGGCTCGCATCCCCCTGCTCGCAGGGCGGCACATCGAGCGTTCCGACCACGAGCAGGTGACCGATGTGGTGGTCGTGAGCCGGCGCCTTGCAGAGATCTATTGGCCGAATGAAGACCCCCTCGGCAAGCAGATCTACATGGGCATGGCCCCGCCGGACTCGGGGTGGCTCACGATCGTGGGCGTCGTCGGTGACGTGCAAACCGGGAACCTCACGGACGGTCCTTCCCCACTCATCTATTTCCCGTTGGTGTACACCGGGACCCGGGGACCGAACCCACACACGATGACTTTCACGGTGCGGACCGCGACGCCGTCCCTGGGTCTCGTGGACGTCATACGACGGGAGGCCCGGGAGCTGGATCCCAGCGTGCCGTTCGCTCACGTCCGCACCTTGGAGCAACTGGTATCGGAATCGGGAATGCAGATGGCGTTCACGATGGTACTGCTGGTGATCGCCGGAGGCGTTGCCCTGACGTTGGGAATCGTGGGCGTGTACGGGGTGATTTCCTACGTGGTGGGGCAGCGACGCACCGAGATCGGCGTGCGGCTCGCCCTGGGTGCTCGGGGCGAAGACGTCCGTCGCATGGTGCTGCAGCAGAGTGGGGTTGTCGCGGGACTGGGACTCGGCGCCGGCCTCCTCGGGGCCTACGGGCTCACCCGTCTCATGGGAGCCTTACTCTTCGGCGTCACGCCCACCGACCCTCTGACGTACGGGACGGTGTCCGTGGTGCTGCTGGCGGTCACAATGCTGGCGAGCTATTTGCCGGCACGCCGGGCGGCAGGCATCGACCCGGTGCAGGTGTTGCGGTCGGAGTAGGCCTACTCCCTGATCAGGCCGGTCTCCAGCGCAAATCGGGTGAGGCCGGCCACGCTCCGGATGTCCAGCTTGCGCATCAGGCTCAACCGGTGCGTCTCCACCGTGCGGGGACTGATCCCCAGGTCGGCGGCGATCTCCTTGTTGGTGCGCCCTTCGGCGATGCCCGCGAGCACGTCCCGCTCTCGTCCCGTCAGCATATCCAACGTCGCCCTGCCGGCGTCGGCCCCCGACGGCCCGCTCAACGTGGCACTGAGCTGCTGGGCAATGGAGGGACTGAAGAAGGAACTGCCCCCGTGAACGGTCCGCACCGCCTCGCGCATCTCCGACGGCCCCGCGTCCTTCAACAGATACCCGTGGGCCCCCGCGCGAACGGCCTCCAAGGCGTACTGGGTGTGATCGTGCATGCTGAGGATGAGCACGCGAATCTCCGGGCGGGTGCGCCGGATCTCCGCCGCCGCCTCGAGACCGTTCTTGCCGGGCATGGAGATGTCCATCACGATGACGTCAGGAAGGTGCGTGGCGGCCAACGCCACTGCCTCGTCGCCGTCCGACGCTTCGGCGACGACCTCGAAGCCCGCGGACTCCACCAGGACGTGGCGAATGCCTTCGCGCACGATCGAGTGATCGTCGGCCACCAGAACACGAATCAGCTGATCACTCATGGCAGAGATCCCGACGTTTCTGGAAGCTGCACACGGAGAACACTGCCCGCATCGAGTCCGGGTCGCAACGACACGCTCCCGCCGAGGGCCGTGATGCGCTCGCGCATGCCCGCGAGTCCCATGTGTCCCTCCCGCTCCCGCGATGTCAGCTCATCGGGGTCGGGCGGCCCGCACCCGTCGTCCTGCAGTTGCAGCTCCACTTGGCCGTTGGATACGAGTAACCGGACATCTGCCGAGTGGGCGCGGGCATGCTGGGCCACGTTGGCAAGTCCTTCTTGCAGCGCCCGGAACAGCGCCAGTTCCGCATCCTCAGACAATTGGGGGATTGCGTCGGACACCTCCAGATTCGTACCGATGCCGCTCCGAGCCTCGAAGTCCTCCATCAGCGCCCGCAGGGCCGGCACGATCCCAAGATCGTCCAGCAGCGAGGGCCTCAGAGAGTTGGTCACGTTCCGAATGCTCTGAATCCCCGTGTCCACCAAGTGGACGGTGCGATCGAGGCGGTGTGCGAGGTCGGGCTCCAAGGACTCCCGCAGCACGCCGAGCTGCAACTTCACCGCCGAGAAGACCTGGGCCGTCTCATCGTGGAGTTCCCGGGACAGGCGGCGCCGCTCGTCCTCGTGTTGTCGCACCATCCGCGCCGACATCAACTCCAGTTCCCTGGTGCGGGCCTCGAGCCTGCCATAGAGGTCGGCGTGCTCGAGGGCGGCGCCCACCTGTTGCCCGAGGGTCACGAGAAACCGCGAATCGAGGGCGGCAAACGGATCTCTGGCGTCGCCGACGATCACCAACGCCCCCCACACCCCCTTGCCCTTCAGGACCGGGAGCGCAGCGGTGTACGGGTGGTGACGGGAGCCGGATGGTGGTTTGTCGCTGTCCCACCCCTGCACAACCTCCGGGTGCGCCGTCTCGACGGCCCGTTGGATGGCGCGCTTCGCCGCGCCGGCCGGCTCGGCGCCCACCCAGGCGGCACACACGCCGGCGCCGCCGACGAACTCACTCTTTCCATCCTCATAGGCGTACATGGCACTGCCACGCACCGCAGGCAGGGTGAGGGGACGCTCCAAGAGATCGGCGAAGGCATCACTGTCGTGACGCACGCGCCCCAGGTAACCCGAGAGGGCACTCAGGGCGCCGAGCCCGCGGTTCAGGTCTTCGATGACCAGCAACACGATACCCGCGCCCATCGCCAACTCGAACACGATGTCGAGATAGTACCCCCAGGGATTCCACGCCCCCTGGGCTCGGAGAAACGGGTAATCCAGGTGGTGCAGGCCCCAGAAGAACAGGGCGATGGCCAGGACCATGGCGGCGGTGGAGACCACCTGACGGTGATACCGCAGGAAGACCCACCCGGTCCAGACCGTGGCCAAGCTGAGGAACAGCACCGCGGGAATGGCTGCGAGGAGGAAGTTCTCCAGCTGATAGATGGCGAAGTACGACCAGACCGGGGGAAAGAACACAAAGGCCAGATACCGGGTCCGCCACCGCAGGCCCTCGGAGAACACGAGTGCCGCCCAGAGGAACCCCAGCGCGGTCCACCCCGTAGTGACCTGGTGCCAGTACAACCACACCCGGTTCGTGGTGACCAGGAACGTGATGATGGCGCCGAGCCGGAGGGCGTACAGGGCCCACGCCAGGGCCCAATACCGGAAGTGCCGCTTGGCGAACCGCCGGTAGAGGACCAGGCACAGGACCACCAGTCCGAAGGTGACCGCCGCCTGGAGGAACGCCGCCGCAAGCTCGGTGGCTGTGGCACTATCCATCGCGAACTGCATAGCCAACAATGAAGGCGAGCCCTCGACTCTTCACAACCTCCGCCAGGCTCCGGACCCGGCAGCGAGCACTCAAGTGCTTGTCATCAAACTACTTACGATGGGTCAACGTGACAGTCGGGTTTGCCGAGCCGGGAAGCCGAGGCGGGGACCATGCGTTAGGTTTGGGAGCACAAGGCACCCCGCGGCGAGCCCACTTTGGTCCCATTCGAACGAAACCCCATGTCACGACATCCAATCAGGTACAACGTCGATACCGATCAGGTGAGCCAGGAGCCGCAATTGTGTCCCAGCCAATCGCCGTACCCCAAGCGCATTCCTTCGGAGCGGCCGAGGGAGTTCAGAAGCTGGTCTCCATGACAGTGCCGGACTCGATGGAGACCCTGGCAGCCACGAGCGAGACCAACCTGGTCCGCGAGGCACAGGCCGGGAGCGTAGACGCGTTCGAGCGGCTGTACCGGAAGCACGGACGCCGCGTCTACGCAGTCTGTCTCCGCATGGTCAGCGATCCGGACCGGGCGGAGGAGTTGATGCAGGACGCATTTGTCCGTGCATGGAACGCCATCGGCTCGTTTCAGCACAAGAGTGCGTTCGGCACGTGGCTCCACCGTCTCGCCATCAATGTCGTGTTGAGCGACATGCGGGCGGAGAAGCGGCGGTCGAACAGAGAGTTGTTGCCTGGGGAGCTCGACGAGTTCGAGCGGGAGGTCGGGGGCGCCATGCCGGACACGCGCGTGGATCTGGAACGAGCCATCGCGACGCTGCCGAACGGCGCCAAAGAGGTCCTGATTCTCCACGACATCGAGGGGTATCGGTATCGCGAGATCGCGGAGTTGATCGGCGTGGCAGAGGGAACGGTCAAGTCCCAACTGAGTAGAGCACGACGGCTTGTACGGGAGGCCTTGGAACGATGAAAAAGCATTTTGAGTCGCACGACCTGGATCCTCATGACGAGATGGAAGGACTGCTGTCGCAGTACCTCGACGAGGAGCTCGACGACGAGACCACGGAATATGTGCGGCAACAGTTGGCATCCGATCCCGAGTGGCAGCGAGCCCTCGAGGAGTTGCAGATCACGGTCCAGGCCATCCGTGGCCTGCCGAGTGAAGCCACCCCGGAGCGGGAGCTGTGGCCGGATATCGTGGAAGCGCATGGTGGTGCGCCGGCGGTAGTGGCTCAGGAGACGAAGCGCGGGTTCTGGACTACGCCCAAGCTACTGGCCGCGGCACTGGCGGCACTCCTCGTGCCCGTTGCCGGGTTGACCATGGCGCGTGCTTATCGTGGCGCCGCCGAACCGGTCGTGGTCTCGGTCGACGCACCCCGGGCGCCCATCGTGATCGACGTCCAGCGCATCGCAGAGCAGGCGCGCCGCGCCGCCGAACAAGCGATCAGGGCGCAGGAGCGGGCGTTGCGCGGGCAGGAGCGGAACCGCGAACGCAACCGGCTCCAGGCAAACGCCCTCGAGGCCATGATCGGCCTGTTGAACGACCAGGACGCCGAGGTGCGGGCGCAGGCCGCCCACGCGTTGGGTGAGTACGAATCGCCCCGAGCCGTCGAAGCCCTGGGCCGGGCGCTGCTCAACGATCCGGTGCCCGAGGTGCAGAAGATGGCCGCCTGGGCACTGGGGGAGATCGAGAGCGCCGCAGCGGTGGACTTCCTCGGCGCCGCTCTCAACAACTGGGAGTTGAACCCCGAAATCC
>JBDHHA010000168.1:0-8270 GCA_039589615.1 Gemmatimonadota bacterium
TCGTAGGGGGTCAACTGGGACCCGGGCGACCGGAAGCTGGGAACCAGGTCCGCGGCGGCGAGGAGGGCCGGCGGCGCCGTGGCCGCGCCGTCCTCCGCGGTGAGGGAGAACGGCATCACGGCGTCCAGCTCCGCGGTGGCGCTCACGCCCACCAGGTAGCTGTCACCGCCCGTGGGATCGGCGAGGAACTGAAGGCAGAAGTCGTTGGGATCGCTGATGACGTGTTGCTCTCCCACCGCGAGGCTCAGGGAGCTGGCGGGGTTGAGGCGCTGGCTCAGCAGGTTGGATGTCTGGGCCGCCACGCCCACGGTGATGTTCGCGTCCTTGGCCGGCTGGCAGTTGAGAACCGGGAGCGTGATGTCCAGGGACGTGATGGTCGCGGCGGTCACCGTGGCCGCCACGCCGTCCACCAGCACCGTGTTGTTGGTGGGGACGACGTCGAAGCCGGTTCCCACGATGGTGGCCGAAGCTCCCTGCACCAGGGGGTCCGGGGAGATGCTGGTGAGGAACAAGGTGGTGCCGATGGCGTCGAAACCGATGGGTGAGCCGGTGAGGCCGGTCGCCTCCGCCTGAGCCGTCTGGGCGCCGGTGCCGGAACCCAGGGTCCACAGAGCGCCGGCCACGCCGTCGTTGTCCGTAGTGGCGTCGACTGGTGCGACGGAGCCCCCGTCGTTGGCGCTGAACGTCACGCTGTGGCCCGGGACCGCGTTGCCGAACTGATCCTCGACCTTGACCTCGATGGGGTTGGGGAGGGTGGCGCTCACCAAGCCGGTCTGCATGTCGCCGCCCACCATGGTGAGTGTGGCTGCGGCGTCCGGGCCGGCGGTGGCCGAGAAGTCCGTATTGATGCTCGGGTTGGACGTGACGCTGGCCCGAACCGTCTGGTTTCCCGCCTCCGTGCCCAGGGTCCAGTCCGTCGAGGCCTGGCCGCTGGAGTTGGTGTTGGCGCTGTTGGGGGAAACGGAGCCGCCGCCGGCGGTGACGGCAAACGTGACGGATATGCCCGCCATGGCGGCGTTGTTCTGGTCGTTGACCTGTACCAGCAGCGAGGCGCCCAGGGCGCCTCCCACCGTACCGGCTTGGCCGCTGCCGTCGACGACCGTGATGGTCGTCGGGGTGGGGGTGGCCGGCTCGTTGTTGGTGGGATCGCTGCTCTTACAGGCTCCCGCTCCGATGGCCAGAGCGCCCCACAGGAAGGTCGTGCCCCACGATTGGATCAAACGCATCGATTACCCCGCTGCCACGGTGGAGGGTAGGTCGTGTCTTCGACGACAGGCTGCCCGGAGGCGCCGTCGCTCGGAAACAACAAGGCATTCCACAATATGGTGGCCGCGTCGGTGACCTGGAACACATCGGTCAGGCGGGGGGGCGCTTGATGACGAGGAGCCGGATGGAGGAGGCGATAGTCTATCCCCGGCGAGCCTGCCGGTAGTAAACTTCCGAACCTCATGCTCACGTGGTTACCCGATATCTGGCCGTACGTCGCTGGGACGTTGACCGTGTTCCTGACACTGGGGACGGCGGCGCACGTCGTGCTGTACAAACGAGACGCCCGGGCGGCCGTCGCCTGGGTGGGCGTCGTGGTGTTATTTCCCATTCTGGGTGCGGTGCTCTATTTCCTGCTGGGCATCAATCGCATTCAGCGCCTGGCGACCGAATTGCGGCAGCAACGCCTCCGCCTGGAGGCGGATACTGCCGAGCTGAAGGTCCAGCGCCACAGCCTCGAGCAAGTGCTCCCGGTGGGAGACAGCCACCTCACCGCACTGGGGCGATTGGTCGACGAGGTCACCCATATTCCCGTCACCGCAGGCAACCAAGTCCGGCCGTTGGTGAACGGGGACGAGGCATTCCCGGCGATGGTGGAGGCCATCGACGGGGCGAAGCAGACGATAGCGATGTGTACGTACATCTTCGACAACGATCGTGCGGGGATGATGTTTGCGGACGCGCTGGAGCGGGCGGTGAAGCGGAATGTCGACGTGCGGGTGCTCATCGACGGGGTTGGATCGTTCTATGCTCGACCCTCCATCACCAAGGAGCTGGAGCGTCGTGGGATCCGCGTGGCGCGTTTCCTCCACTCGTGGTTCCCCTGGCGCATGCCGTTCCTGAACCTGCGCACCCACCGCAAGATCCTCGTGGTGGATGGATCGGTGGGCTTCACGGGTGGCATGAACATTCGCGAGGGGCACCTTCTCGCAACCAGCCCCAAGTCGCCGATCAAGGACATTCATTTCCGCTTCGAAGGTCCCGTCGTGGGGCACCTCATGCACACCTTCACGCAGGATTGGGCCTTTACCACGCACGAAATCCTGCGCGGCCCGAAATGGTTTCCGCTGCTCGGTCCGGCGGGCCGCGTGGCCGCGAGGGGTATCGTCGACGGTCCCGACGAGGACATCGACAAGCTCCGGTGGGCCATCCTCGGCGCTCTGTCTCGGGTGCAGCACCGCGTTCGCATCATGACGCCGTACTTCCTGCCGGACTCGACCCTCATCACCTCCCTCAACGTGGCCGCCCTTCGGGGTGTCGCCGTGGAGATCGTGTTGCCGGAGGTGAACAACCTCCAGTTCGTGAAGTGGGCCTCGGACGCGGAGCTCTGGCAGGTTCTCGTCCACGGGTGTCGGGTGTTCCTCTCACCCGCACCCTTCGATCACTCGAAGGTCATGGTGGTGGATGGCGCGTGGGCACTGGTGGGATCGGCCAACTGGGACCCTCGGAGCCTCCGGCTGAACTTCGAGTTCAACGTGGAATGCTACGGGACGGACTTCGCCGGCGAACTCGATCGGTTCATCGATAGTAGGATCAGCGAGTGTCGGGAAGTCACGAAGCGGGAGATGGACGCGCGGGCTTTGCCGGTAAAGCTGCGGGACGGCGTGACGCGGTTGTTGAAGCCCTACCTGTAGCCGCTCCCCGTCACTGCCGCAGTCTGGCGCGAAGCAGCGCCGGCAGAAGCTCCCAGGCGAACCCCGCCCGAACCCCGCGCTGCGTCTGGAAGGGATCCCCCCGAATCGGCGACCGCACCGCCGCGTAGTGGATGGCGACCACGCTTCCGCTGGTGGCAATCAACGGCCCGCCGCTGCCCCCGCCCGTGGCGGCCGCGGTGTGGATGATCTCGGTACCCGTCGTGTCACTGATGTCGCCGGTGGTGACCAGCGGTTGAATCTGCCCCAGCCGGGCCAACTCCCGAGCGAGATCCACCGGCTCTTCGCCGACCCGGGTCAGGATCTCGTTGCGCTGATCGTCGGGGACACGAAAGAGGAGGTTGTGGACTCCCGTGGGGTAGCCGATGAAGGCGATGTGCTCTCCCGGGGGGACGAGACGGTCGTCGGACGAGAGCGGCAATACCGGGGCGTCGATCTGACGCGACGACGTGCGCATCACGGCCAGGTCCACCTGATCCGAGACCGCGGCGACGCGCAGCGGATAGGACAGGTTGCCGGGAGGAAAATAGATCTGGAGGGTGATGAACTGGGGCTCCACGTCCCAACCCTGCATCCGCAGGCCCAGGAGTCCGTCGTCCTGGCTCCAGGGCTGGGCCACGTGTCGGTTGGTGATGATCCACCCCGTCGAGTCGACCAGGAACCCGGTGGCGGATCCCTGGCGCTGCACGGGAGGGCCGTCGCCCCCGAAATCGACCTCCGGCACGATCTGTCCCTGACTGTTGAACCGGGTGAGGGGCGTGTCCTGCGCGTCGGTGCGGTATCGCAGCAACTCGTTCGTGCCGCTCCGGGTGAAGCCGTAGGAGTACACGATGAGGCCGACCCCTCCACTCAACCTGGCGGCCACGTTGCGGGTGGACACGTTGCGGACCGCCGCTGCCTCGGCAGCGCGGCGTTCGCGCTCGGCCCCCTCAACCGCATCGAGGAGGGAGTCGTAGCGGACCTGGACGTCGATGAGGTTCCGCTCGAGGACGCTGCGGGTGCCGCGCTCCGCGTCCAGTGTCATGGCAAAATCGGCGAGGGAGTCCTGCAGGGAGCCTCGCTGACGCATCTGCCAGAACGCCACGCCGGACACCACGGCGAGGAGTGCCACGAGCCCGATGGTGTTGATGAGGGCGCGTCGCTTGTTTCGCTGCACCAGAGACACGAAATCCCGCGTGCTGGGAAAACGCCGGGAGGATCCCGTGCTGGTCGGCACGGGTTGCTTGGTCTGGGATGTCGCGAGCTTGCGGAGCGCGTCCGGCGTCTTCTTGTCGGCCAGGTCCAGTGTGGGGGTCATGCCCGCTTCGGTGTCCATCACGAATTGGGCCGATGGTCCCCCTCTTCCGAACTCGACGATGTCTCCGGGTTCGAGGGTCTTCTGAAGGATGCGCTCTCGGTTGACGAACGTGCCGTTGCGGCTGTTGTGGTCCCGCAGCACGTACCTGCCGTCGCGGTAGGTGATGTCCGCGTGCTCCGCGGACACGATGATCTCGTCCCGGGAGAACATGACCCGCTGATCCCGGTTCCGACCGATGCTGTTGTGCCCCAGGGCCAGCACGACGCTCGTCCCCGATTTGCTCCCGCTGACGAAAACCAGTTTTGCCTGCATCCGATGGACCAGATTCGAGAAGGTGTTAGGGAATCTGACGGCGCACGGTGGGAATTGCGAGGGGGAATCCCATCCCCCGGAGTGGATCGTCCGGCGTCTCGCCGGGTGGCCAGGAGTGCGTTCAAACTATTGTCCTGTAATGACTTGGCTTGCCATCACGGCACTGAAACTTTTCCCCCCGACAGGCTCGTATATTTGTATAGGAACCACACTTCAAGCGGATATCGTGCAATGAGCAGACGAAAGCGACCCTGGGGCGTCATCGCCGGGCCCATCCTCTTCTTCGGTGGCCTCGCAGTGTTTCTCGGCGTCCAGAAGGCCGGAAGCATCAAGGACCTGGTTGAGCATTGGGGACACGAGCTGGAGCACTCCTCCGAGCCGGTGGTCATGGACCTCCCGGTGTACGTCCCGCTCTTCGTTGGCGGGGACTGGCTCGGGCGCCTCGAGACGGTGGTGGTCCAGCGCGACCGGCCGGGTACGGTAGACGGCGTTCGTCTGATTGCGCACATCGACGACAAGGAACACCTGGCCAGCCTGGAAAACTGCGCCCTGCGGCTTCAGGTCCGCGACGATAACATCGGCGAGTTGAAGCGGGCGCTGCGGTGCGTCAAAGACACCGAAAACCTGGTCTCGTTTGGCGACCTCCGGGTGCGGAATGCGGACATGACCGTCCCGGTCGTGGTGCGGCTGGAAGATCTCCCATGCGACGAAATGGGTCGGCACGTGGGTCCGTGCCAGCAGTTTCAACATCAGCTGCAGGTGCAGATGCGGGGGCTGGCCGATGAGCTGAGTGTATCGGTTCGGGAGCTGCAGCGTGAGGCTCGACGGATTCAACAGCGAGTGCAGGTGGAGGTGCGGGAAAAGGTGCGAGAGGCTGGGCGGAGAGGCATTCGCTAACCTCGGCAATCTTCACGAAAAAGCCCCGCCGGCAGAGCCGACGGGGCTTTTTTCGTTCCCTCCGCCTGCGGCGTTACTGGTCCGTGGGATCGAGGATGTTGTCGATCCGCACCACCGCGTCATCCAGATGATAGCGGGTGACCGTGTCGATGTTGCGGCTCAGGGCATCTTGGATCTGTCCCTTGAGCACAGTCAACCCGCCGCGGACGAACGCGCGGATGTCCGACTGACTCACATCCACTGCAGTGATCTGTCCGGCGGCGAACGCGGGAACCGGCGGAAGCTCCTGGGTCATCAAGAACGACATGCGCTCCAGATACCCACGCTGCAGGTTGCGGCGGTACGGATCGATGGTGCGACCACTCCCTAGCTCGGTCCACACTGCCTCCCGGAGATCGCGCATCATCTCTCCCAGGGAGTAGGCATCGCTTCCGTAGCGTGCTTGAGCCTCGATGAGGCGCTGCATCCGGCTGGGATTCAGCACGTTGTTGACCACGCCAACCTGCCGCTGCCGGATGCGATTCACGGCCCCGGCGTGCTCGATGCGGGTCATGATGGCCTCGTCCAGCATCCACGTGGGTGTGGCGAACGCCTGCTCGGCGAAAAACGCCATGGCTGCCCGTTGCTCGTCGGCCGGGACCATCTCAAAGACGGGGCCGTCCTGGTCCATCGTCTTCGCGGTACGCACCACGCCGCCCACCACGGCAGCGACGTGTCCCATGTAGCGGTTCCACTGGCCCAGCACCTGGTTGTACAGCTCCTGGAGTTGGCTGTAATCCTCGCCCTCCTGGTAGGTCCACTCCATGAGGTTGGGGACGATGCGCCTCAGGTTGGCGATCCCGTACTCACTGGCCCGCACCGGATCGTCGCTCAACGCCTCGCTGGGGGAGGACGGATCGTACTGGCGGCTGGTGCCGTAGCGATACATGGGATCGTCGGCCTTCTCCTTGATCCACTGGTTGAGCGTGGGCTTCTCCGCCTCCGAGCTGTTGGCCCCGGGGATGGGCCGGTAGCCCCACCTGATGGTGTTCAGGTCGTAGGGACCGACGCCGGGCATGAAGCACACGCCCTCGTCTTCGGGCTGGGCCACGTAGTTGAACCGGGCATAGTCCATGATGGACGGCGCCGTGCCCATGCGGCACGTAAAGGACGCCGACCGCAGGGAATCGACGGGATACGCCGAGCTGGACTGCATGGCGTGCTGCAGGCCGATGGTGTGGCCCACCTCGTGGGCGGCGACGAACCGGATGAGCTCACCCATCAGGGGGTCGTCGAACTTCACCGCCCGGGCCGCCGGGTTGGCCGCGGCCGTCTGCACGAAGTACCAGTTCCGCACCAGGTTCATCACGTTGTGATACCAGTTGATGTCGCTCTCCAGGATCTCCCCGGTCCGCGGGTCGTGCACGTGGGGGCCGGAGGCGTTCTGGATCGTGGCCGGGAAGTAGCGGATCACGGAGTAGCGGACGTCTTCCGGGCTGAACTCGGGGTCTTCCTCGGGCGTGGGGGGATCCCGGGCGATGATGGCATTGCGGAATCCCGCCGCCTCGAAGGCCACCTGCCAGTCCTCGATGCCCTGCTTGAGATAGGGGCGCCACTTTTCCGGCGTGGCGGGATCGATGTAGTACTCGATGGGCTTCACCGGGTCCACCAGCTCGCCCCGGGCCCAGGCGGCGGGGTCGCTGGGCTCCAGGCGCCAGCGCACGATGAACCGCCGCTGGACGGCGCGCTGTTCGTCGAGCCCGAAGTCGGTCTGCGCCATGCTGAAGAACCCCACCCGATCGTCCCACAACCGGGGCTGCATGGGGTCCTCGGGAAGGAGGATCATCGACTGGTTCATCTCGAAGGAGATGGTCCCGGTGGAGGCGTTGGACGGTGGCGTGGTGGCCTCGTAGGTGAGGATGTGCTTCACCTCCACGTTCCGGGGGTAGCTACTGGTGGTGGTCGGGAAGGACCGGCTCGGGTCGAGCCGCCGGACGCCGTACTGGGTGCGCCGACCCCGCTGGAGGCCCAACACGGGGACGTCAGTGCCGTAGAGATCGGTCACCTCGATCACCACGGCCGTGGAATCCTCGTTGAACGCGGCGATGTCGAAGCTTCGGATGATGGGCTCGAAGTTGGCCTGTTCCACGGCCGCCCTGATGGGCAACGAGTCGTCCGCCACGTTCACATATGAGACGATGCGGAGGAGCACGTCATTGTTGTGGCGCTGCCAGCGGACCGTCTGAGTGTTGGACTTCTGTCCTCCGAATCCCACCGCGGTGGCCGTCTGGGCGACCCGGGACACGAGGAGCAGCTCCCGGTCCAGCATCGTGTTGGGAATCTCGAAAAACAGCTCGTCCTCCACCCAGTGGACCACGAAGAGGCCCGAATCGGACCTGGCGGCCTCGGTGATGACCTCGCTGTAGGGTTTGATGCCGTTCTGGCTTCCGCCGGGGCGGGTGTCTTGACCCGCTTGGCGTGGAGATGGGGTTGTGGGCGTCGCCGCTGCCGAGCTGCATGCCAGCTGGACGCTCAGGGCGATGGCGCCGAGTGCGTAGACGATCCGTCGTGACATGGTGTATTTCCTGTTGGGTTGGGGTCCTGGTTTCAGGGAACGGGAAATGTACCCCTCAATTCTGGTCTACGCCTGCTGCCGGGGCCCCGTTGAGAGGACCTGTGGCTGGGGGTTGTCGGGGGCCGGGCCCGGGTTTTGGGGGGTTTTTCGGGGGGCGTTGACCCCCGAAATCCCCATGACTACGTTGGAAAGCCACCGATCCATCGGTGTCGTGGTGGTTGTAGCTCAATTGGTTAGAGCGCCGGACTGTGGCTCCGGAGGTTGGGGGTTCAAGTCCCCTCAGCCACCCCTT
>JBDHHA010000169.1:0-8264 GCA_039589615.1 Gemmatimonadota bacterium
ATGAGCCTACCCAAGAGGGTATGGCTCCCTTCAAGCGTCCCATCGTGCAGGTGGAGATCGAGAAGAACAAGCTGCTGAAGGCTGGTTCCTTCAAGGGCACGCTGTACTTCAAGTTCCGTGACTATACGGGGCAGTTCTTCTCCACTACCCGCCAAGAAATCCAGGACGATCTCAAGCGCAATGGAGCGCTGACTGAGAACGAAGTCGCTGCCGTCTCTGGTGCAGCACGGGTGCAATCTGAAGAGGTGCCCTTCTAATGAAGATCGAGATTCGTGAAGGCTATGACATCGTGATCACGGCCGAGACAGAAGCCGACCGCAAGCGCCTCGGCAGAATCAGTGACAAGTACGTGAGCTGTGGCGTCACGTCTGATCTGGTTGGAGTCCCGGGGCTCAACCATCAGGTCACGCTTCGACCCAAGGACCCGGAAGAGCAGACCCGCGAGGACGGGGGCCAGTAGCATGTTGTTCAAGCAAATCTTCGAGAAAGCTCTTGTTGATCCGCCGGTGCGGAACATCAAGAAGTCCAAGAGCTTCCACCCGTCTGCCAGCAGCATCCAGTACCTGGACCAGGAGACTGGTACGGTGGAGACCCATGGCGGATGTCTGCGAGCTGAGTGGTACCGACTCATGGAAGAGCCGCCCACCGAGGGGAGTGACGCCCCTGGCATCATGAAGATGAATGCCGGGAACGTCCTTCAGCCCATGGTCGAGCACGCCTTCAAGGTGGCCGGCCTGTGGCGCGCTTCGGAGACGTCGTTCTTCCACGAGAAGATGAAGTACTCCGGTCGCGTGGACTTCTGGCTGGTCGATCCGACTCAGTCGATGGGCGGCAAGGAAGTCCTGATGCCGTGCGAGATGAAGACCATCGGCAAGTATGCCGAGGCCGGCTGCTGCTTCCCCAAGGCGGGGAAGATGATGCCGAAGACCGACGCGCTGCTCCAGGTCGTGCCCTACATCGACTTCTACGGACAGTTCACGCCCAACCTCAAGCTCGCCATCTTCTACATGGGTCGTGATGGCATGGAGCTGGGGGAGCACCACGTCTGGCTCGCCGGCGGTGGAGAGTACGGCTGCTCGCTCAAGGACGAGAACCGCTACATCGTCGTGCAGAACGAGACCGGCGTGTACGAGCTGAAGCACCTCGCGGTCCGAAGCATCTACCAGCGGACCATCGAGCTGGCGAAGTACGTCAAGGCGAAGGAGTGCCCTCCGCCCTCGTACGAGGATCAGTGGGACAACCGACGCATCGCTGCCTACGCTGAGGCGGGGCCGAGCTTCGGGAAGCTCAACAAGACCGAGTGCGGCGCCGTCGCTCGAGCCCTCAAGAAGGCCGAGAAGGAGAACGACGACCGCATCAACGACGACACCAGGCCCCTTCTCCAGAAGGGCGACTGGAACTGTCGCTACTGTTCGTGGTACACCAAGTGCCGCGCTGGGCTCTCTCATGTGGAGAAGCCCGTGTTCCGAGACACTGGCCTGGAGGAACTGACTCCGGCCGAAGCTCCCGTCGTGGAAGACGCGGACGCTCCCGTATAGGAGAAGACATGCAGTACAAAGTCACGTGCTCTGCCCTCGGCACCGAGGTGGATCTGGCTGTGAACTACCCGGAGGGCGCGACGGACGAGATGATCCGTGCCGCCGATGAGCAGGCCCGCCTCTGGTTCCAGGACTACATGCGCGGCGAAGTCGGCTTCCTGTGTGAGCAGGCCCTCGACCTGGGCTTCCGCTTCCACAGCACACTGGCGCCCGAGGAGCGCGGCCCCTACCGGTTCATCCGGCAGTTCGGTGCCGACATCCTCTGTCGCCACGGCAAGTACTTCGTCAACGCGGCGGACGAGAACGACCATCGGATGGTCGACGACCATACCAAGGTCGTGCTCCCGATCAACCGCAAGGCGGAGCTGACCGCCAAGGAGAACGCCGACAAGGTCGTCGCTCCGAAGAACATCACGGTCGAGGGCCAGGAGGGCTAGGTGCCTCGTCGGGTCAAGGGGCCTGCTGTCACTGCGTTCTGGGATGACTCCCGGTACTGGCCTGATGGAGATCTCCCCTACAACTTCGCGTTGAGAGGGGTCTACACCAGGCACCAGTTGCAGCGGCCTATGACCCAGGCTGAGTGTGCGAAAAAGTTCGGCGGTGATGGGATCATGACGGGCCAGCCCTGGATTGGGAAGGAGAGATCCTTCCTACATGGGCGTGGCATCGTCGTGATGCACCCGCGTAGCCTTCCGCTGGACGACATCGTGCTCTCTCAGCCCTTCGTGAAGAGCTACGTATGCCCCAACGAGTAGGTGTGCTCGGCGGTACCCGCCCTTGGAAATGGCTGAAGGACCGACCTGACTTGGAGCGGCCTCGCTACAAGGACAAGAAGACGGGTACCAAGCGCCTCGGCATGGTCGAAATCACCCATGAGTGGGCTGAAGAGATGGGTGGTAGGATAGAGGTCACGACCAAGCCTGGCCACTGGTTGGTCTGGGCTGGTTCTGAGATGGGCTGCTTCATTCGGCTCGTCGTATCAGGACCTGACATGCCTTTGTGTGACGAGGGAGCTATTCCTACGACAGTGAAGCCGCAGGAAGCGTTGACCTGGAAGAACCGCTGTGACTAAGCCGCTCAAGACCATTACCATCACGGCCTGGAAGAGACCGCAGTATCTCAAGGCAGCACTCCACAGCATTAGGGTAGCCAACCCTCAGGGGTACAGGCTGGTCTGTGGGGTGGAGCCTGGCAACCCTCGTGTCCTGAAGATGTGCAGGGACATCAACTGGATTGACACCCTCGTCCATGCTCATCCGCACAAGAAGGGGATCAGAGACAACCCCTACTTCCTGCTGAACGACGTGTTCAACCGGATGGGCTCGATCTTCAACGTCTACATGGAAGAGGACGTCGTGCTGTCGCCGGATGCCTTCCGTATGGCGGACTGGTACTACGAGCAGACGCGCGCGAACCAAGAGCGGTGGCTGAGCCTGAACTTCTTTCACCCCGGCACCAAACCGGATGATCCGGTTGGCATCATGGAGTCGAAGAACTTCAGCGCGCTCGGCATGTGCATCACCAAGCCGGCCTGGGACCGATGGTTCCGGCCGAACTGGTACGATGATGCCAAAGCTGCGCGAGTACATGGGGAGAAGGACCATCAGGGCTGGGACTGGAGCATGACTGCCACCCTGGCCACGGAAGCGCCCCTCATGACGCTGACTCCGCTCTTCTCGCGGAGCAACCACATCGGTCGAGACGACGGTGTCCATGCGACGCCGCAGTTTCACGACCAGACCTTCAGACATCTGAAGATCAACACCGACCCGAACCCGGGAGAGTATGTGATTCGCTCTCCCGATGGCTCGATTACCACCTACGTGTAGCATGGATCTAGACAACCACCCTGCCTTCGAGCAACAGGACGCAGCCAAGCGTCCGCAGATCCTGGTGGAGCTCCTCAAGGGGCTGCATGAGGAGGACTGCTTCAACATGCTCGAGATCGGCTCTATTCGAGTCGACAGCCCCGAGTACCATGATGGGGATGGGCACAGCACGCTGTACTTCGCACGCTTTGCGCGCGAGAACGGCTGGCACTTCACCACCGTAGATCTCAAGATCGATGTGTGCACAGAGGTGCTCGAGCGAGAGGGGTTGCTGGAGTTCGCAGAAGTGGTCAAGTACGACGGCCTCTGGTACCTGAAGCATCAGCCTGACCAGTGTCGTGACTTCGTCTATCTGGACGGTCCCGATGACGCCGAGTACACCATGGCCATGTTCAGGGAAGCCATGCGGGTGGTCAAGCCTCATGGGCTCGTTGCCCTCGATGACTGCGAGGACATCGACTCCATCAGCCACAAGCCTGACGCTGAGAAGGGTAGGATCCTGGTGCCTACACTGCGTTCGATGGGAGTGCCCATCCGCAGGGTCGGCAAGAAGATCCTGGTCATCAGCGCAGAGGAGTACCATGCTCGTTGATGATCTCGTTTCCGTGGTCGTCCCTGTCTACGACGACTACTTTCGGTTCGAGATGACGATGAGAGCGCTGCTGAAGCACAAATGCCAGCAGCCCTTCGAGATCATCGTCGTCAACGATGGGGGTACGGACCGGATCCGGCAGTGCCTCGAGGGCATCAAATGCCTGACTGGTGACAGCGTGGTTGGCCTCCAATACCACTGGCTGGGGCCTGCGACCGAGGAGTTCCGGGCTGCTGCCACCAGGAACCTGGGTCTGAAGGCCGCCATGGGAGCCCGTACGGTCTTCCTGGACTGCGATACCGTGCCGGCCGCCGGATGCCTGGATGCTCACCTGGGAGCCCCTGAGAGCGCCCTGCTGGGCCTCAGACGGCGCGTCCACATGGACGATGTGAACGACCTGGCCCTGCCGATCGTCTCTGAGGGGTGGTATGAGGCCCATGTGTGGGCCGAGGATGAGCGGACCCGTCCGCCCTTCGACAAGGCCTACCAGGCCCTCCCGGGCGGTCCTGAGCCCCACATCGTCTTCTGGAGCTGCAACCTCTCCCTGCCCACCAAGGCCGTCATGGACATCGGAGGCTTCGATGAGGCCTACGTAGGCTGGGGTGGAGAGGACGAGGACCTGGGGATCCGCCTGGTGAAGACCGGAATGGAGATTCACAGGACGAACTCGACGGTGTATCATCTGGACCATCCCGCGAGGACGCCCAGGACGGCATCGCAGCTCCTCCAGGTCACAAGGAACCAGGGCATCGTCAGGAACGGTGGCCCGCTCGAACAGATTCAACCGAGACACCTATGAAGACCATAGCCTGCATCCTGAGCTACCACATGCCGGAGCTCACCAGCAAGACCGTGGCCGACCTGGTCAGCGCTGGTTGGGAGATCGGCAACGACCTCTTCATCTTCGAGAACCAGGACGAGCACAGTGCCTTCGACCATGCTGAGGAGGTGACCCATTTCACGGGTAGCAACCTCCGCATGACCGGTGGCTGGAACTTCATCGCCGACTGGTGTGCAGAGCATGATGACGATCGCGTCTGGTTCTGCACGAACGACTTCGAGGTCACCTACGGTACGCCCTCGCCGGGCATCCTGAGTGACCTGCCGGCCAGCATCGGCTGGTGGCATCCTGCTGTCGAGCCCATCAAGGACTACTGCTTCCCGTGGATGTTCGGTCAGAACCCTGCGGGTCTGCGCGATGTCCCGATGACGGACTCGATCTGCCCTGCTATCACCCGCGAGTGCATGGAGTACCTGCGTGCCTGGAACCATGGCCAGGTGTTCGACCAGCTGTTCTACCGCGGGTGGGGCCTGGACTACGACAGCTGCTGGCAGATCCGGCAGATGGGCAAGCGCGTGGTGATCCACGATGCGATCCGCGTGAAGCATGAGGCTTCGCGGACCTACACTGCTGGCAAGGCGCCTGAGAGCATGGAAGCTTTCTACGCAGAGGCGCACGGTGAGATGAGCCAGCGGCTCATCGCGAAGTACGGGCCCGATTGGCACAAGATGATCGTGGGGTAAGAATGAGCTTTCACACTGCCGTGCTCGTCCTCAACCGCAACATGCGGGAGATGACTGAGCGTCTGATCGACCGCATTCGCGAGTCGAACACCAAGTACTCGATGGACATCTGGTGCATCGACGCCGATTCCGATCAGGAAGAGGTGGTCACCACGAGCGACCAGGTGTTCATGCTCTACGACAACCCGCGGTGGGCCAAGGCCTTCAATATCGGTCTCATCGAGTCACAGCACTTCGGCCACATGAAGGGCACGCCCTACTCGCACTTCTGGTGCGTGTGCAACGACGCCCAGATGGTCGACGACGAGATCCTGGCGACGCTGATCGATGGCATGCCCGACGACTGCGCCCAGATCCACCCCTACCAGATGAATCACCCGCGCGACTCTTTCCAGGGTCGCTTCACGGATGGCGGCGTGCGCGCCAGCTCCTACGTGGAGTTCGTGTGCCCGCTGCTCTCGAGGACCTTCATCGAGCGTGCCCAGCACCACTTCGGTTTCCCGGGTATCGACCCGGACTTTCCGATGGGCTGGGGTGTGGACTATGTCCTGCCCTACACCGCTCACTACCTGGGCTTCAAGTCCTACCTGAGTGACGACGTTGGCATCATCCACGAGCCGGGCACGACGCATGCGAACCATGTGCAGGCCAAGGTGGAGAGCAACGAGGACATGCGGAAGAAGGCCCGCAACACGATGCTCGACGTGCTCGAGCAGAAGTATGGCAAGGACTGGGGACTGACGTTCTCGGCCGCTGCCTCAGGTGCCGGAGTGGATCCGCGTGCCTTCTTGGACTGGTCGCACTACGACCGTTCTCTCTCCGAGACTGGAGCTCGTGCCTGATGGACAAGAACAACCGCTACACCGCTATGCAGCGGGCTCAGTACGAGTCCGAGGCGGATCTGATGAACCAGGAGGATCATCAGAGCCACAACAACAACCCGGAGTACTGGGAGAAGCTGTTGGCTGATGTCAAAGACGGTCAGCTGAGAGGTGGCTATGGTCTTGATTTCGGGTGTGGGACGGGCCGAAACACCCGGAACCTTTCGCCCCTGATGCTCAATGTCTGGGGCTGCGACCTCTCGGCTGGCAATCTGGCTCATGCCAAGAAGCGTGCTGAAGATGGACAGCTTACGAACATCGAATTCTGGCAGACAGACGGGGTTAGCTTGAGAGATATCGGTCTCGAGCTTTCGGAGGATGATCCGGTCGGGTATCCCTGGAACTTCTTCGATTTCGTCATGTCGACGATCGTGTTCCAGCACATCCCCGTGCACAGCATTCGGTACCAGATCTGGCAGGAGATCTACTACGCCCTCAAGAATGACGGCATTTTCTCCTTCCAGATGGGCTTTGGGCCTCCCCAGGGGCCTCTGCCCAAGGCGCCGTACCACGCCAACGACATGGATGCGATGGCGACCAATGGTCAGCACGACGTCTGGGTGGAGAGTCCCGACCAGATCGTCGATGACCTGATGGAGATCGGCTTCCAGGTGGCGACGACGCAGATCGGTCAGCCTTGGGAAGACAGCCATCCCCAGTGGATCTACGTACGTGCGGTGAAGTAGTGGAATTCCCTCCCGTCAGCTTCGTCGTCCAGACCTGGAACCGCGAGGAGATGCTCCACAAGTGCATCGATTCGCTGATCAACCAGGTCTACGCCGGCGAGATCCACGTCGAGGTGGTCGATGACAAGTCGACCGACGGGACCAAGGGATTGGTTGATCACTGGACCCAAATCTCGAAGATGCACCCCAACGGGCGGAGCGTCAGCTACCGAGAAGGCCCTGGATACAGCAATTTCAGGCCCGGTGGCATCTTCAAGTCGTTCTTTGACCATTGCTTGACGAGTGATGCGTTCTACGTCAGCTACCAGTTCTCGGACGACTACTCCCCCTACGACCGAGTCGTCAAATCGGTCGCTGGGATGATGAAGTACGACAAGATGTGGGCGTTCGCCAACCGGACGCACTTCGTCAACGAGCACTGCAACCTGAACCGCGAGGTGAGACACCACTTCGACCGCCAGGCGCAGATGTACCCCGCGATCGGGCCCTCTCTGCCCGTCTACAGCATGCTCTTCAATCGTGAAGCGTTCATCGACATCGGCGGATGCGAAGAGCCGGAGCGTGCTGGACTGGCAGCGGAGGCCTGGATCGTGGCCCACGCAGGCCTGATGGGAGATCCGTACGTTGCGGACTTCCCGATGCACTTCAGGGAGCACCCGACCAACCTCGGAGCGACCGGCCGGAAGGGCCAGGATCTCTACAATCGAGCCACTGCCGTGACTGGCATGCACGAGGAAGATCACTGGGTCCTTTGGCGTGAGATCGAGCCGGTGTACAATGAGCGGGTAGCAAAAGCGAGGAATCTCCATGTTTGAACTCGTCATTCCGGTCGCTGGCAAGGGCAGTCGCTTCACGGACAAGACCGTCCCGAAGCCGCTCATTGAGATCACCAACGGTGGCATCACCAAGACGCTGCTCGACTGGTCGATGGACTGTCTGCCCATGGAGCTGGTCCGCAAGGTCCACTTCGTGACGAACGCAGAGAACGACGAGGTGATCGAAGCTCACGTCCGAGAGAAGTGGGGAGACAAGGTCGACCTCGACTTCGTGGTTGATAGTAACCCCCAGGGACAAGCTGCCAGCGCACTGCTTGGCATCCAGCGCTGCAATGGCCCGATGATCATGGCCAACTGCGACCAGTGGGTGAAGCCCTGCTGGAGGAACGATCCTGGTTTGGATCGTCATGACTGGACCCCTCTCTACGACGTGTTGAC
>JBDHHA010000170.1:0-11738 GCA_039589615.1 Gemmatimonadota bacterium
CACGAAGATGGGGATTGAGTTAATCACGCCGATCGCGATGGAAGAGGGCCTGCGATTCGCCATTCGCGAAGGCGGCCGGACGGTCGGCGCCGGCGTGGTCACCAAAATTCACGAATAAAAATGCCGAGAGACAAAGTCATTCTTGAGTGCACCGACTGCAAAGAGCGGAATTACTTCACGACGAAGAATCGTCGGAAGCATCCGCAGCGGGTGGAGTGGAAGAAGTACTGCCCACGGTGTGTAGGGCATAAGCTCCACAAGGAGACGAAGTAGTCGTGAGCAAAGTCATGGCACTGGCCACGAAGTCACTGAGCTATCTGCGCGACGTCCGGGTGGAAGTACGGAAGATCACCTGGCCGACGATGGCTGATCTCCGCCAGCACACCGTGGCGATCGTCATTGTGGTCACGATCATCGGTGTCATCATCGGCTTGATGGACTGGTTCTTTTCCTTCACGCTCATCCGAGGCCTGGGCAGGTTGCTCGGGTGATCGGAGCCGCCATGGAACACCGTTGGTATGCCATTCAGACGACCGCCGGCCACGAAAACAAGGTGCGGTCGCTGATCGATCGGCGAATCCAGGATGACCCGCGGCCGGAGGAGGAGCGACTCATCCGCCAGGCGTTGGTTCCCACGCAGCAAGTCGTGGAGATCAAGAACGGCAAGAAGGTCAACGTCGAGCGGAAGGTGTACCCCGGGTACGTGCTCGTGGAGATGGTGTTGAATCAGGACACGATGCACCTCATCAACGGCATCCAGGGGGTCATCAAATTCGTCGGGCAGGGCTGGACGCCCCAGCCACTGAGGCGGGATGAGGTCAATCGGTTGTTGGGGATCGAAGAGGAGGTCGATGACAAGGGCCCGGAAGAGGATATCCCGTTCTTGATCGGCCAGGTCGTCGAAATCATGGAGGGACCCTTCTCCGAGTTCAGTGGTACGGTTGAGAAGGTCATTCCCGACAAAGGCAAGGTCTGTGTGAGCGTGAGCCTATTCGGCCGCCCCACGACCGTGGAACTAGATTATCTGCAGTTGAAGGCGCACTGAAGAACTGCGCCGCCCCGACCACTGGGAATGTGGGAGCCAGGGGCTTGACCCCAGCGTTAGAAGGAGAAACATGCCACCGAAGAAAGTGATCGGCTTTGTGAAGCTGCAGGTGCCGGCCGGCCAGGCCAATCCTGCTCCTCCCGTTGGTACCGCGCTCGGTCCGCACGGTGTCAACATCATGGACTTCTGCAAGCAGTTCAACGCCCAAACCCAAAAAGACGCGGGATTGATCATCCCCGTCGAGTTGTCGGTCTATCACGATCGGACGTTCAGCTTCATCACCAAGACGCCTCCGGCGGCCATCCTGCTGAAGAAGGAACTCGGGCTGGATAAGGGATCGCCTACGTCCAACCGCGAGAAGGTTGGCCAGGTGACGAGGGCCCAGCTGCAGAAGATCGCCGAGATCAAGATGCCGGACCTCAACGCCAGCGACATCGATGCAGCCATCAAGATCGTCGCCGGCACGGCGCGTTCCATGGGCGTGGAGGTAGTGGACTGATGAGTCACGGAAAGAAATTCTCGACGGCGGTCGCCACCGTCGATCGAAGCAAGCTCTACGTGCCGACCGAGGCGATCGATGCCGTCAAGGAAGCGGCGTTCGCCAAGTTCGACGAGAGCGTGGACGTGGCGGTGCACCTGGGAGTCGATCCCCGACATGCCGATCAAATTGTCCGGGGAACGGTGGTGCTGCCCCACGGGACGGGTAAGAGCATCCGGGTGCTGGTCATCGCCGACGGCGACAAGGCGCGCGAGGCCGAGGCGGCGGGCGCGGATTTCGTCGGTCCGGAATACGTCGACAAGATCAAAGGCGGTTGGCTCGATTGCGACGTTGTCGTGGCCACGCAGGACATGATGGGCAAGGTGGGCCAGCTCGGAAGGGTTCTCGGTCCTCGAGGCATGATGCCCAACCCCAAGTCCGGCACGGTGACGATGGACGTGACGTCTGCGGTGAAGGAGATCAAGGCTGGAAAGATCGAGTACCGCGTTGACAAGACGGGCAATCTGCACGCCCCGATCGGCAAAGTGTCCTTTTCGAAGGAGCAACTCGCCGACAACCTCAGCACCTTCATGGATTCGGTCGTGCGGGCGAGGCCGCCTGCAGCGAAAGGGACGTACATCAAACAAGTGTCGGTGTCGAGCACGATGGGGCCCGGCGTGAGCGTCGAGACGGCAGGGTACCGATGAAAATGAAACGCGCAGAGAAAGAGGCCCTCGTCACAGGGCTGAAAGACCGAATCACGCAGTCGTCCACAGTGTACCTAACGGATTTCACGGGGCTGTCGGTCAAGAACATGACTGACTTGCGCCGCCGCTTCCGGAGCGCGGGGATCGAGTTCCTCGTGGCGAAGAACACACTGGCCCTGCGGGCACTCCACGAGGTGTCGATCGATTCCCTCGACGATGTGCTCGCCGGCCCGACAGGGTTCGTTTTCGCGGGTGCAGAGCCGGTAGGCGCCGCGAAAGTACTGGCGGATTTCCGCAAGGAGACTCAGAACAAGCCCGCGGTCAAAGCGGGGTTGGTGGATGGCAAGCGGGTCACGCCGGAAGAAGTGCAGCAGCTGGCGAAGTTGCCGACCCGTGAGGAGTTGCTAAGTCAAGCTGCCGGGGCGTTCCAGGGACCGCTCCAGGGCTTCGTCGGCGTGCTGAGCGGCATGCTGAATCAGTTCGTTGGCGCCCTCGAGGCGCTTCGTGCGCAACGTGCGGATGCTTCGTAGGTAAGGGCGCCGCCTTAACCACAGGTTGTAGAGAGACAAACATGGCGACAAAGACTCTGAGCCAGGAGGAGCTCCTCGAAACCATCGGCAACATGTCGGTGATCGAACTCGCCGAGTTCATCGAGGTCTTCAAGGAGAAGTTCAACGTGACCATTGCCGCGGCTCCAGTTGCCGCAGCAGCGCCGGCCGCCGGTGGGGATGTGGGTGGTAGTGCAGCCGAGGAGCAGACCGAGTTCACCGTGGTGCTCAAGGACATTGGTGGCAAGAAGATCCAGGTCATCAAGGCCGTTCGTGAGGTGACGTCACTCGGCCTGAAAGAGGCCAAGGAAGTAGTCGACGGCGCTCCGAGCAACGTGAAAGAAAACGTGTCGAAGGAAGAGGCCGAGACCATCAAGTCGAAACTCGAAGAGCAGGGCGCGACCGTCGAGCTGCAGTAGGTCCCTCTCACGCCGTTGCCATTCGGGCGGCGGGTAGAGAGAACCTTCTCCAGCAAAGACGGTATGGCACGAAAACAAGCGGTTTTTCCATCACTGCTCGCACAGCGAGCCCCGATGATTCCTTCTGTGGCCAGGGTCCACGGAAGGCGCGGGGCCGTTTGTGTTGCGAGAGGTACGTAGATGAATAAGACACTGCCGATAATCTCGTTCGGGAAGTTGGAGTCGGGCATGCCGATGCCCCATCTCCTGGACATCCAGCTTCGGTCTTTCGAGATCCTGCTCCGCGCCGGCACCGACGGCGACAACGCGGACTTGGGACTCGAGCGGGTATTCCAAGAGGTTTTTCCGATAGCCGACGTGAACGGCAACTACTCGCTGGAGTACGTCAAGTTCTCCTTGGGCGAGCCGAAGTACACCGTGGAAGAGTGCATCGAGCGGGACATGACCTACTCGGCGTCGCTCAAGGCCACGTCGCTCAAGGCCACGCTACGTCTGCACATCAACGAGACCTTGGAGAGCGGCGAGAAGCGGCCCAAGGATATCATCGAGAAAGAAGTGTATCTCGGTGAATTGCCGATTCTCGCACCCCTCGGCACGTTCGTGATCAACGGGGCGGAGCGGGTGGTTGTCTCGCAACTGCATCGCTCCCCGGGCGTCGTGTTCGAGGAGTCCATCCATCCCAACGGCCAACGCCTCAACAGCGCCAGGATCATTCCGTTCCGGGGCTCGTGGGTGGAGTTCACGGTGGATATCCACGATGTGGTCTACGTACACATCGACAAAAAGAAGAAATTCCCGGCCACTGCGCTCCTGCGGGCGTTCGGCTACGGCACGAATCTGGACATCCTGCGCCTGTTCTACGCGCTACGCACGCTCGATCTGACGAAGAATCTCGATGAGCGCGGTTTGCGGCGCGAGGTCCTGGGCACTCTTCTGGCTGAGGTCATCCCGAATCCGGACGACCAGGAAGGTGAGCCGGTGGCCAAGGAAGGGGACGAGCTGACGCAGGAGCTGTACACGGCGTTGCGCACGATGGGTGTGAAGAAGGTAAACGTGTTCGCTCGCTACGCGCAGGTCGATCTCCGCGAGGACGAGCGCCCCACCTCGATGCGGGACCGTGACGAAAGGTACGTGCTGGCGTTCGACGTACCGAACCCGCAAACGGGTGAGGTGTTGGCCACAGCCGGGAAGGAAATCACCGAGACTCTGAAGAAGAGGCTCCTCAAGGCCGAATCCTACAAGGTGGATGTGTTGCAGCCGTCGGCCCGTGGGGAGTCGCCGATCATCAAGAACACACTGGCCAAGGATCCGACGTCATCGGAAGCCGAAGCCCTGGAGCAGATCTACGCGCTGCTGCGCCCGGGTGAGGCCCCCAATCTGGCGACGGCGCGGGCCGCGCTGGAGCGGTTGTTCTTCAACCCGAAGCGCTACGATCTGGGACGCGTCGGCCGCTATAAGATCAACCAGCGGCTGAAAGTCAACGTGGCACTCGACCACACGGTCCTGACTGAAGAGGACTTCGTCGCGATCATCCGCTACCTGCTCGATCTTTCCGAGGGCCGCGGCTTTACCGACGACATCGATCACTTGGGGAACCGCCGCGTCCGCACGGTGGGCGAGCTGATCGCCAATCAGTTCTCCGTGGGTCTATCGCGTATGGCCCGGCTCATCAAGGAACGGATGAGCATCAACAACGATCCGGACAAGATCACGTTGGACGATCTGGTCAACGCCAGGACGGTGAGTGCGGTGATCCAGGCTTTCTTCGGCAGCTCGCAGCTGTCGCAGTTCATGGATCAGACCAACCCGCTGGCGGAGCTGACGCACAAGCGGCGCCTGTCGGCGTTGGGGCCCGGCGGCTTGACGCGGGAACGCGCCGGGTTCGAAGTGCGCGACGTCCATTACTCGCAGTACGGGCGGATGTGCCCCATCGAGACGCCGGAAGGTCCCAATATCGGTCTCATCACGAGCCTGTCCACGTACGCCAGGGTCAACGATCTCGGCTTCATCGAGACGCCCTATCGCAACGTGAAGAAGAACATTGTCACGGACGACATCACGTGGCTCTCCGCCTCCGAGGAGGAGGAGTTCTCGGTCGCCCAGGCGAACGCGCCGCTGGACCATGAAGGTCGGTTCCAGCGCGACCTCGCCCTGTGCCGGAAGCGTGATGACTATCCTCTACTTCCGCCGGACCGCATCGATTTCATGGATGTGGCGCCGGAGCAGTTGGTGTCTATTGCGGCGGCGCTGATCCCGTTCCTCGAACACGACGACGCCAACCGGGCATTGATGGGAAGCAACATGCAACGCCAGGCGGTACCGCTGTTGTTTCCCGAAGCCCCCTTGGTCGGTACCGGCCTGGAGGAGAAGGTCGCTCGCGACTCGTGTGCGGTGGTGATCTCGCGCCGTCCCGGCACGGTCAGCAGGGTAACGGCGGACGAGATCATCGTGGATACGGGCGGGGAGGTCAGTGACAACCTGCCGCTCGCCCGGCTGATGCAGCACGACCGGTATCGCCTGCGGAAGTTCTGGCGAACCAATCAGGATACGGCCATCAACCAGAGGCCCTTGGTGTTGGTCGGCCAGAAGGTCAAGGCCGGAGACATCATCGCCGATGGACCGGCGACGGACCATGGCGAGCTGGCGCTGGGTCAGAACGTGATGGTGGCCTTCATGCCGTGGTACGGGCACAACTTCGAAGACGCGATCGTCCTCTCGGAGCGGCTCGTGAAGGACGATGTCTATAGCTCGATTCACATTCAGGAACTGGAGCTGCACGTCAGGGACACGAAACGCGGCCAAGAAGAAATCACGCGGGAGATCCCGAATGTGTCCGAAGAGGCTCTCGTCGATCTCGATGAGCGAGGCATTGTGCGCATTGGGGCGCATGTGGGACCTGGCGACATCCTGGTAGGCAAGATCACGCCGAAAGGCGAGACCGAGCTCTCTCCGGAAGAGAAGCTGCTCACCGCGATCTTCGGTGAGAAGGCGAAGGACGTGAAGGACTCGTCCCTCAAAGTTTCACCAGGGATGTCCGGCACGGTGATCGACGTGAAGATCTTCTCCCGAGTCGAGGACCAGGTCGTCGAGAAAGACCGTGGTGAGCGTATCGGTGAAGTCCGCCAGTTGGAGAACGACGAAAAAGCCCGCGTGACAGCGGCGCTGTTCGAGGAGCTCGGCGAGTTGCTGCCCAACCAGGAAGTCGCCCTGATGCTCAAGAATGGCACGGTGGAAGAACACCTGCCGGCCAAGACCAAGCTGACGAAGACCGTCCTCGAGGGACTCGACTTCGCCGACATCGACTTGAAGACGCTACGGTTTGCGTCGAAGGCCGCCAACGAGCGGATTCGGGCCGCCGTCGAGGCGGCCAACGAGGAACGGGCCCGCTTGGAAGAAAAGGCCGAGGACCAGATCGACAAGATCCTTCAGCCCGACGAGTTGCCGCCCGGCGTGATTCAGTTGGTCAAGGTGTACTTGGCCCAGAAGCGGAAGATTTCCGTGGGCGACAAGATGGCCGGTCGCCACGGGAACAAGGGGATCATTGCCCGCATCGTGCCGGAGGAGGACATGCCGTTCCTCCCGGACGGCACACCGGTGGACATCGTGCTCAACCCCCTCGGTGTCCCGAGCCGCATGAACGTGGGCCAGATTCTGGAGACTCACCTCGGATGGGCGGCACGGATTCTCGGCTTCGAGGCGAAGACGCCCGTGTTCCAGGGTGCCAACGAATCGGAGATCGGGTTCCTGTTGCGCCTGGGGGGGCTTCGCTGGGTCTCCGAGGCCTTGACCCTGAGCGCCAAGGCCCCGGAGCTGTCACCCGGCACCGTTCGAGCACTCATCGCGGATCTCAAGCGGTTGCCGTCGGAAAACGGTGGTGAGCCCGATTTGGCGACCGTGCGGTTGGACAGTCTCGGCAGCCGAGCGCTGAGCCAGGAGACTCGTGACGTGCTCAAGGCGGAGCGGGACTTCCTCGAGGCTGCGGCGAAAGAACTTGCCGATTACCGGCGCGAGGAGGCGGAAGCCCAGGTGGCATACCACGAGGCACGGCTGAAGGACGAGGAGTATCCGCCCTCCGATGGCGAGATTGTCGAACTCAAAGTGGGCGCCAAGGCGGCCAAAAAGCTCGCGGCACTCGACCGCCCCCAGGCACTGGAGGCGGGGGGAATGCCGGCCCTGGCCAAGATGTTGGGGCCCAAGTCTGACGCCGATATCGAGGACGCAGCGCGGGAGGTGATGGGACTCGTGGGCCTGCGGCCGTTCGGCAAGATGCGACTTCGCGATGGACGGACAGGTGATCTGTTCGACTCCGAGGTCAGCGTGGGTCCGCTGTACATGTTGAAGCTGTCACACCTCGTGGATGACAAGATCCACGCGCGGTCGATCGGTCCGTACAGCCTCGTAACCCAGCAGCCCCTCGCCGGCAAGGCGCAGTTTGGCGGCCAGCGGTTTGGGGAGATGGAGGTCTGGGCGCTGGAGGCGTATGGCGCGGCCCACGTGCTGCAGGAGATGCTGACGGTGAAGTCGGATGACGTCAACGGCCGCAGCCGCGTATACGAGGCGATCGTAAAGGGACAGAATCTACCGGAGCCGGGAATACCGGAATCGTTCAACGTCCTGGTCAAGGAACTTCAGGCGCTCGGTCTCAGAGTGACTTTGGGCGCGACTGAAGACGGCGAGGAATAGGGAGAGCCAGCGATGATTGATTTCCGCACTGCTCGCGAACAGCGCAGCACGAGCTTCGACTTCATCCAGATTCGGATTGCCAGCCCCGAAGAGATTCGCGGGCCGCGGGATTCGAAAGAACGAGAGCGACTCGAGCTGCAGGGACAACGGACTTGGTGGTCTTGGGGTGAAGTTACGAAGCCCGAGACGATCAACTACCGGTCCTTCAAGCCCGAGAAGGATGGGCTGTTCTGTGAGCGCATCTTCGGCCCCGTCAAGGATTGGGAGTGCCACTGCGGGAAGTACAAGCGGATCCGGTACCGCGGTGTCATCTGCGACCGCTGCGGCGTCGAGGTCACCCTGTCCAAAGTGCGCCGCGAGCGCATGGGACACATCGAGCTCTCCATTCCGGTGGCACACATTTGGTTCTTCAAGACACTGCCGAGCCCGATGGGGAACCTCCTCGACCTAACGCTCCGCGACTTGGAGCGGGTGGTGTACTACACCAACTACGTGGTCATCGACCCAGGGGAGCAGGAGGTCCAACCCAACGAGCTGTTGGACGAGGAGAAGTACCTCGAGCTCAAGGCCAAGGCCAAAGAGGAGGGCGATTCGGTCTTCTTCGCGGACATCGGGGCGCCTGCCGTACGCGAGCTGTTGGGCCGGCTGGACGTGGACAAGTTGTCCGAGGAGTTGCGAGCGGCCGTGTTGACGGAGACCAGCCAGCACCGCAAGAAGCAGATGCTGAAGCGTCTCAAGATCGTCGATGCATTCCGCAATTCCGGCGACAAGCCGGAGGAGCGTAACAATCCGGCGTGGATGATCCTCGACGTGGTGCCGGTCATTCCTCCCGATCTGCGGCCGCTGGTGCCGTTGGACGGAGGTCGGTTCGCCACCAGCGATCTGAACGACCTGTACCGGCGCGTGATCAATCGGAACAACCGCCTCAAGAAGCTGATGCAGCACCGGGCGCCGGAGGTCATCCTCCGGAACGAGAAGCGGATGTTGCAGGAGGCGGTGGACGCGCTGTTCGACAACGGACGCCGTGCCAAGGCGATCCGCGGTCGCGGCAAGCGGCCGCTCAAGTCGCTGTCGGACATGCTCAAAGGCAAGCAAGGGCGGTTCCGGCAAAACCTACTCGGCAAGCGTGTGGATTACTCGGGGCGGTCGGTCATCGTGGTGGGCCCGGAGCTGCGGCTGCACCAGTGCGGCCTCCCCAAGACGATGGCGGTTGAGCTCTTCAAGCCCTTCGTCATCCACAAGCTCGTGGAGCAGGGTATCGCCGAAACGGTGAAGCGCGCCAAGAAGATCGTCGAGCGGGAAAGCTCGGAGGTATATGAGATCCTCGAGGAGATCATCCACGATCACCCGGTGCTGCTGAACCGGGCTCCCACCCTGCACCGTCTCGGCATCCAGGCGTTCGAGCCGGTCTTGGTGGAGGGGAAGGCCATCCGGGTGCATCCGCTCGTGTGCGCGGCGTTCAACGCCGACTTCGACGGCGACCAGATGGCGGTCCACGTCCCGCTCTCGTTCGAAAGCCAACTCGAGGCCCGTGTCCTGATGGTGTCCAGCAACAACGTGCTGAAGCCGTCGGACGGTCGTCCCGTGGCGGAGCCGTCGCAGGACATGGTGCTAGGGTGCTACGTGGTCACCAAGGAGCCGGCGGACTTCCAGGCCCAACTCGAAAACGCGCCGCACATCGGGACGTTGGCGGAGCTGGAGATGGCCATTGCAGCCGGCAAGGTCACGCACCAGTCACCGGTTCATTTCTGGCACAGGCCAGGCGGGGACGCCGTCAATGCCACACCGCGGTGGATCGCGACGACCGCCGGCCGGGTGCTGTTCAACAGCATTCTTCCCGCAAAGGTCGTGGAGGAGCTCGGTTTCCAGAACACGGTGATGCGTAAGCGGGCGCTGTCCGACATTGCCTTCGAGGCGTATCGCCGTGCCGGCCTGTCGGAGACGGTGCTGTTCCTCGATCGGCTGAAGGACTTCGGCTTCCGTCACGCCACGATGGGTGGTGTTTCCATCGGGGTGAACGACCTCCAGGTTCCCCACGAAAAGGCGGAAATCCTGGACGAAGCCAGCTCACGGGTAGAGCGCTTCCAGAAGGCTTATGCCACAGGGCAGATCACGTTCGGTGAGCGGTACAACAAGGTGATCGACGCGTGGACCCACGCGAACAACGACATCGCCGAGGCTATGGTAGGCAACCTCTCGGGAGCAAGGGGCGGGTTCAACCCGGTGTGGTTGATGTACGACTCGGGCAGCCGGGGCAGCCGCGACCAGATCCGGCAGTTGGCAGGGATGCGCGGACTGATGGCTAAGCCGCAGAAGAAGCTCACCGGCGGCATCGGCGAGGTCATTGAAAGTCCGATCAAATCGAACTTCCGAGAGGGCCTCACGGTGCTCGAGTACTTCATCTCGACCCACGGAGCACGGAAGGGGCTGGCGGACACGGCCCTCAAAACGGCCGACGCCGGTTACCTCACGCGGCGCTTGGTCGATGTCGCCCAGGACGTGACGGTCAGCGAGGAAGACTGTGGCACCATTCTCGGTCTCGAGATTTCCCCCCTCAAGGAGGGTGAAGACGTCATCGAGCCGCTGGCCGAGCGCATCGCCGGCAACGTGGCTGCGGAAGACGTGTTCGATCCCCACGAGTTGGAGGAGCACGGTGATCACAAGTTGCAGTGTCCCGCGGGTCAGCTGATCGACGAAGAGATGGCGCAGAGCATCGAGGATGCCGGAGTCGAGAGCGTGAAGATCCGTTCGGTGCTCACGTGTGAAGCACGGCGTGGTATCTGTCGCATGTGCTACGGGCGGAACCTCGCGACGATGGGAATGGTCGATCTCGGTGAGGCTGTGGGAATCCTCGCGGCCCAGTCCATCGGCGAGCCCGGCACACAGCTCACGCTGCGAACCTTCCACATCGGCGGAACGGCTGCACGTATTGCCGAGCAAACGTATCGCAAGACCAAATTGGAAGGCAAGATCGGATACGGCGAGCGGTTGCAGTTCGTCGAGACCGATGACGGGAAGCGCATCGTGACCGGGTATGAGGGTGAACTGGTCTTGTGCGATGAAGATGACCAAATCCGGTCCCGGTTCCAGGTGCCGCTCGGCGCAACGTTGAATATCTCTGACGGAGACCTGGTCAAACGCGGCGACATGATGTTCGCCTGGGACCCGTACACGAATCCCATCATCACCGATGTGGGTGGGACGGTGCGGTTCGTGGACATCGTCGAGGACGAGACGGTGAGAGAGGAACTCGACGAGATCACTGGATTGCGGCAGCGGGTGATCATCGAGGACCGCGACAAGAAGCTGCACCCCCACATCGAGATCGTGCAGACGATCAAGGGCGGGAAGCAGCGTCGGGTGCGCAACTACGTCGTGCCGGAGGGGGCGCAGCTTACGGTCGAAGACGGGATCGAAGTCTCTCCGGGACAGACGCTCTCCAAGATTTCCCGGGAAGCGTACAAGACTCGCGACATCACTGGTGGTCTGCCCCGTGTGGCCGAGCTCTTCGAAGCCCGGCGGCCCAAGGATCCAGCGACGATCTCGGAGATCGACGGCACGGTGCAGTTCGGCGGGATCAAGCGCGGGAAGCGTGAGATCTTCGTCAACCCCGAAACCGGGGAGCCGCAGACCTACGACGTGCCGGCCGGAAAACACCTCCGGGTCCACGAAGGTGACAAGGTGCGTGCGGGTGACCGTCTCACGGAGGGACCGGTCAATCCCCACGACATTCTGCGCATCAAGGGGCCCCGCGCCGTGCAGGAGTACCTCCTCAACGAAGTCCAAGAGGTGTACCGCCTGCAGGGTGTGAAGATCAACGACAAGCACATTGGCGTGATTGTCCGGCAGATGCTGCAG
>JBDHHA010000171.1:0-8143 GCA_039589615.1 Gemmatimonadota bacterium
ACGGCACCTACGACCCCGACGATCTCCCGCCACGTGTCCGTGGCGTTGTGTCGGATCCGCTTGCCCAACGCCGCCGCCGGGTCCCCCCAAAACTCCCGGGCGAAGTTCTCGCTCACGACGCCCACGGGGCGCCGCTGGTAGATGTCGTCCCACGTGATGGCTCGTCCTGTCATGAGGGGAATCCGCATCGCCGTGAAATAGTCCCCCGCGACGGCCTTGTACGACCGGACCCTGGACCGGTCCTGGTCGGGGAATCCTTCCACGAACACCGAATTCGTGTTCGTCGCCCTGGCCATGGGGAGAGCGGAGGTCGCCCCGACGGCGGTCACGCCGGGAACCTCCGCCAGGCGGTCCAGGATCTGTTGGGTGATGGGGACGGCGCGCTCCGGTTCTAGGCGGACTTCCCGCCCGGGAATCGCCAGCCGGAGGGTGAGAACCTCCTCGGGCCGGTCGAACCCCGGATCCACCGCCTTGAGCGCCCGAAAGCTGCGGATCATGAGGCCCGAGCCGATGAGGAGCACCAGCGCCAAGGCGATCTGCGTCACGGCGAGGGCGGTGCGCATGCGGTGTGTTTGCTTTCCGGTGCTCGAGCCCCGCCCCCCCTCCTTCAACGCCGTCACCACGTGCGGGCTGCCGTAGTGGAGCACGGGAAAGAGGCCGAACACGAGTCCTGCGAACACGGACGCGCCTAGGGCGAAGAGCAGTACCACCGGGTCGAGGGTGATCTCGTCCAGCCGCGGGAGGTTCGCCGGTGCGAGGCGGACCAGGAGCCCAACGCCGGCCTGGGCGAGACCCAACCCGGCGACGCCGGCCAGCAACCCGAGTACCACACTCTCGGCGAGGAATTGCCGGGCGATGCGACCGCGGGACGCTCCCATGGCGGTGCGCACGGCGATCTCGCGCTGCCGCGTCTCGGCGCGTACGAAGAAGAGGTTGGCCACGTTGGCGCACGCAATGAGGAGGACGAGGCCGAACATCCCGAACAGCACCCACAGCACGTTCCCGACGTCGCCGACGACGTCGCGTTTGAGAGGATGGACGTCCGGCCCGAAACGCCACTCCTCCAGGTCGGCGGCGGTGGCCCACGGGAATTCCACCGTGAGCGGAATCATGCGGGCCACGTCCCGATTCGCCTCGTCGAGGGAAACACCGGGCAACAACCGGGCGATGCCGTGATAGTCGAAGCTCCGAATCGTACCGGCTGCGGGCGGGATGTAATTCGGCAGGTAGAGGGAGGGCTCGTATTGGAAAAACCGGAATCCCTCCGGCATCACGCCGACGATCTCAAAGGAGACCAGGTCGATCTGCAGGGTCCGACCGATGACCGCGGGGTCTCCTCCGAATCGGCGTTGCCAGTAACCGTGGCTGAGGATGACGGTGGCGCTTCCCTCCGGAAACGTCGCCGTGATGAAGCCGCTGCCGAGGCTCGGCTGGACGCGGAGCACCGAGAACACATCGTCGGTGATCCACATGGCATCCAACCACTCCGGGTCGCCGAAGCCGGTTACCGAGACCCGAGCCGGGCTCCACGCGCCGAAGGCCTCGAACACACGGTTCTGATCCCGATAGGTCAGGTACGTTGCTCCCGATTGGGACAGACGCGAATACCCCAAACCGGGTGCGGTGTGCGCTACGGTTACGAGGTCTTCCGGTCGATCGTAGGGAAGTGGCCGGAGCAGCACACCGTTCACCACACTGAAGATGGCCGTGTTGGCACCGATGCCGACGCACAGGGTCAGCGTTGCGACCACCGTGAAGAGCGGGTTCTTGGCAAACGTGCGGAGGGCAAACCGCACATCGGTGAGTGCGGCCTCGAACAGACCCGCCGAGGCGGGCTTTCGTGTGGCATGCCGAGTCCGCCGCAATGCGCCGATGCGCTCTTTCGAGGAGTTGGCCAGCACCTCGCCGACGGCACCCAGGCACAGTGCCATTATCGCGATCCGGCCATGGTGCCGACGGATGGCGCGACACCGGTCCTCGAACACCTCCGACATCTGCGCCCCATATTGCCGCCGGAACGTGGCGGGGTACGCTCGAAGCAGGAGGGCGTACCAGGCGACCGCGAAGGTCACCGAGCGGGACAACGTGGGCTCGGGCATGGGATTATGCCCGCCGCAGGAGCTTCTTGGCCCTGGCCGCCGCCACTTGGGCCGCCAGCCGCCGAGCTTCTGCCTCCGCCACCCGCTTGCCCAACGCGGTGGGCGCGTAGTAGCGCCGCCGGGCGTCGTCCAGGTCTGGGGCTTCCCTAGCGTCCGACTCCTCCAGGAGACCGGCCTCCACGAGACGCCCGATGGCGCGGTACAGTGTGCCGGGGTTGAGTCGCATTGCCCCGGCCGTGGCGTCCTCGATGTCCTGCATGATGGCGTATCCGTGGCGTTCGTCCTCGGCCACAGCGAGCAGGATCTCGAAGGCCACCGGGGTAAGGGGGAGGAACTGATCGACGTCCACGGGTGCTCGGGTCTTGGTCACGTTGGGCTCCCTGTTTGCCTAGTACATGTATGCTTTAGGCATATAGTACGGAGCATGGCCGAGTTTGTTTCAGCCTAAACAGATATTCACCTGGGGGGTCGGACAGCCGGTGCGGTTGTTGCCGGAGCCCGATGACTAGAGCCCGAACACCATCGCCACCGCCAGATTCAGTAGGCTCAACACCGCACTACCCAGTAGCGCCGGGCCGAATCCCTTGATATCGAATCCCTTGACCAGTGCCGCGGCGAGTTTGAGCATCACCGCGTTGATCACGATGAGGAACAGGCCGAGGGTCAGGATGGTGAAGGGGAGGGTGAAGACCACGAGAATCGGGCGCACAAACCCGTTGGCCAATCCCAGGACGAGGGCGCTCCACAGGGCGACCTTTCCGTCGGTGATCTCGAAGCCCTTCACGACTCGGGCCACAACCAAGAGCAGACCCGCCGTCACCACGACATGGACCAGGAATTCCATGGTTTTCCTCCGTTCTATTGCATAACGATTTCTTCAGAAACAGTTCAGACATCGTTCATGAACCCGGCAGTAATGAACGTACGTCAAAAATAGGACAATGGAGATCCGAAAGCTCTTAAGGATCTCAAAAGACCTAAAACCCGTGAGGCTGCGTCGTGAACCTGACCAAGGAAAGCGAATACGCCCTCAAAGGACTAGCCCTGCTGGCCAGGCACCCCCCCGGGGAGGTGGTGTCCCTCGCGGAGATCGCGGAAGTCCAGCAGCTCCCCAGCACCTTCCTGGCCAAGATCTTCCAGAAGCTCGCCCGCCACGGCTTCCTCGAAGCGGAGCGGGGCCGCGGGAGCGGATACACGCTTCGCAAAGCCCCGTCCGGCATCCGGGTGCGGGACGTCCTGGAGGCCATCGAAGGCCCGATGGCCTTGAAGCGGTGTGTGCTGTGGACCGGCACCTGCAGCGAATCCGAGCCCTGCCCGCTGCATCACCGGCTCAAGGAATTCCGCTCTCAGATCGATCGCGTGTTGGATGAAGTAACGCTCGCCGAATACGCGGAAGTGTCAATCCACGCGAAGCCCTCCACCTCGGAGGACTCAGGAGTTACGTGATGAGATTCCCCCTACTGCAATTGGGTCTCGCCGTCATGGCCGTATGCGCGGCGCCGCCGGGCCTGACGGCTCAGGTGTCCGGTCAGGCAATCTTCCAGCAGAAGTGTGCTGCCTGCCACAGCGCGGGGAGCGATCGCCTGATCGGACCGGGGCTCGAGGGTGTCATGAGCCGGCGCGATCGTGCCTGGGTCAAGCGGTTCATCATGCAGCCCGATGAGTTGCTCAACTCCAACGATCCCGTCGCCGCCGAACTGCTCCGGGAATACGGGATGCCCATGCCGAATCTCGCCATACCGGATAGCGAGGCCGAGGCGCTCATTGCGTTCCTCGAAGGTGGCAGGGGTGCCGGCCCAGCGGCGGCGCCTCCGGCGGCCGGAGCGGCCAGCGAAGAACAGATCACTCTGGGGCAGAACCTGTTTCAGGGGACCACCCGATTCACCAACGGGGGGCCGACGTGCAACTCGTGCCACGAGGTGACCAACGACGCGGTCATCGGTGGTGGGGTGCTGGCGGCCGAACTGACCACGGTGTTCTCGCGATTGGGTGGGCCGGGAGTCCGAGCGATTCTCGGGAGCCCCCCGTTCCCCGTGATGCAACGGGCCTACGTTGACAAACCGCTCACCGACGAAGAGGTGGTGGCGCTGGTTGGCTTTCTGGAGCTGGCCGATGCGGAGCAGGCACTGTACCAGCCGAGGGATTACGGCATCAAGCTCTTCGGCGCCGGGGTGTTGGGCGCGGTGTTTCTCCTGGGGTTGTACACGGTGATGTGGCGCGGGAGGAAGAGGGGATCCGTGAACCAGTCGATCTACGACAGGCAGACCAAGTCCACCTGAATCCACGACTTGCAACAAGCCAGGTACCGAAAATGGGTTGGATCAAAGACATCATCTCGCCGCAGACCAGGAAGTGGGAAGAGTTCTACCGCAACCGCTTCCAGCACGACAGCATCGTCCGCAGTACGCATGGAGTGAACTGCACCGGGGGCTGTTCCTGGCAGATCCACGTCAAGGACGGCATCGTGACATGGGAAACGCAGCAGTTGGACTACCCGCTGCTGGAAGACTCCTTGCCTCCCTACGAGCCCCGAGGCTGTCAGCGCGGAATCTCCTTCTCCTGGTATTTGTACAGCCCTCTGCGGATCAAATACCCGCTGATCCGGAGCGCTTTGCTCGATCTGTACAGGGAGCAGAAGCGTGCCACGGGGGACCCGATGAAGGCATGGAAGGCCCTGCAGGCTTCTCCTGCCGCCCGCAAGAAGTACCAGCAGGCGCGTGGCAAGGGGGGATTCCGGCGGGCGAGTTGGGACGAGGCCATGGAGATCATGTCCGTTGCCAACATCAATACCGCCGAGCAGTACGGGCCCGACCGGGTGATCGGGTTCAGTCCCATCCCGGCGATGTCGATGATGAGCTACGCGGCCGGAGGACGCTTCCTCCAGCTCTTCGGGGGCGTCAACCTCAGCTTCTACGACTGGTACTGCGACCTCCCCACGGCGTTCCCGGAAATCTGGGGAGAGCAGACCGACGTGGGCGAGAGCGCCGACTGGTACAACGCGAAGATGATCGCGGACATGGGAGCGTGTCTCAACATGACCCGCACCCCGGACTGCCACTTCTTCGCCGAGTCCCGTCATAACGGCACAAAGGCCGTGGTGTTTTCTCCCGACTTCAGCCAGGTGTGCAAGTACGCCGATCAGTGGGTGCCGCTCCATGCGGGAAGCGATGGCGCATTCTGGATGGCCACCACCCACGTGATCCTCAAGGAGTTCCACCACGAGAAGCAGACGCCGTTCTTCATCGACTACGTCAAGCAGTACACCGACAGCCCTTATCTGGTAAAGCTCGAGAAGGACGGAGATCACTACAGGCCGGGACGGCTGCTGCGGGCGTCGGAGATCTCCCAATACAAGGACATCTCGAAGGGGGAGTGGAAGTTCCTCAACATCGACGCCGGCACCGGCAAGCTGGTGGTCCCCAAGGGGAGCTCGGGATCTCGCTGGGACGAGAAACCGGGCAACTGGAACATGAAGGCCGAAAGTGCCGTCGACGACCAGCCGTATGATCCGGTGCTCACCCTCCTGGGAAGGTCCGACGAGGTCGCCCAAACGACCTTCACCGAATTCGGACTCGACAACGAGGTGCAGCGCGGCGTGCCGGTGATGCAGGTCGAAACCGTCGACGGACCCGTGACGGTCACGACGGTCTACGACCTGACCATGGCCCAGTACGGCGTCGATCGGGGCCTGCCCGGCGCCTATCCGAAGGACTACGAGGACAAGGATGCGGCGTACACGCCGGCCTGGCAGGAGCTCTTTACCGGGGTAGCATCCGACACGGTGATCCAGTTCGCCCGGGAGTGGGCGAACACGGCCGACGCCACGGGCGGCAAGTGCATGATCATCATCGGCGCGGGGATCAATCACTGGTACCACGCCAACTTGATGTACCGTGCCGGCGCCATGGCCCTGATGCTCACCGGCTGTGTTGGTAAGAACGGCGGGGGCCTCAACCACTACGTCGGGCAGGAGAAGCTCGCTCCGATGGATTCCTGGGCGACGATTGCGTTCGGCAAGGATTGGCAATCGGCCGTTCGCCTCCAGCAGGCGCCTATCTGGCACTACATCAACACCTGCCAGTACCGATACGACGGGCAGTTCTCCAAATACAACACGGTTCCCGACAACGAGCTCACCCAGCAGCACACGGCGGACCAGATCTACAAATCGGTTCGCATGGGGTGGATGCCGTTCTATCCACAGTTCAAGCAGAACACACTGGAGTTGTGTCAGGAGGCGATCGACAACGGCGCCACCGACGACGATGGCATCAAGCAGTACGTACTGAACAAACTCAAGAGCAAGGATCTCCAGTACTCGGTGAGCGAACCCGAAGCCGAAGAAAACTTCCCCCGCGTGTGGTACATCTGGCGGGGCAATGCCATCATGGGAAGCATGAAGGGGCATGAATACGCCCTGAAGCACTACCTCGGCACGCACTCGAACGCCATCGCGGAAGATTCCGAAAACCATACCAAGGAGGTGGAGTGGCACGAGTTCGCCCCGGTCGGGAAGATGGACCTCATCGTCGATCTGAACTTCCGGATGGACTCGTCGGCATTGTATTCCGACATTGTGCTCCCCGCTGCGTCGTGGTACGAGAAGGCGGACCTGAACAGCACGGACATGCACTCTTTCATCCACCCGCTCTCGGCGGCGATCCCGCCGGTGTGGGAGTCGAAGACGGATTGGAACATCTTCCACGATCTGGCAAAGGCCACCAGCGAGGCTGCCGCCAAGTACTTCCCGGAACCGCAGAAGGACATCGTCGCGGCCCCCATCGCACACGACTCGGCCGGGGAGATTTCCCAGCCGGTCATCAAGGATTGGTACAAAGGGGAGTGCGACGCGGTGCCGGGCAAGACCATGCACGGCCTGACCGTCGTGGACCGCGATTATGCGAAGCTGTACGACAAGTTCATCAGCCTGGGTGATCGCATCAAGACGACAGGCCTCGGAGCGCACGGAAACCACTACGAGTGCGGCGACGCGTATGACGAGATGGTGGCGTCCAATCACTTCCCCGTGGAGCGACGGAACGGCGACGTGTACCCCTCGCTGAAGGAGGACCACTGGGCCGCAGATGCCGTGCTACATCTCTCGACGCTGACGAACGGCACGCTCAATGTACGGGCCTACCGGAATGCAGAAAAGAAGACGGGCCTCGATCTCGTCGATCTCGGAGCCGGGAGCGAAGACGTGCGGATTCGGTATGCGGATCTACAGGCCCAGCCCCGGCGGTATAATACCTCCCCACTCTGGTCGGGTGTGATGAAGGGTGGAAGGGCGTACGCCGCCTTCACCGCCAACGTGGAGAAGCTGCTCCCCTGGCGAACGTTGACCGGCCGGCAGCACTTCTATCTCGACCACGAGATGTACCTGGCCTACGGGGAGAACCTCCCCACGTACAAGCCGTCGCCCAAACCCGCGGCATACGGCGACCTCAAACAGACCCTCAAGGACGGCGGCGCGCGGATTCTCAACTGCCTCACGCCCCACGGGAAGTGGCACATCCACTCCACGTATTGCGACAACCACCGAATGCTGACCCTCTCCCGTGGTTGCGAGCCAGTGTGGATGAGCGAGCAGGACGCCGCAGAGCTGGATATTCAGGACAACGACTGGGTGGAGGTGTACAACGACCACGGTGTGTATTGCGCCCGTGCGATCGTGAGCGCCCGCATTCCCAAGGGCGTGTGCATCGTGTACCACGTTCCGGAGCGCACTGTGGGCATTCCCAAGTCCCAGGTGCGCGGCGGTAAGCGGGCGGGAGGGCACAACAGCTTAACGCGCATCCACTTGAAGCCCAACTTCTTAGCGGGTGGATACGGACAATTTACCTACCACTTCAACTACTGGGGACCGATCGCTCCGAACCGGGACACCCATGTCGTCGTGAAGCGCATGGACAAGGTGGAGTTCTAATGCACAACGGATCGCGTCAAGGACGGGAGACCTGAGATGGATGTTCGCTCGCAGATTTCGATGGTGTTTCACCTCGACAAGTGCATCGGCTGTCACACTTGCTCGATCGCCTGCAAGA